>CAYVKW010000007.1:0-33656 GCA_964452285.1 uncultured Pseudomonadales bacterium | reverse complement strand
TGTGTGTGTGTGTGTGTGTGTGTGTGTTACAACAATTCTGTTGATTTGTCAAGCAAATCTGTTTATCAAAGATAAAATTCGCTTTTTTAATTGAGTTACAATTTTTATTTATCCGCATTTTTATCCACCTTTTTTATTTTATCATTTACTTGATAAAAATTTTCAGTTTTCACATTTTCTTTCACTATTTTAGCATAAAAACAACGAAATAACTCTGTTGTTTTAGTGCGGAATATCTACAAATTTGCTCTTACAAAAACACTAGCCACAATAGCATACCCCAAAAACTTGTGAGTAAATAATGGTCCCAAGAAAACAGTATTATCCAGGCTAAAGCAACCCAAAAATTGTTTAATTGTCCTTGCTGCCACCATTTTTGCCAGATTTTTCTTTGGCTCCAACTAAACCATATCAGCCACCCTACTCCCACAATACCAATTTCTGCCACTATCAGTAAAAAAACATTATGTACTGGTTGCGTAAATTTATTATCGGACCAAAAATCACTTATGTGCACTGTAAATTGTCCTATTCCCACACCAAAAAAAGGTGATTTCTCCCACATTTTTAAGGCAACTTGGTTCAAGTGGGCGCGGCGCACCACTGACATATTCTCCGACCACCTTATTGCCGCGCCCATCATCATTAAAGGGACTAAGATACCTATAATAATCAAGCTAATGCCACTGATTTTCCGCTTTAACCACGCTTTTTGTGCTGTTTCTTTTTTTATTGTGCCGCTCTTTTCTTCTTTTTCTGCGCGCACTGACTTTTTCCCGTTTCTTTCTTTTCGTCTTCTCTGCATTTCACCGATTGTCAATAAAATCACAAATATTATCGCGCCTATAGATCTTGTTAATAGAATCACTAGCAAACCCAAAAACGCCATCATTTTTTCGTTCGGCTCACGCCAACCCGTCTCCCGCCAACTCCACCACAACCAAATTGCCAATGAGCCGGCCAAAATATTTGGATGACTAAAAGTCCCATACGGCAAAATCATGGTTTTCCCCAAAAAGCTTGCTCTCATTACATCCGTGGTCGCCCCTTCTATCACCGTTTCTCCTAAGATAGGGTAGGGAAACAAGCTTTTTTGTTGCCAAAATTGATAAATGGCTAAAGCACTTTCTCCTGTAATCAAACCAGCGACCAACTTTTGCCATTTTTTTCTCCAATCTGGGCTCGCCCCCCACTTTTCCCGCACAATTACCGCAGCTACTCCTAATAAAACGATTTCCGCTGTTTTTGTAATCATCACCATAGGCGCTACCGCTTTACTTAAAGCAATTGCCCATATACACACGCCCGCCGCTAATAATAAAAAGTTTTTCTTTACCCACTGACCCAGTTTCCACTTTTCCCGCACAATTACCGCAATAACCCCTATGGCTAAGATGATTTCACCCGCATATATCTTAATCAATAAATAATCCACCAGCCAACCATCAATAGTTGCCGCTTCAATTCCACTTTTGACAAATAAATTTAAGGCTGAAATTATCACTCCAGCCGTTAATAACTGATTCTCAAATCTTTCCCACCAGCTCGCAACCTTCATTTTGCATCATTTCCACGATTTTTGCTCTCACTGGAGCTACTTCCAGATTAGAAATCGTTTCTTCTTTTCCTTGATATTGATAAGTAAAAGTATAATTTTGCTCGTATACATCTTTCAGAGCCACGTTTTTAATCAAGTTATCGATTTGAGTCATTTTTTCTATGATTGGCCCCACCGCTTGTCCAGACTTAAACACAAAAGTTAAATCTTCTATTATCATTGGTTTATTATTTAAAGCCTGATAATGTGGATACTTAGCCGCCAATTTCACCACTGTCAATAAGTTTAGTTCCCAAGCCACTTTTCCATCAGGCAAAATTGTGATGAGTCCAAGCGTTTCTTTCCCATTTTCAGTGGCAATTTTGCCCGTATTTTCTTCCACCCTGATCTTTTTTATATAAGCTAAAGCCAATAATTGTTCCAACCATGCTCTTGACTGCCGGTAACTATGATCGCTTACTACTGCTAAATGCAATTCTTCTTTTACTTGATCATCTTTTTTGCCAGCAAAATAAGTTTTTGCCACTTCAAAAACGCCCGCCACTTTGTTTGTCTTACCTAAATTATTTTTATAAACTTGTGCTAAAGACGGTATCAATTTCTGTCTTAGATAGACTAACTCGTCATTAAGAGGATTACTGACTCGTAATTTTTCCTCCAATGCTCCAGTTTCCATTTTTGCTAATTCCTCGCTTACCATGGAATAAGTGTAAACTTCGCTTAGGCCTTTCCCCGCCAAAAAATGACTCATTTTACCCTCTAGAGCAAAATTATACTCATCTTGTTTTGGTAATGTTGTCACTGCGAAATCCAATTTGCCTTCAATTTTAGCGTAGCCATAAATCCGTGCCACTTCTTCAATAACGTCTGCCTGTTCTTTCACGTCTACACTTCTGAAACTAGGCGGCATCACCAGCAAATTTTGCTCATCCGCGATCGTGACCGCAAAGCCTAGATTTTGCAAAATTTGCTTCACTTTTTCTTCAGCCAAGTTTACTCCTAGATAATCACTTAAACGTTGCAAACTTAATTTAATCGTTTTTTCCGCTGTTTTCTCTGGCCATTTATCCTCAATCTGACTAGCAATTTGAGCTTGACAAATTTGTTGAAACAATTGCAAACCACGAGCCATGACTTCACTCGCTAGAGTTGGATCTACATTCTTTTCATTTAAAATTGCCGCTACCGTTCTGATGGCATGGCTCATACTTGCTTGCCGTACGACTTTGGCATCCATATTTTCCAACCAAAACAGCACTTTTTGAGTGTTTTCATCAATCGCCGTGTTTGCCGTGCCTTTTATTGCTGGTAAATCAATGATTTCCCCTGTTTTACTTTCAAAAACCACCTCGCCGCCAACAGTTTGATGTTCCACACCGTCCAAAGTTACAAATTTTTTACCTTTATCCGCCTGTTTCACGCGGATTTCTCCACCCAAGGCCATGACTTTATCATAATCAAAAGCATGGCAAGGATGCCCAAGTTCGTGAGTAATGTAGTTGGTGATGTCAATAACACTGGTATGCACGTTTTCGCCGATTTGTCGTAATCTTTTTGCCATTAATGGGGGAGTAGCCGTCTCTTTTACTTGATCTAAGACCACCGTTAAAATTCTTTTTACCGCTTCAGTCTCCAGCGAAATTTTTGGCAACTTCAATTTTGCATTCACGCTAAATTGTTTTAAACTCAGACTTTTTTCTTTACCCGTCTCCAAAAATTTCGCCTTTATTCCCGCTGCTTGTAAAATCACTGCCGCTTCTCGCGCGAAACCCCTGACACAGGCTGTGTCCACTCGATTGGTCGTCACTTCGATATCGTAAACCGTTTCACCTTCAATTTCTTCTATTCTTTCTACACTTGGTCCACACAAAGACACCTCTCGCGCAATCACTTCAGGTTCAGCTTCTGTTTCTAAATACTCTCGTAACCACGAATCTGGAATTAAAATGTTCATGAAGCTTATTATAGCACATGTTATAATAAGCCTTGAGATGTTAAGTAAGAATCAACGCCTTTTAGGTCAAATTCCATCATCCTTTTTTCGTCAGGCGCGCAAAAAACCCACCGCGCTTGGCCTCCTTTACTATCAACTTGATTCACAGCTGCCTCAAGCGCAAATCGCTTTCGTTGCTCCCAAAAAAACTTTCCCGCTTTCCGTTGAGCGTCATCGGGCCAAGCGCGCCGCCGCCGCCTTTATCCGCCAAAATTATCATCTTTTCCCCACTGGTCAATTTGTTTTCATTCTCAAAAAATAACTTTTACTGTTACAATCAAGCTCATAAGTAGTCTTGGATAAAAACTTTTGCTGTTTTTATTCGGCTCTTTACCAATTACAAACAGGTTTACCATTCACGCAGACATTGGTGTTTTATTTCTCGACCGATCATCTTAAAAAAGGAGGACAATAAGATGTCACATTCACTCAATCGGCTCGCTCGTAAAACTCTCGGTGCTCCGCTCATTCTCGTTGTCACTGTTGTTGCTTGTCTTCACCTACATCTCTTCTTGCTTTACACTCTGGTTTTAGGGCTTTTGGTTTTATTGGAATTTCGCCAACAAAACAAAGGCGAAAAAGCACTGCTACCTTTACTTGCGCTTTTCTGTTTGGATTTGCTAGCCGTTTTTCTCACTCCCTGGTGTTGTCTAGTGGTCATTTTACAAGTGATGTTTGTCGATGTTTGTGCCAATCTCTGGGGTAGTTTTTGGACTAAAAGTCTGGGTCATTCTAGTTTGCCCTTTGCTTCCGAGATTTCGCCAAAAAAAACTTGGGCAGGAGCTTGGGCAGGACTTTTAGGCGGCACTCTTGGTTTTCCCTTATTACTTTTCATTGCTCAATCAGTCTGGCAACCCTCTATTATCGCCAACAATGCCACCGTAATCTTTTTCCAAAGTCAACCTTTATTAAATCCCTTGGCTTACGTCTGGGGTTTAATTTGCGCTTGGCTCGCTCAGTTAGGCGATCTTTACTTTTCCAGCCTGAAAAGAAGTTTTGGTATCAAAGATTTTTACTTTATCTATCGTGGTAAACAAATTTTCTTTTTTGGTGCTCACGGCGGTGTTGGTGATCGTATCGACTCTTGGACCTTTGTCAGTTACTTTTCTCTTGGTTGGTTGGCGCTAACTCAAATTTTTCCTTCTCTCTCTACCACCCTTATTCTCTTTCCCTTGTTAATTTTTGGTCATATTCGCTACTTTGCTCTCAAACATCGTTGAAATGCTGGTATTGAGAGCTCGTAAGCCTGTTTATCTTTTTTTCCTCGCGTTTTGTCATTTTGACAAAACGCGAGGATTTCTACTTTTTTGTTTTTTGACGCGTCTAAATAGGCTAAATTCGCCCGTTTTAGGCTGCGAATGATAAAACCCCCACTTGCAAATTTCATTTTTTGTGTTAAACTCTAATGTCTATGACAGTTGAAAGTCAATATTCCGCCAGTCAAATTAAAGTTTTAGAAGGTTTAGAGCCAGTTCGCAAGCGTCCCGGTATGTATATCGGTTCCACCGACAGTCACGGCCTTCATCATCTGGCCAAAGAAATTCTTGATAATGCCGTCGATGAAGCAATCTCCGGTTTTGGCAAAAAAATCCGTCTTTTCCATCAACAAGCCGATCCGAGCTTAGCCAAGCTCATCGAGCAGCCAGAATCTTTCGGCGATGAAGAAATTATTGTCGTTGACAATGGCCGCGGTATTCCTGTCGATATGCACAGTAGTGGTGTTTCTGCTTTGGAAGTAGTTCTCACCAAACTTCATGCTGGTGGTAAATTTGAGGAAACCGCTTATCAAGCTTCTGGCGGACTTCATGGTATTGGTAGCTCAGCTGTCAATGCTCTCTCATCTTTAATGCGAGTCGTCGTCAAAAGAGACAATAAATATCATTATTTAGGCTTATCTCAAGGAAAAATTTTGGCTCACGTCAAAGTTATTTCTCAAGCTGAACTAGAAGCGATGTTTCCCCAAGCCGCTCCCGCCTTGATTGGTGGCGAAACCGGCACTTTAGTCAGTTTTATTCCAGACAAAACCATTTTTGAAACCACAAGTTTCTCCACTAAGCAACTGGTGACTATCGTCAAAGATCGCGCCTATCTCATGGCCAAAATTTACTTCGATTTCAATGATAGCGTCGCCAAAATTAACCGCCACTATTACTTCGAAAACGGTATTCGTTCATTAGTTGAGCACCTTAATCGAAGTAAAAATGCTTTGCACGACGTTTTTTATCTCAATCGTAATTGGCATGACGAAACTTTGCACAAAACTATTGGTGTCGAAGTTTCTTTACAATACAATGACAGTTACAATGAACGTTTGGAATCCTATGTGAACGTTATTCATACTCCAGATGGAGGCACACACGTCAATGGTTTCCGAACCGCACTTAATAAAGTCCTCAAGGATTACGCTGATAAAAATAAACTCCTTCGAGAAAAAGAGTCTTTTACCAGTGACGATTTGCGCGAAGGTTTGACCGCTGTTGTTTTTGTCAAAATGCCAGCCAACGATCTTCAATTCGAATCACAAACCAAAGCCAAACTTAACAACAGTGAAGCTCAAAGCGCTGTTTATCAAACTTTTAAGGATGCTTTCACTGAATTTCTTGAAGAAAACCCCAAAGTTGGCAGAGCTATTATTGACAAAATTATGCTCGCCGCGCGCGCCCGTCTGGCCGCGCGCGCTGCCAAAGACGCTGTTATTCGCAAAGGTGTTCTTGAAGGTGGCGGTCTTCCTGGCAAGCTTGCTGACTGTCAGTCTCGTAAACCAGAAGAATGTGAAATTTACATGGTCGAGGGTGATTCCGCTGGTGGTAGCGCCAAACAGGGGAGAGACCGCCGATTTCAGGCTATTTTCCCGCTCCGCGGCAAAATTCTCAATACCGAACGCGCCCGTCTCAATCGGATTATTGACACCGAAGAACTCAAAAACTTAATTATTGCTTTGGGCGCGGGTATCGGCGAGACTTTTAATCCCGCTAAGCTCCGTTATCATCGTATTATCGTTATGACTGATGCTGACGTTGACGGTGAACATATTACTACTTTGGCTTTGACTTTTTTCTATCGTCATTTACCAGAGGTAATTAAAGGTGGCTACTTATATGTGGCTATGCCGCCACTTTTCAAAGTTACCGACGGTAAACGCGAAAAATACGTCTATACTGAAAGTGAACGCGATGATGCCATCAAAGAAATCAAGGGAAAAAATCCCAAAGCCAATATCAATATCCAACGTTATAAAGGTTTGGGCGAAATGAACGCTGAGCAACTTTGGGAAACTACTATGAATCCAGAACATCGCATGCTCAAAAAAATTACTTTAAGCGACGTTGAGTCAATGGATAAAACTTTCACCACTTTAATGGGTGATGAGGTCGCTCCGCGCAAAAAATTCATTCAAACTCATGCCAAATTAGCCACTTTAGATATTTAATTAATTCTAATTAGAAAAAGAAAGGTAAAGAAATATGACCGATACACTCAAAGTCCTCATCGAAATCCCAGAAGGTTCTCTGGTTAAATACGAGCTCGATGAAGAAACTAAAGAAATTTGCGTTGATAGACTCATGCCTACTGCTATGGGCTATCCCGTCAATTACGGTTTAATTGAAAACACCCTTGGCGAAGACGGCGATGCTCTCGATGCTTTACTTTTTATTAGTCAACCAATTATCCCAGGAGTTATTGTTAAATGTAAAGTTATTGGTGTTTTGGAAATGGCCGATGAAAACGGTGTCGACAACAAAATTATTTGCGTTCCTGCCACCACCAAAATTGATCCCATTTGTGGCGCTTGGAGCAGCTTAGCGGATATTCCTGAAGCTCGTAAAGCGACTATTCGTCACTTTTTTGAACATTACAAAGACTTAGAACCAGAGAAATTCGTCAAACTCAAAGAATGGAAAGGTATTGACGAAGCCGAAAAAATTATTAAAAAAGCTCAAGAAAAATTTCATTCTTAATTGAAATTGAATTGAGCTGAAAAGGGGTTATGCCAGAGACAAAAATTGAAAATCTTAATGACGATAGTATCGACGAAAGTGTCGAAACCACTATCAACCAAGAAACTACTATTACTCACGACCAAATCAATGGTGATGACGTTGCCAGCGCTGACATTAGTTACGTCGATCTCACTACTGACAATCAAGACGGACACATTGAAGATTCTCCTTTTGGCAAGCTCAAACATCAAAATATTATTACTGAAATGGAGCACTCATACCTAGATTACGCTATGAGTGTGATTGTGGCTCGAGCTTTGCCAGACGCGCGAGACGGCATGAAACCAGTTCATCGGCGCATTTTATATTCTATGCACCGTACTGGTATTCACTACACCAGTGTGTATAAAAAATGCGCTCGTATCGTTGGTGATGTTTTAGGTAAGTATCACCCACACGGTGACTCATCTGTTTACATGGCTCTCGCGCGTCTAGCTCAAGATTTTAGCATGCGTTATCCTTTAGTGGATGGACAAGGTAACTTTGGTAGCGTTGATGGCGATAGTCCAGCCGCTATGCGTTACACTGAAGCCAAATTAGCCAAAATTTCTGACGAAATTTTGGCCGACATTGATAAAGACACCGTACCGATGATTGATAACTTTGATGGCTCGCTCAAAGAACCATCCGTTTTACCAGGAAAAATTCCTAATCTGTTACTCATGGGCTCTGAAGGTATTGCTGTCGGTATGGCCACCAAAATCCCTCCTCACAATCTTACCGAAGTCTGTCAAGCTATTATCGCCATGGTCAACCATGGGCACGTTGAAGACGCCAACGCCTTGGATATTAGCACTATTGTCCAACCTACAGACAAAGACAGTCTCAAAGCGAATCAAACACTTATTGATGCCGCTATCAGCCGTCCCAGCAAAGAATTGGCGGGAAAATTTTTGAGCGACATTTCTTTTGAAGAAATTATGGATCATATTCAAGGTCCAGATTTCCCTGGTGGTGCTATTATTTTTGATAAAAAAGCCATCAACGAAGCTTATCTCACTGGGCGCGGCCGCATTATCGTCCGCGCCAAAACCGAAATTATCGAAACTAAAAAAGGCGGTTGGCAAATTATTGCCACCGAAATCCCTTACCAAGTCAACAAAGCCAAACTCCTTGAAAAAATTGGTGAATTAGTCAAAGCTAAAAAAATCATCGGTATCCGCGATGCCAACGACCATTCCGACCGTAAAGGTATGCAAATCACTATTGATTTGAAAAAAGACGCTCAGCCAAAAGTGGTTTTGAATAAACTTTTCAAACTAACCGAATTTCAGTCTAGTTTTCCTGTCAATATGGTCGCTTTGAACAGTGACGGCGTGCCGCAACTCATGAATATCAAACAAATTCTGCGCGAATATGTTACTCATCGTCAACAAGTCATCATTCGTCGCGCTCAATTCGAATTAATTAAAGCCAGAGATCGCGCTCATATTTTAGAAGGTTTGATTATTGCTCTCAACAATTTAGACGAAATAATCAAGCTTATTCGTTCTAGTTACGACGATGCTAAAGAACGGTTAATGGCTCGTTTCGGCCTTTCAGAAATTCAAGCTCAAGCTATTTTAGATATGCGTTTGGCCAAACTTCAAGGCTTGGAAAGAGAAAAAATTGAAGCCGAATATAAGCAACTTCAAGAAACTATCAATCATTTGCTCAAGCTTCTAGGCGATCCACAAGCTGTGCTTGACGTTTTAATCGCGGAAACTCAAGAATTAATTGATAATTACGGCGACAAACGTCGCACTAAAGTCGTTAAAGGTAAAGTCGGCGAATTTAGCGACGAAGACTTGATTGCCGACGAAAGTGCAGTCATTACTTTGACCAAAACCGGTTATATCAAACGTATTTCTCCAGACGCTTTCCGCGCCCAAAGCCGCGGCGGTAAAGGTGTTGTCGGCGTCAAAATGAAAGAAGAAGACGTCGTCAAGTGTTTACTTACCGTCAACACTCATAGTGATTTGCTCTTCTTTACCAACCTTGGCCGCGTTTTCAAAATCAAGGCTTATGAAATTCCAGAAAGCAGCAAGACTGCCAAAGGCACTGCCGTAGTCAATCTCATTAACCTTAAACCAGATGAAAAAGTAGAATCCATCTTGAAATTTGATTTTGAAACCAATAGTAAAAACTTTATTGCTTTAATTACTAAGCAAGGTTTAATTAAAAAAACTGCTGTCAAACAATACGACAATATCCGCCAAAACGGTATTATTGCTATTGATCTTAACAAAGATGACGAGCTAGTTTGGGGACAAATTACCACTGGTAATGACGAAATTATTCTCATCACTTATAAAGGCAAATCTATTCGCTTCAGCGAAAAAGAGGTCAAAGCGAGCTCACGCGACACTAAAGGCGTTAAAGGCATTACTCTCAATGGCGATTACGTCGTTGATGTTGAAATCATTGCTGCTGCAGAAAAAAATCAGAAGCGTCATCTTTTTACCATTACCGAAGGTGGTATGGGCAAAATGACGCCAATTGAGGGTTATCCAGTCCAGAAACGTTCTGGTTCTGGTTTAAAAGTCGCCGAAGTTAATAAAAAGACTGGCAATCTTAGTAAGGCTTTCTTAGTCAAAACTTGTCACGAAGATGTCATCATCAGCACCAATGAAGGTCAAACTATCAAGCTTGCTATTAAAGACATTCCTATTCTTTCCCGTTCCACTCAAGGTGTCATTTTAATTCGTCTCAACGGCAATGACCAAGTTGCCACTGCTGCCTTGACACTCAAAGGAGAAGAGTCTTCAGATACTGAAACGCCAACTGACGCTTAAATAGAGTAGGGGAGAGGAAAATTTTCTTTCACACTCTTTATTTTTTGTCTGCTTTAAGTTGTCCAGAGTTACTATTAAAATTGCATTGATAAATCAGTATTTTATTTTCACTTTTTTTCTTAGCAGACATGACGCATTACTGCTAATAACAGTTCCTATAAGTTTTATACTGCAAAAAACCATCCCCATTAATAAGTCTTAACGCCCCTTTTGTCATATTTATAACTTTTGACTTTCACTTATAAAGTCTATTTTCTCCATCATTTCTCTTCTTCTCGCTTTTTCTTTTTCGATCTTGACCTTATCATTGTTTTTATTTTATTTTTTATGTTATAATAACTACACTTTGATATTTTTGGGCCTTTAGCTCACTTGGTAGAGCGCTTCTATGGCATAGAAGAGGTAAGGGGTTCGATCCCCCTAAGGTCCACTTTTTATGCTCACTCACATTTTTCTCGACGTCGATAAGACCATTACTAATAGTCAAAAACAAATTACCCCACGTACCCGCCAAGCCTTAATTCAGGCTCAAAATAAAGGTTACATTATTGGTCTTTGCACCGGTCGTCAATGGCTTTTTCTCGATTATATTCTCAATCCCCTCGATCTTTTCCCGCCAGAACGGCAACATATCATCAGCGGCGGCGCCCAAATTTCTACCAGCAACCATCAACTTATCTGGCAAAATCTTTTGCCCGCTTCTCTTGTCAGCACGCTTTTTGCCGCCGCCGCCCAAGAAAACGTCCTCATCCTCACTACCAACAACACTCATATCCTTATCAATCAAGAAGCAGCCGTCGCCGACTTTATTAGTCATCATCCTATTGATCCTGCCCTCGTCACCTTTCAACCACAATACAGTCAACCTCTCTCTTTACTTAATTGTCATCATTTGACTCCTGGCTTTTTAGACATCCTTGCCCAAAACAAGGTCCACTACAAAATTATGCATAGTTATCATGATGAAGTTTATATTGATCTCACTGCTCAAGGCGTCAATAAAGGCTCTGCTATTAAAAATTGGGCCGTTCTCAATCACGTACCTTTGGAAAACATAGCTATGGTTGGCGATAGTGAGAATGACCTCGAAGCTTTAGAAACAGTTGGCCATCCTTTTATTATGGGCAACGCCGTTGCTGCCATCAAAAAATTCTCTTTTAACACTCTCGCCGACACCGATCAAGACGGTCTAGCTCTTTGGCTAGAAAATTTACCCGCTCTCCTCTAAAAATAGAGTAGAGGAGAAGCAAAAATTAAAAAACGCCTATAAATCAAGATTTTATTTTATTTTTTCCTCTTAGCACTGATGAGTTTGATATGCTAAAACTACTATAAAGGCACCTTTAAATTATTTTGTTTTCTTTTGATATCTTCTTTTACTTAAATTAATAGAAAATTACAGTCTCTATTTTTCCAAAGAATGGAATTTTTCATAAGCCTGATGTAGCTGAGGTTTGGTAACATGCGTATAAATTTGAGTCGTGACAATACTTTTATGCCCTAGCATCTCCTGTACGTCACGAATATTCGCTCCGTTACTGATAAGATCAGTCGCAAAAGAATGCCTCAGACCATGAGGTGATAATTTCACCGGTAAATTACATTTTTTAGCGTATTTATCCACAATTCTCTGGACACTCCGTACAGTAAGACGCATCTTTTCTCCAGTATCATACAGATTGTTCTCTTTTTTACCCGCAAAATGAATAAATAGGGGAGACCACTCGTCTTCCCTACTCGTTAGCCACTGCCGCAACCAAAATTTAGCTCGGTCAGAAATAAACACCACTCGAGGCCGACGACCTTTACCAATGACACCGAATTCACCTGACTCCAGATTAATTTGTTCCCGATTTAAACCCACCAATTCACTTACTCTCAGTCCGGTAGAAAACAAAAGTTCCATAATTGCTCGGTCTCTTAAACCACTTTTTGTTGTCATATCTGGTGCAGACAATAATACTTCTATGTGTTGAGTATCCGTATAACGCATTGCTACTGCTTCTGCTTTTGGCAAGTCAATCCTGTCTGGAGGCAAAACAGCTACCTCATTTTTTGTCAGCCACTTAAGCATACTTCTCAAGGCAATAAGATAATAAGCCTGCGTCTTCTTTGACAGCGGCTCGCCTTTATCAGATAGTACTCGCGCTAAATACAAGCGATACTTACGCACCAATTCCATATTTAAATCTTTGATATCCGATACTTGTTTAGTCGCCAACCAATCATTCAACTTCGCCAAATACTGACGATAATTCCGGATTGTCAGTCGGCTCACATTTTTTTCCACTTCCAGATGCTCTAAAAAAAGCACTATTACTTCATTGACTTTGCTCGTTTCCATAAAACGATTCTACCACATTTATACCCATCTCTCATCATTGTAATTGTATGGCTAATTTTAATACCACTTGCAATATCAATCACATTATGGCAGCATTTTGCTTATTTTCTCCGCTTATTTACCGCTCCTAGCTTATATTTAGTCTGGTAAAGCATTCTAATGCCCCAAAATCGGCTTTTTATTTTAAATTGGAATAGTTGATCATTCATGTAAAGATTTCCAGTTCTAGTTTCCTCAATTCTTGCGCCATTTTTTGAATTCCGCTTTTTTGACATTCAAATTCTTTCACTTTTTTCAATTATCGATTAATATTCTTTCTATTTTTATTTTTACCCATTTACTCGCTCATCTTTTCCTTCTTCTCTCTTGTTTCTGAAGTCAAGCAAAAAAAACAGACTCCCAGTACTTTTAAAATTAAAGTGCACATCTTCAGTTTTCTTGCAGGCGTTAACCGATAAAGCACGTTAATCAGCATTCCAGATAAATCTCAGGTCGAGTGGCATTCTTCAGCGTTGCTTAATTAATCGTCTTGCAGTTTTACATCTCATGTTTTTTAGTTTTCTCATATTTTTAAAAATTAATTTTCCCACTTTTTTCAAGCAAAAAAACACTTCTACCTCTGGAAAAGAGGCTAAATAGGGGAGTCGGAGGTGTTTTTTTGCCCAATTTCTCCAGGCTAAACCAGGCAAAAAACCATCGTGTCCAGAGCGGGCTTTGGCAGTCATCTTTCAAGAGAGGAGGTAAGCCGTCATGCCAAAGCCCGCCTAAATTTATAAAAAGCCTTTGACAAACCACTTAAAAACATTAATTAAAAATAGAAAAAAACCAATTTTTAAGATAGAAAGTCGCAAAAGTTATATTGTGCGACATAAACCTTTCCCCACTTTAAGCCTCAAAACACCTTTAAATTAGCCCTCTTGTAAGAGAGGAGGAAAGTGAGATAACCAGAAATACTACCGTCACATTACTTTAACAATTTAGCCCTCTCTCACACAGATAATTTATCATTAAAAAAACGTTCTTCGATAGCCAAAGACCTAAGCCTGAAGGGCAACCCCTTAATTAGACACCATTACTTCCAATCAGACATCGCCCGCATTCTACGACTGCTAATCCACTTTTATCATCAGCTTTTCACTCTTTCCAGAGCTGTCATCTGAAGCTATTTCTTCTTTCTAGTTCAAATTTTGACTATCTTTAAAAATGGTTTCGGGTTTTCTACGCCCATATTTTAGCCTGGAAGCATCAAATATTAGTCATTAATAAGACCCTATAATATTTAGTTTACATAATGTTTACTCTATCAAACTATATCATTGATGTTTCAATTTTTTCTTATCCCAGTTTCCTTCAAGAGGAGAAGGACCTTTTCACCTTTTTTACAAAACCGCTTTTCCACCTTAAAACCGGTTACAGAATACTTCTTTGCCGCCCATTTATCATCACGTCATTTTCCATTTTCTATATCTTTCAATTTACCTCTCTTTACTCAAAAAAGTTTTCCACCAGTTCTTTGGCTCCCAAATTTTGTTTGTAAGTATATCAAACTATATCATTTTCCTACCACACGCTGCCACACAAAGCTATCAAACTATATCAGCCTCCTAATATTATAGGATATTTTACTCAAGTCAGACTCAAAAAAGCCTCACTCCTCCACTCTGTCTTACTCTTGCGTCACTTTTCCCGCAGATTATTATGGAAAAATAATTTTTACCCTAATTATCAAGCAAAATCTACTCATCGCATTGCCAAAATTATTTTTCCAAACCAAGATAAATCAGTAAAAGCATCAGCTCCATTTCTCACCAAAAAAACAATCGTCTATTTAGTCCATTTCTCGAGTCTCAACCCAATAATTGTGTCCCACTCCCCTTCTCTTCATACGCTTGAAACTCGGCACTATCATCATTTTTGCAATCAAAATTAGTTTGTCTTATCTACCAGTCTTCATTTTCTTCTCCTCTGATTCACATTGTCGTCCCTTGCGGGAATTAATTTTTATTATCCTCTCCTGGTCGTTTTTAATTTTTTCCTTCCCCTACTCTCAAATAATTATGATATAATGTCTACTGTTCCTATATTTTCTCATAAAAATCATATCAAAATTGTCAAAAACTCAAAATTAAAAATTACAACTATTCATCAAGTTTTTTCTACACAGATTCTTATTATCAGTCGCACCAATTTTCTGCTAAAAACATTTTCTAGCCTGGAGCATTCCCTTCACATTCTTTATCTCTTTTATCCGTTTTTGTTTTTTATTTCTCCCATTTTTTGCCAAAAAATTATCACCTTTCATTGCCAGTATTTATTTTCTGTAGACAAAAATACTTTTCCTTCTTTGATTTCCTTGCAAAGGACATTATAATAATCAATATATTAACGCATTATTCAATTATCCAGATTAAAAACACCAATTTTCTCTCGTTTTTAATTATTAATGCATGATTACCGCTATTATTGCGTCTTTTGCGTTAAAACCTCGCCACCGTCTCATTATTCACGCATTATTCCAATGCTATTTTTCACGATCTTTGTCTCTATTTTTTCTTTCCCCCTTCCCCATTACCTCACTTGTCTACTATCCTATTCAGCGTTGTGCTCATTGTTGTATTCATTATCAGGTCCCTTTATCACACCCTCTATCTACCTCTCAATTATGTTATAATTGAGAAATCAAAGCTATATTTGCTGAGACATTTTTATGCGTAGAAGAGAAAAATTTGTTTTTTTAGCCATTCTTTTAGGAGTTTTACTCTGGCTGATCCAGCTTACGCCTCTTGAATGGCGCTATCTTTCCATCATTGCCTTTGGCTTCATTACTTATTTTGTTTCCGCGTTCGCCCTTAAAGAAGACCTTCAACCCATCGAATGGCTCGTCATTCTCCCCTTACCAGCTCTCTACTCTCTCACCCTGGGAGCTTTTTATTTCCTTTTACCCACCACTTTTTGGAGTATGATTGTCATCCTTGGGCTCTTTGTTCTTGGCGCCTACTCTCTTTTTCTTACTGGCAACATTTTTTCCGTCGCTAAAAACCGCACTATTCAGCTTGCCAACGCTGCCCAAGCAATCGCTCTTTTTTTTGCCATTATTATTTCTCTCTTAGGCACGCAAATTATTTTTTCCTTCAATCTGGCTTTTTATTGGAACGCTTTGGCTATTTTTTGTCTTCACTTCCCGCTTATTCTTACTATTGCCTGGGCAGTCAATCTAGAAAATGTCATTAAACCAACTCTGCTTAATTTAAGTTTTTTTGGCTCCCTAATTATTGCCGAATTTACCCTCATCTTGTCGTTTTTACCCATCAAAATTTGGCATTTAGCGCTTTTAGTCATGTCCATTTTTTATCTTATGCTTGGCATTATCCAGAGTTATTTGCGTGAAAAACTTTTTCGCCGTGCCATCACTGAATATATCCTTTTAACTATTTTCATCATCTTGATGTTCATTCTCTTCTTCCCAGGAAAATAACCAAAAAAGCAAAGTTTTCCACCTTCGTCGCAAAAAACCTACCCGCCTCTCCTCTAGGTTTCTTATTGCTAGTCTTGCCTTCTCTCCCCAAAAAATGCTCGCCGTTATCCTTCTTCGTCCACCACCTCTGGCTCCATGCTCGTATAGATTCCTTCCACTCCTTCAATTTGAGAAATCTTTTCTATTAATTCTGACATCGCCTCTCGCGTTTCATTTTCCACTGCCAAAGGCATGGTCACTTGAAATTCTTGCTTTTCTTTATCAAAAGCAAACATATAACTCGTGCAGCCAGGACCGCCCAAACTTCCACCAGCTCTGGTTAAAACCGCTCGCAATTCACTACTAGTTCGATTATTATTGTCTGTCACTGCCATTACAATCATTCCCACTCCACCCGGGCCGAAACATTCATAATTAATTTCTTGCATTTGTCCCGCATTCAGCTTGCCCGAACCAATGTCAATCGCTTTCTGAATTTTATCCTTGGGCATATTCGCTTCTTTCGCTTTTTCTACCCACGCTCTCAAAGTTGGATTAGCATTAGGATCACCACCGCTTTTTGCCGCCAAACGGATGTTTTTCACCAAAGCCGTAAAAGCCTGAGCGCGCTTCGCATCTTCAGCCCCTTTTTTATTCTTGATATTATTCCACTTGCTATGACCAGACATAATCGCCTTTCTCCTCCTTTTTTACTCTCATTTTTCCTTTCCTCCACTCATATTATATCATTTTCCCGCTTTTCTGCTTTTCGCAATTTTTTATCAATTTTCAAATCGCAACTTTATGCTATAATAACCGCCACTATGTCAACAACTCAAAATTTGGAACTTTCAGCTATTAACGCCGCCAAAAAAGGTGATTGGGCCCAAGCTATTGTCTTCAACCAAAATATTATTACTGCCAATCCTGACGACACCGCCGCTCTTAATCGTCTCGGTTTTGCCTATTTACAAAACCAGCAGCTGGATCTAGCCGAACAGACTTTTCAGACCGTTCTCACTCTAGACAAGCATAATCCTATCGCCCAGAAACAACTCACTAATATCAAAAACAAAACCATCAGCACTCCACAATTCCAAGCTCAAAATTTCGTTGAAGAACCAAGCAAATCAAAGATTATCGCTCTTAGTCGTCTCGCTAGTAAACAAGTCTTACTCAGCTTACACGTTGGTCAAGAATTGATTCTCAAACCCAAAAGCCGTTTTATTTCCATCGAGACACCCGACAAAATTTATCTCGGTTCTATGCCTGAAGATATTTCTTTACGTTTAAGTCAATTAATCGCCACTGGCAATCGTTATTTTTGCCAATTACACAGTAGCACTAGCAATCACTGTAGCATTTTTGTCAAAGAAATTTACCAATCTCCAGCCAATGTTCATCGTTTATCTTTCGATAGCTCTTATCAGGCTGAAGACGATGAAAACATTGGCGATGATTTACTTTTGCTCGCCGATGAAGTTCCTATCAATATTGTTCATGACGATTCTGATTCTGATGCTGGCGCCAACGACAATAAAAACGATCGCGACGAAGATTAATTATCTTCTTCTCTCTTTTTTATTCCGCCAAACTTCTTCCCAACTTGATTACCATTTTCGCTCGTTTTTGCGCCCCCTTTTCCCCTTGATCGGGAATAATCTGTCCAATTTTCGGCAAACTATTTTGCAAATTTGTTAATAATTGCCCACATTCAGCTTCTCTTTCATCATAAAAAACTTCCGTTTCAGCCAAATTTTCTTGATTACTTTCCAGATTGACAATTAGCGCTCCACTCATTTCCAACACCGCTGACACTTGACTTGCCAAACCATTAATTTTAGTTGTATTAATAATTACTACCGGGCAAGTCACGTTTTTTTCTTTCGCCAACGCTAAATTAGCCGTCAAAGACAAATTTTCACTCGAAAAATTGTTTTCTTTTTGTAAATAAAGGAAAATTTTTGCCAGTTCTGGTTGAATTTGAGACTTAGTCGCAAATTCTTCTTTCACCAATGACCAGAAACTTTCTCTCACCGCTTTTAAGTTCGTTAAATCGGGTAAATCAGGCACAAAATAGACTTCATCCAGAGCTTGCTTCAAAGCAAAATTATAAACCGCCACTAGCGCATTTTGATTTTGCTGATCTTTTTCTCCAGTTAAACTCAAAAATGGCGCCACACTTCCTAAAGGATATTCGCCATAACCACCTGCCACAGGCACCAGAGCGTTGGCATCTAAAACAAAAACCTTAGTCATTTCTGACTCTGGTGCCAACCGCAAAATATAAATTCTTTCCGCTTTTTGTTCCGCATTTGCCCCAATTAACAAGATATTTTTTTCTTCATCCAGACTAAACAGCATTGGCAACACTGATTTCATAATCAGCATTAGCACCAAATAAAGCAAGATCATGATTCCCAAAAAGCTTAGTAACCAATCAAGCCAAAGTTTTCGCTCTCTTTGAGAGCGTTGTACCGCTTGTTTTTGCTCTTTGAGGGCTTTGGTTGTTATCGGTTTACTAGCACTTCTCAAGTTTTTTGCCTTCACTTCGGTCTTTTTTTTCAGTTGAGTATTTTTTTTTGCTGCTGGTTTTTTACTCCCAATCGAGGCGCTCGTTTTTTTCGCCGCCAAAGTCGTCTGCTTCATTTTTTGTTTCTGCGCAAACTTACGATTGGACTGCTGCTTTTTTGTTGCCGTATAACGATATGACATATATCTTCAAACCTTAATTATACGCAAAATTTGCTTGCAAAACAAGTCTTTCTCGCTCACTTTTTTGTCGTTTGTTTTTGGCCTTTTTTCCATGGTGCCAGACGGAATAATGGTTCAAATAAATCCTCTTCTTTATTGACTTGAATTGCCTTTAATTCCTCTGCCCGTGGCGCTCTTTCTTGAAAGACAATTTCTTTAATTTCACTCATTACCGCCACCGGCGTTTGCTCTTTCCCCTCCCCCATTTCCAACACCGCTGCCACTGCCAGCGCTTCAGCCACATTCACCCTAGTAAAATGAAATTTTCGTCCAAATAAATCTTTTTCGCCAGTTTTGTCATTTAAAGGTGCAAAGCCACAATAAGACAAAACTGTTCCCACTGCTCCCAGACGCAAAGGCAAACTATGACTATCGGTAATTATCACTCCCACTTGTTGCACATCGTATTCCCTACGCAAAAATTGCCAGATTTCTTCTGTCAATTTTTGCAAATTTTCTGGCCATAAAACTAACAATCCACCCGCATTTGAAGCGTCAATCCCACTGGAACCGACCAGAGTATTATTCTTAATGGTAATCAAACTGTTATACGCCGATTCTTTCTCATCAATATACCAATCCGCTATTTTTTTCGCCAAAGTCCTTTTTTGTTGATGAATTTCCGCCTCTGTGCCCACAACCGCCAACGCTGCACCTTGAGAAAGGGCTACAATTTTACTTGTAATTGCCACCACTGTTTTTTCTGACAGCTTTTCTGGCAAAGTGCGCTTGAGCGTTGACCATAAGTCATCGTTCAAGCGCACCACTGGCGCTTTACACGCCTCTATTTTCATTTCTTCTATTCACCAATCATTAGACGTGTAAAGCGCCCTAGAGCCACTTTTTCGCCCACTTTACCGCTCAATAAAGCAATTGAGCTTTCCACAGTTTGATCGGCGTTTTTAATCATTTCTGAAGCCAATAATTCAGCTTCATTTTCTGGCGCATAAGCACACACTTGTATTGCAATATCTTGTGCTAATTGCTTAAATTCTTCGCTTCTAGCCACGAAATCAGTTTCACAGAGTAATTCTACCAAAGTCGCCATCATTCCGTTTGAATAAGTATAGCTTGCCACATATCCTTGTTTGGTTTCTCTATCCGCTTTTTTTGCGGCTTTTGCTAGTCCTCTTTCCTCGACCAAAGCCAAGGCTTTTTGATAATCACCTTCAGCTTCATCCAAAGCTTTTTTGCAATCCATCATTCCTGCGCCAGTTTCCTCACGCAATTTTTTGACTTCTGCTGCTGTGACTGCCATTTAAGCCTCCTTTTTCGCTACTTTTTTCTTTACCGTTGCCTTTTTCTTAGTCGCTTCCTTCTCTGCCGTTTTTACCTCCCCTTTAGTCTCTTCTTTCGCCATTGTCTCTTCTGGTGCTTTTTCTTCCTTGATTACTTCAGTTTCAGTTTCTGCTTTTACTACTGTTTCAGCTTCTTTCTTTGTCTCTTTCACTTCAGCTTTCTTTTCCGTTTCCGTTTTTTCTTCCTTCACCTCTTTTATATCAGCTTTACCATTATAAGCTTGTAAAACAGCTGTCAAAATCAATTTCACACTTGATAAAGCATCATCATTAGCAGGAATTGGCAAAGCAATTCCAGTTGGATCAGTATTACTATCAATTAAAGCTACCATATCAATTTTCTCTGATACTGCTTCTCTGACAGCATTTTTTTCTTTTTGTGCATCAATAATCAACAACGCGTCTGGCTTATTTCTCAAAGCTTTCAAGCCGCCAAACAATCTTTCCAGACGCGCCAATTCCTTTTCCATCATCAGACGTTCATACTTAGTATAGGCTTTGAATTTGTCATTTTTTAGCCCATCTTCTATTTCATTCATTCTGCGAATTGATCGACGTACTTGTTCCCAATTAGTAATTAAACCACCTGGCCAGCGATTAATCACATACATCGCCCCATTTTCCATGGCCAATTTTTGCGCCAACTCAGCCGCTTGTTTCTTTGTCGCCACTACCACCAAGGTTTTATTCGTTTCCTTCAAGTTTTGAACATAAGCCATCGCTTTTTCCAATTGAGCTTGAGTTTTCTCCAAATCAAAAATGTGCGTTCCATCTTGCTCACCATAAATCCATGGCTTCATTTTTGGATGCCACTTCTGTACCGGATGTCCTAAATGACAGCCAGCTTCAAACAAATCTTCCATTAATATGGTCATACTTGTCCTTTTCTTTCTCTCTTACTAGAGATAGCGCTCAAAACCAATCATCAGGACCGCTAATTCTGAGACGCTCAAATAATTTCTAATTACCCCTATTTTACCAGTAAAATCTCTCTTTGTCAAGACAAACACAGGCATTATCATCTCTATTCAGTTTTTTTAACCGCCATTTTCTGCACACAATCCGGTTGGCTAGCCACGTCAGCTTCTTCCAACATTAGCACTCTCTGCCATGGATCGACTACAAACAGCAAAGGCACTTTGCTCGCATATTCGCTCACCGTCGGCAATTCAATTTTCTTTTTTCCTTTGGCAATATCATTTAATTCCTGCCTGGTATAATTTTTCATTGACAAAATCAAGCTTTCATTCGCTGCCACGATTTCATCATCGGTCAAACCAGTCCCCCGAAATTTCAAATCAAAGGCTAGTTGATTCAGAGGATGATTTTGGTCTTTGAGTTTATACACAGTTGCTTGAGGTACAAAAATTCTTCCCACCGCTTCCAATTCTGCCATCGTCAAATTTTGCAGCACTTTTGCATCCAAAATATCGCTACAAGTACTTATCAAAGCCGGAATATAACTATTAAAAAACAAAGTGACATCTTCAAAAGCCGTGGTTTTATAATCAAAACCAGGTAAATTCTGACCTACTGGTGGTGTTTTTGGCAAACCCACTGGCCATTCAGCGTTGATTCCATTTGCTAAATCCTTTTGAAATAATTCAAATTGTTCAGTCGCGGTATACTTCGCCAGCTCCTCTTGATACAAATTTAAAGAAAACAGCTCTGTTTCCAAAGTCTCTTTTTTATAAGCTTCATATTTATCTTTGTAGACTAATTCATAAATATAAGCCAAACCAGTCGCATCTGTCACCACAAATTTCGTTCCACCGCGTAGATAAGTGTCCATAATTTTTAAGTCTTCGTCAGTCCAATTATTAGTGACCTGACTTTGCAATTCCGACAAATTATAAATTTTCTCATAAATTTTTAGTGTCGTATAATTATCTGCCGCCAATGAAGATAGGTTTTTATATTCATTCGCATTCAATGGTAATGGCAAGCTCGTCATACCCGAACTTTCATTTTCATAAGGTCCGCTATCGGTTAATAGTCGTTCTTTATACAAAATCATTTTCTCACTCACCGGCAAAAAATCCGGATGATCGCTTGTCACTTGACTGACAAACTTGATATTTTTTGCCTGTGCCTTTATTTCGTTAAGCAAATAAAAACCTTGCAAATTTTGCAGCCAAGTCACAGTATTTGGCTTTCCGCCATCAAAAAACACCTCTCCATCAGGCATTTTCACAAACACAAAACTCCTCACTCTCTCCCCCTTTTTCGCCACCACCACAATTCTTTCACCATTTGCATATTCTCCTGTTGTCCATTGACCAGCACTATAATAATTCACTTCTGTGAAAAAATTTTCATTAAGAAAACCTAAGTCTTCATCTAGTTTTCTCACTTCACCCATTATTGTTGCTGCCACTACTTGTGATTTCAAAGCCGTTGGCTTTTCTGTTGCTGGCACTGGCGTCGGCGTTTCCGGTTCCAATAAAAAATCAAAAAAGCTGGTGAAGTTGAAGCGATTTAACCATAAAAGTATTAACACAATCACCATTGCCAAAATCCACCAACCTTTTTCTATCATTTCGATAATCAGAGTTTTTCTTTTTAATTCTTTTTCTGTTGGTTTTCTCGCAAAAGTAGCTTGAGCTGGCGTTGGCGGAGTAAACAAGCGATCCTCAAGCGGCAATTTATCGACATCGTTTTCTTTTGTTTTCTCTGGTTGGTTTTCAGTTATTGACGTTAATTTCTTTTCCATTTTTTCATCTGTCATAAAGCAATTATACCAAATTATGCTATAATCAGTCAATGAAAAAATCAGTCTGGCTTTTTTTTGGCCTCACTCTCATTCTTAGTTGTGGCGGTATCATTTTTTATCAAAAATTAAGTTATCAAAAGCAACTTGGACATTTATATATCAATGTCCAAAACAGTAATGCCCAGATCGTTCTCGATGGTAAAAACCTCGGCACTACTCCAGTCGTTGATTACCAGCTCCTAGCCGGTTTTTACCCCCTTCGCCTGATTACCGACACTTATCAATACGAAACTACTATTCGCCTCAATCCTCAAACTGCCACTATTATCAATTGGCAAGCTGGTAATAACTTAGATACCAGCAGCGGCTTGATTTATGAACTTATTCCTCTTGCAGATAAAAATACCAATCAGCTTATTATTCAGACTCTTCCCGATCGAGCTTTGCTGCATCTTTCCGACTCACGAGATAGCAATTTTACTCCTTATCAAAGTCAGGCTCTACAACCTACCACTTATCAAGGACTCTTTAGCTTACCAGGCTATCAAGATCTCGCTTTTTCTTTCACCGTTTCCAATGGTTATCAACTCCAAATTACCGCTAAGTTAGCCACTCAAGAAGAAGCCATTGATTAATAATTAGCTAGCAACCAAGCATTATTAAGTAATTTTGCCACTGTTACCGGACCAATTCCTCCTGGAACTGGGGTAATATAGCTCGCTTTTTCTACACAAGTTCGCCATTCAAAGTCCCCTTTTGGCCAACCCACATCAATCAAGACTGTATTTTCAGCTACCATTTCACCTTTAATCAGGTCAGCTTTTCCCGTTGCTGCCACTATCACCTGAAAATCTTTGAGTTGCTTTTCACTTATTAATTGTTGTGCTAAGTCTTTTTGTCCCCAATTGGTCACTTGGTAATTTTTTACTTCCCGCCAATAATGATAAAGTGGCAAACCTAAAATATCTGTTCTTCCCAAAACTAAAATTTTTTTGCCCATCAAATCAATGTTTTTTAGACTTTCCAACGTGGCTTCCACCGTCGCCGGCAAAATTTTTGGTTTCACTCCTATTTGCAAATTTTTTAATACTTGAAGGGACAAACCATCCACATCTTTTTTTGGCGCTAATTTAGCCACTAATTTTTCCCACCACTGAGCAAAACTTAGCTCCGGTTTTTCCACCGCGCCGCCCGCACCCCGTTGCCAAAACTCCTCATAACTTTGGCGGCGCGGCTTCTGAATCATAATTCCAGTCACCGCTTGATCACAGTTTAATTCCTCAATCAGTTCTTCGATTTCCTCTACTCTTCGTCCAAAATCCAAATTCACAATTTCATACTCCATTCCTACTTTTTCCGCTGCTATTTGCTTCTCGCGCGCGTAAAAAACGCTCCCTTTATCCGCCGTAAAGCACAAACTGACGATTTTGATCTTTTTCCCGCTCTCTCGTACTTGCGCGCGCAAATCCGCAAGTATTCCCGCCGCTACACCTTTACCATCAAAAATAATTGCCATAACCTTTATTATAACCCATTTCCCCTTCGAATCGGGTATAATAAGCCTTATTCATGACCACTCAACATAGTCAATATCTCAATTATCAAGTTTCCTATCTCAATAGCGAAGAGTTCGCCGACTTGAAACGAGAAATTTTCACCCACCAAATTTACTATTTTGAAACCGACTCCCCCACTCCAGTCATCATTGACGCCGGCGCTCACATCGGTCTAGCTACTCTCTATTTCAAAAATCTTTATCCTGACGCCCATATTCTCGCTTTTGAACCCAACCCGCTTCTTTTCCCTCTCCTTCAAGAAAACATTGCCCAAAATCACCTCACTCAAGTAGAAATCTTTCCCGTTGCTTTAACTAAGCACAATGGTCCCACCACTTTTTATTACGACGCTACACCCTGGCAGTGGTTGAGCACTAGCTCTCTCACGGCCAATGCTTGGAACGGTCAACAAAAAACCGTTTCTTGCTCTGTCACTGGTGCCCGTTTGGATCAATATCTCACTCCTTTCTCATCCATTGATCTTCTTAAACTCGATCTAGAAGGAGCTGAAAGCACCGTTCTCCTTTCCATTCGCTCTCAGCTTGACAAAGTCAAACACCTCATTTTTGAGTTTCATCCCACCAGAAACCAAAAATTAGCCGAACTTTTGCCTTTCTTGACCAAAAAAGGCTTCGTTTGCACTCTCACCGATCGCAACAATCGTCCTCTCAAAGCTTATCATCACCAAGAGTTAGTTATTGTCCACGCCGATAGAAATGGAGTAAAATAAGCCCATGACTTCCGTCCCCTTTGCCCTCAAACGTCTTAGAAAAATCATCCAACGTTTCAAGTCTTTATTACTCAAAGACTTCGATCCCGAGCAAAGAGCGTTCATCAAAGCCCATCTAGAAGAATTAGAAAAAAAGTATACAAACAATGAAATTAACTTTGATGAATACAAGATAAACTCACTCGCATTTTTATGCAGTTTTCGTTCTCTCACTTGGTCCGAACAGTTTTTATACCGTGAGACAGGCAATTTTTTCACCCAACAAGAAAAATTCTCCATTTGTCAGCTCAGCGAAAAAATTGCCCTATCCTCATCTTCTGCCTCAAATTAACTTTTTTAGCTTTATAATCAACTGACTATGAAAAATCAGCCTGACACTCAATATCGCGATTTGCTCAAAAAAGTGCTGGATGAAGGTGTCATTGTCCCTTCTCAGCAGGGCGTCGACGCCAAAATGCTTTTTGGCGCGCCGCCTATGCATTTTCGCCTCGATCAAGGTTTTCCTGTCCTCACCGAACGCGATCTGTCCAAGTTTTGGCGTACCCCTATCGGCGAAATTTTCGCTTTCATCAACGGCGCTCGTACTCAAGCAGAGTTGGAAAAATTTGGCTGCAAATGGTGGAAATCATGGTGCACAGAAGAAAAATGTCACAAGCGCGGCCTCGAAACTGGCGATCTCGGTCCAGGCTCTTACGGCGCCGCTTTCCATGATTTCCCCACCAGCGAAGGCGAAAGTTTTAATCAATTCGCTTATTTGATCAAACAAATTAAAGAGCAACCTCAGCTCCGCACTCATTTCATTAGTCCTTGGATTCCTCAATACATTTGCCGTGTCAATGGCCGCCAACAAAAAGTTGTCGTTTGTCCTTGTCACGGTTGGATGCATTTTCGCGTCGTCGGTGACAAACTTTCTCTTCACATGTTCCAACGTTCTGGCGATTTGCCGGTCGGCGTCCCCTCCAATCTCATTCAATATTCCGCTCTTCTCCTCGCCGTCGCCCACGTCACTCATCTCACTCCTTATGAATATGTTCATACTATCTCCGACGCTCATATTTATTTAGATCAGCTCGACAGCGTCGAAGAAATGCTCAGCCGTGAACCACGCTCTCTGCCCACTCTCAAACTCGTCAATCCACCCGATGATATCTTTTCTTTCCGCAGCGACAATTTTGAGCTTCTGGATTACCATCCTCACGAGGCCATCAAAAAAATTCCTGCTGCTATCTAATTAAACTATTTTAATATTATCTATTTTAGAAAGTTTTTATGACTATTCATTTAGATCTAGACAATGCTCGCCACGAAGATCAAAAAGCGAAAATGACCGAATATATTAAAAACGGCGTCTCCCCTTTTCTTCCCGACCAAATCGAAAAAGACGGTCATCAAAAAATTCTCAAACAAGGAGAATATTGGTACATCACCACCAATCGTTGGCCTTATTCTCACACTAAGTTTCATTATCTTATCATCTCCAATCAATACTGGACTTCTCTTGATCAAATCACTCCTGCCGCCAGTGCTGAATTAATTCCGCTCGTCCAATGGCTCGCTCATCATCTTCACGTCACTGGCGGCGCCCTTTGTCTCCGTTTTGGCAACACCAATTACTCCGGCGGTACTATCGATCATCTTCATTGGCAATTTGTCGTTCCCGATATCACGGCTCAAGATTATGAGCGCGTTTCTTTTGCCATCGGCAAGAAACGCGCCCAGTTAAAGTAAATTTTCTAAAATAAGATTTTAAATCCAGTTACCCTCTGCCACCTGCGGATGATTTATAAGATCTGGACCAAATATCATAAAACCCAGGATTTGATTTAGATCCGCCACTTGACTTCGTCTTCGCTCCCTTCGAGCTAGCACTATTATTTAAATCATTCATTGCTGCCAAAATTGCCTCTCTTTCTGCCTGAATAACTACTTTGCGGCTCTCAGCTTCAGCGAGCTGTTTTTCCAAAAGCGTCATAGCTTTCTCATAAGCTGCCTGTATTTCTGTTTTAGAGCTACCGACGAAATTATCAAACGCTTGTACAGTTGCATCCAAGGTTTTCTCCCAGTTCTGTTCCAAAGCATACAAACCCGTCACCTTACTTAAATCAATATCACTAGCAATTTTTTCTTCTCGCATAGTATCAGCCTCATATATTACACCATTCGCTTCGATCAATCTACCAGACATAAACCCATCCAATATTGATTGTTCATTACCATTTAATTTTACATCATCTCGTTGAGTCCAATAACTTTTTGTCACAGTTTCTTGTTTTTCTATTGTAGCTTTGTATGTCTCTCCCGCATCTCCATCAGACAATATCTTATCAGTATTCATCTGCGCGTAGCTCACAATATATTCATCAAGTCCAGGGACCTCGCTTGTAGATATGCCGATTTTCTTTAAATTGTATTCTAATATCTTAGGATCGGTACCAGTCTCTTTAAGATAAGCTAGATAATTTTTTGATTGATCAAGAACTTCAGTTTTAGCTGGACCCACTATCTTTGTATAATCATCAACTTGATAGTTGTCTTTGTAAGCATTATTCTGACTTTCATAATTGTTGAAAGCAGACATAAAAGCATCGCTCTCTTCCACAGTCCATTTTTTTTGTTGCTCAGTCTTAAAGGCTAGAACCTTCCCTAATAAAACGTTTTGCTCACTATCATACAAATCTTTATAAAAAGCTTTATCTTTATCTTCACTGTTTTCATAGTTAGCCTTAGCAGTCTGCGTATTTTCATATGCAATACCTATGTCGCCCAAATCACTCAATTTCAAGTGCCACTGCTGAGCACAGGCTTCAAGATTGACAATATCCCCATTATTTTCAGCAAGATGTTGTATTAACACTGCATTAGCCAAAGCATTTTTTGCATCATAATAAGCTTTTGACACATTAGGGTCCTGCGTACCAGCAGGACTATTATATGCAGCTCCAGCCTTTTCGTAATTAGCTAATAAAACATCAAGATTACTTAACTTTAGAGTTCTCTCGATATCTTTGTTTTTATTTTTTTCAATATTTGCAGAAATTAACGCAGTAGCAGCATCTACAACCTCAGAAACTATGCTATTAGAGATTCCGGCACCTTTCAAAGCTCTTTCTATTCCACTCACACCTTTACCATTATTCAAAGAATCTACTACCGAATTAACTAAATTCGTTTTTGCTTCATTCATTCTATTAACAGAATCACCTCCAGTAATACCTTGGGTAGATTCCTTGTAAACTTTAGCAGCGGCAATCATAGCGGCATTGTCACTATTAGCATCAGCGTAGTTTCCCTTTCCACTTCCGCCGTTGCTTCCTCCTCCATTTCCGCTTCCTCCGCCTCCATACATAATATCAGCCGTCACTGTTGTTCCCTGAGTTACTGGTTTCACTTCCTTAGCGCAAGGCAAAGTGTAAACTGTCGCTACCCTACAAGTCCAAGCTACTGTCCCTACCGTAGTATTATTGCCACTGCAGTCTCCATCCAAAACCGCACCGTTAGCACAGGTACATACACTTGTCCCACAATAATCCAAAGAGGTGTCAATTAAAACATAACAAGTTTTAGTCGTATTGCAGCCCACGTCTTTACTAGCCGTAAAAACCTGAGCGCTACCAGTAGCTGCCGGTTTATCATCCAACCAGCCAATACTAGCACAATCGCCAGGAGTACAAACTGTCTCATCAGCTTGCACTTTTGTCTTAAAAGCAAAAATTGCTAATAAACCCAAAACTGATAAAAAAACTTTCTTTGTCATAATTTATCTCTATTTTACTTTTTAATCAATTTCTCCTTCACTTATTTCAGCACACATCGAACCGCCGCTCCATAATTCTTTTCTGCTGCCACTCCAGTTGGAGCTACACCTTCTGCCAAAAAGTTAAAAATAAAACTTTTTCCCGGCGTCCATTGAGTCGTGGTCCAATAAGCACCCATTTCTCCTATTCCCACCAAGCCAGTATTAGCCGGATCATTCATATACAAGCCACTTGTCGTCGCATTCCATTTTTTTGCCTCCTGCCAAAAGCCAGTTGCCCCTGTCCCAGACAACAAGTCTATATCCCATTCAAAGCCATTTGCTAAATGCAAATTATAAAAGGACTTATTTCCCTCCACTGTTGGCAACTGCCAACCCTCAGGACAAATACCAGTTGTTGGTTCAACTACTTGATGATCATTGTAAGCATAAGCTGCCGGATCTTGAGTTGCCGCAATAAAATTATAAAGGTAGCCACAATTAGCTGTTTCATCGGCACAAGGATTTACTTTTTCTCCTGTCTCCAAAGCTGGATTTAAACAATCTCCCACATACACAGCTTTCCAGCTATTCAGGCCTTCGTTTTTCACTGGTGTCGACGCCTTTTCATTGAAAGCCACTCGCCAATCATCAACAGTCTTCGCCTGACAATTATCGCCTTTACCTTTGACGCCTCCACCATAAGCCAAATTATCAATCATCCAACAATTATTATCTGCAAATTTTCTCACCCGATAGACTTTATTATCTCTCTCGTCACGCAAACTCACTGTCGAACCATTTGTATCACAATTTACCGTTTCGTCTGCTGGACACACCGTTAATAAAGCACATTCCTGCGCCGTAAAAGCCTGCAACGTTGGTACTTTTTTCATTTCATTTTCTTTCAAAGACTTAGTCAATCCCAGAGTCAACAATCCTACCAACACCACAGCTCCCACTATTATTCCGCCAAAAATCAAAGTTTTTTTCTTTTCTCTTTTACCACGAAAGCAGAGGTTTCCAAACCAGTGGTCGGTTGTTGTATTACTTGATTAGTTACTTTCTCTTCTTCCATTTTCACCTTTCCAGCTTTGCCTCAATTTTAACACCAGTTTAGCATCTCTACTTTGAAAATACAAGAGGCAAATTCTGTCATTAAATAGTCTCTCGTACCAATCTTTTTGTTACTTTCATCCATTTTGGCATACTCCTTACCAAGTCTGGTCGATAAATAAAAGTTACTACTGGATGATCAGCGTTATAATCAATAAAAGTCGTCGGCGGCAGAATCAGACAACCAGCAAATGTACCATGCATCTCTACTCCATCCCAGCCAATATAACTTCCACTCACCGTCAATTGACGATTACAACTTCGTTTTGCCAATTGATCCGCTTGTATTTCTGCCGCCGGAAAGATTATTTTCTCTTGCGCAATAAATAATCCGTCTATATTTGCATCTAATCTATTAGCGCAAGTTTTCGCCGCGCTGGTAGTAATATCAGTACCAATATTGGCACCAAAAGTAATGTTCTTTTTAACAATAAAAGCTAAAAAGCCTCCTTCATCCACCGTGATTTTTGTAGCCACCCCTTGAAATTTCAAGTCGCTCTCCACAAAAATTACCTTTTTCTGTCCACTTTTAATATGAATTTTCTCCCCAGTCAAAGTAATAGCAGATTCTCCACCTCCATTTAAAATACATACTTGACTATCATTGATGTTGTTGTCAGCTTGCTCGTCATAATTTAAACTTTTCGTCCAACAAGAAGGTAAATAGCCGCCACCATAATGCAATAGCTCCTGAAAATACACAAAATCCTGATTCTTTACCAAAGGTACACCTGCTGAGCCCATTACTGCCGTTTGCCTTTTTTCTCTTTCTGTCCAGTTATTATTTTCCACTTTTATTATACTCGTCAGACCACTGTTGAAAACAAAAGGTATACCGCTGCTATTACTCACTTCATTAGTTGTGCACTGCTCATGACGAATTAAAAATGGTACACTCGCCTTTGTCGTCACATTATTTTCAATTTGATTATCTGCATAAACATTCCCATTCACCACTTGAAACCAAGGTAAAGACACATTAAAACAATTGACACATCGGGCCAATTTACCTCTTTCAGAAAACAATCTACCATCAAAAACAGTTCTTCCATAAGTAGAAATTTCTACCAATTTTTCTCCCGGACAAGAACCCACTATTTTCAATCTTCCGTCCAAAGCATTAGTCATTAGCCCCGTTTTCACATTTTTGCACTCTTGCTTACAGTAACAAGCCTTGCCCGCAGAATCAGCCTTACCATTTGCATAATCAAACCGTTGATCACTGTTGTCATTAAAGCAATTGTACATCCTGAAACCATCTTCAATTCCATCTTCAATAATATTGGTATAGCTACAGCTTCCCTCCTTATCTTCTCTTCTAGTATAGCAACCAATAGATAAATTATTTTCCCCAGCGCAATTATAAGTGGAGCAACAACTCCAAGCCACTGCGTTTCCAGGCACAGTTGGAAAAATCACGTTTTTAGAACTAAAAAGACCATTCGCGCACAAAGTCTTTCCACCCCAATCGGTATCGTCAGTAGTATAGACATTCGGATCAGCCGCTGTTCCACAACCAGATTCTGTCGCCAAAATCACCTCGGCTCCACTATACGAAGAAACCAACACCAACATTGATGCCAAAATCATCTTCAAAAATTTATACATCTTTTCGTGATGTAAATCATACCATATTTTGCCGCTTTTTTCATTTTTTACTTGAAATCAATTTTACTAATCTTATTTTACTTATACTTGAGATTTCCACGCTCTATCTCTCATAGCCCTCTCACGTCCGTTATCCAAGTTCGACAAAAAGTTTGGTCATCCATTGTTTTTGGTTCGAATTGCTTTAACTCCGTCAGCCTTAAATACGTTCCCAATTCTGTTCCCGTACACAAATTATCATTATAAATTGCATAAACCTCACCACTATCTTTTACCGCTGCCAAAGTTAAATGATCTGTCAGTACCGCTACCATTTCTGGAGATAATTTATCCCAAACCACTTTTCCTTTTTCTGTACAAATATAAGCATCACGATCGACAATGGCTACCTCATTCTCTGCTAAAGTAGACATATCAAAACAATCACTTGTTACCCGAAAATTTTGTAATTTATAATCTTTCATTAAAAATGCATTTTTAATCTCCAGCCAGTTCTTTGCCGTGATATTATTCGTATAATACAAATAAGCTCGATAAGTAAACTCCGGCTCCGTGGTGTACACTGTTACCTTCTTTTCCGCCAAAACTCTGGTCGCATAATTTGTCAAAATTTTCTCCGTAAAATATTCCCTTTCTGCCGACGCTAGCGGATAACGCCAAAAATAAACGAAGGTAAAATAACCAATACTAACTACATAAATCAATATTATGCTCACGGTCAGCCATCTCTGTTTTTGCTCCAATAACAAGTTGATGCCTGCTGCTGCTATTATTAATAAAATTGGCACAACCATAGACGCTCTAAACATCATTGAAATTTTTACCGATAAAACCGCTGGCAGCGGCGCCGCCAATAAACTCAAAATCAAAAATATTAGTGCCATATGAGTTTTTTTATTTTTTAACAAAGCATATAAACCCGCTAGTATTAAAACGAAGTCCACCCAATACAACTGGCCATGGAACCAAACTGCATAAGGAGCACTACTATCACCAAAAAATAATCGTGCTAAAGAAAAAACTTCAGCATAATGAGCCAGCACCTTTTCCACCCAGATAGTATAAGCATTAATGTTGATTCTATTGAGCCGCGATGTTAGACTCAAGCGTCTTCTTTCATTAGTTATTTCTATTATCTCTTCTGAACGCGGCGTCAAAATAGTAGTTACTCGCTCGCGGCTGCTGTGTGTCGGCAATTGCACTAAAAGATAGAATAAAAATAAAAGTGTACTTGCAAATACTACCGTTAATATTACCCAATTTTGCACCCAAAAAGTCGTAATTATTTTTTTTAATTGTTTTTGCTTTTTAGAAAATAATTTTCTCCATTCCAGATTTTGACTGGTCTCTTTTATAATCACATACATACTCCAAATCAATATCCACGGCAGAAATACTAATTTATGACCTTGATATTGATAAAACGCCAAAAAAAATAGAGGTAAAGCCCACAGTTTGTTTCCTCTTTTCCCATACAATAATGGCAATAAACCAGCAAATAAAAAGAATAAGCTAAAATAAGAATCAAAAGCTAAACGACCAAATTGCCAAATCCACGGATTAAAAAAACTTATTAATCCAGCAATTATTGCCGTTCTTTTGCTTTTTATTAATGCATAAGTAACCAATGCTATCACCAACGGTAAAACTAAACTCATTAAAACATAAGGCAGTTTGGTTGCTATTTCTATCGGTAATGGCAACCAATAAAAAGGCAGCATTAATGTTGCCGTTAGCTCAGCAAAAGCTGGATGTACAGGAGTTAAACTCCAAGGTCTCCAATTCTCAGTAGTACCACTACCATTTATCGATGCCATTTTGGCCTCAAAAGCATTAATTATCTCATCATGAGAAATAGAAGTTGGAACTTGACCTAAATAAAGAAATCTTGATAAGATGACTGCTATCACTAGCAAAAAACCAACAATCAACCACTTTGTAGATATGAGTAATTTTAGTTTCTTTTTTCTCGGTACCGTTCGAAAACGGTCACCTATTTTAATTAAAAACGTCATATCTATCAA
>CAYVKW010000006.1:360-35628 GCA_964452285.1 uncultured Pseudomonadales bacterium | reverse complement strand
GTGCACTTTTTAATTTAAACTAGATATCTAATATGGTTGTAATTATTCTAGATAGTTTAATTGATAACCGCTTAAGTTCATCCCCCACTGTTTTTCTTGAATGTTTTATGTGACAAAATTGAGTCTTTATGTTATCATTAACAACGGCGAAAGGATGATTACTTTATGTTTTGTTTAAAATGTGGCGCTGAAAATGATTTTAATAATGTTTTTTGTCAAAAGTGCGGAGCAGTATTAGAAAAAGATAATTCCACTAATATAAATGCAAATAATCCAAACCATCTAGTTTCACCTCAACAAGAAATAAATTCTCAAGTGAATGCAATGCCGGTGGAAACTCAGGGTTTGTCCAGTAGTCAGACTCAGCCAAGTCAAAGTACAATAGACAATAACCAGAATGAAAAAAAATCAGATAATTTAGGCACGATATCTCTAGTTTTGGGTATAGTTTCTTTATTAAGTTCATTAGTTTTTTTATCTCCATACCTACGGGCGTTGCTGGCTTAATATCAGGACTCAAAAGTAAAGTTAAAAATGGTTTCAGCAAAGCAGGGATAGTTTTAAGCATTGTTGGGCTTTTTTTAACAGTTGCGTTTATCCTGATTGGAACCATTATCACTATCGGCACTACAAAGTTAAACCAACAGGGATCTTTAGATAGCCAAGTTTTTTACGGCGATGGTTATGATTTGGAATACGATAGTAATTGGTTGGCTACAACTTTGCCCAATGAGCGAGAAGTTCTACAGTACAAGGACGAGCAATCGTTTTTGGGTTTTGCTGGTCGCAGCGCTCTATCTGACTCAATTACAGACTTTGATACAGCCTCTGGAAAAAAGGAATTGTATACAATATTTTATGATTATTGGAATAATCCAGATAACAACGATGGCAATTTTAAAATTTATAATGGCAGTAATGGATTTAATAAATTAACTGATAGCATTTATTATGCTACTTATGATTATGGTGTTTCATCGACTAATATTAAAGGCAAATATATTGTACTCGTATCTCCAACAAAAAATGTTACATTATCATTTGTCACTAATGCTGATAATGGCGTTGCAAAAAATGATGCTCGAGCTGTAGAGTTATTAAAAAATATAGAAATATATCAACAACCCCTCGCTGAAGAGGAAAACAATCAAACCAATACTTCAAATAATAATATAATTTATGATGATTTCATGGCTAATTCTTTGGCCGCTATGAGTGACTGGAATCGATATTCTGATGTAAGAAATGGTAATTTGGGGGACATTAAAACTTTAGATGGCGGTTGGAGAACCTTAAGCGACTTAGAAACATATTGGCAATTCAAAGGAGACCAGTTTTGGTGGTACAAATCAATCAATAATCTAAATGATAATTATTGGTATGGAACTACTCAAATCTTTACAGGTAAAACAGGGTTTTCAGTGGCTGGCATAGATGAAAGCAAATTGGCACAAGTGATTTCTAATAGTTCTCTAAATATTACTGAAGATGATGTTTACACAATAGTTTTTTCACCCACTAAAATCATTTCTGGTGGTATAGATAAAAGCAGTACGAATATACCCACGGGCGGAACTTGGACTCACATTTGGATATTAATAGATCATGGAGTGGAAGGGATAGAAGCTCAGGTTCTTAATATGGAAACTTATGAGGTAGAATATTATGTGAAAATCTCAGATTAAATCAATTTTTTTAAGAAGCCCCCGCGATTCTTTGCGGGGGCTTTATCATTTTCACCTTCCAACTATAAATTATATTTTCTCGTCGCCCGCTTGCAAATTTTACCAGCGCTTAAAACAGCGATTTTAGCCAATCCAATAAATTGTATTTGGCAAAAATAGACACTGTTACTAGCGATACAGTTGCCATAATTTTGATAAAAATATCCAAACACGGACCAACTGTATCTTTGAGTGGATCGCCGACTGTATCGCCAACTACCGCTGCCTCGTGAGTCAGAGAACCTTTTCTTTTTCCTTCGCCCAGTTTTCCGGCCTCGATCATTTTTTTGGCGTTGTCCCAAGCGCCACCAGCGTTACCCGCGAAAATGGCAATCATAATCGCGCAGACGGTGGCGCCAATAATAATCCCCCCGACAAATTCCGGTCCAAACAAAAATCCAGCCACAATCGGCACAATTATTGCTTGCAAAGCTGGCGCTTTCATTTCTGTAAGCGCTCCTTTAGTGGCAATCTCGATACAAGTTTTGTAGTTCGGATCAGTTTTACCTTCTGCCAAGCCCATAATTTCTCTGAATTGCCGCCGCACTTCATCTACCATTTTCTGTGCTGCTTTCGCCACTGCTTCAATCAGCGTGCCGGAGAAAATGAAGGGTAGAGCCCCGCCAATAATGACGCCGGCCAAAGTCAGCGGCTCAATTAGATTGAGCACTAAAGGCGTAGCTGGGTTATTGTAAGAGTAGAGATAGGAAATCATCAGCGACAACGCCGCCAATGCTCCTGAACCAATGGCAAAACCTTTGCCAATTGCTGCTGTCGTGTTACCCACTGCGTCTAAAGTATCGGTAATTTGTCGTACTTCTTCACTTAAACCAGTCATTTCAGCAATGCCACCGGCATTGTCAGAAATCGGCCCATAAGTGTCTACTGTTACCGTTGCTCCGACAAATGACAACATTCCCACTGCCGACATTGCTACTCCGTAGACTCCTGCACAATAATAGGCAGCAATAATGCTTAAACCTAAAACTATGCATGGCAGCATACAAGATCTCATGCCTAGGGCTAGACCTGAAGTAATTGTTAGCGCCGGACCTTCGGCTGAAGCTTGCGCCACTTTGCGCGTCGGCCGCCATTTTTCACTGGTGTAATACTCGGCAAAAATACCAATTATTACTCCCGCAATCACTCCAATTGCGGTCCCCAGCCAGACTGATACAAAACCAAACCGAAAACCAACATTTGTCACTTCTAGCTTTCCAAACATAATCCAAGCAGCTAAGAATCCGCCTACCAGGGTTAAACCAGCTGCTAGCCAAGTTGAACCATTAAGTGTTTTGTGTGGATCTTTGATTTTTGATAAATCTTGTTTGAGAAACCAATAGATGCTCGCGCCACAAGCAATCAAGCCAATTACGGCTAGTACCAAAGGAAACTTAATCATTTGCATCAGTAATTGCTCATTAGCAATCTGACCCGTTTGTACTGATACTAAGTACAGGTGACAAGCAAGAATAATAGCCGACATAATTGAGCCGACATAACTTTCTAGTAAATCACTACCTAAACCAGCCACATCTCCCACATTGTCGCCCACGTTGTCAGCGATTACTGCAGGGTTGCGCGGATCATCTTCGGGAATATGCAATTCAGTTTTACCAACTAGATCCGCGCCCATGTCCGCCGCTTTGGTATAAATACCACCGCCGACACGATTGAACATTGCAATTAGAGAACAGCCGAGTGCAAAGCCAGACAAAGTCATCGTAAACGGAGTAAAGGTCACGCCCAACCAGTTTGTGTATTGATATCTCAAGCTTTCTAGCGATAACTGTTTTAATGCTAGGCCAAAAACTACATAGATAATCACAATTCCCAGTAGAGCAAAACCACCTACTGCTAGGCCCATAACTGAGCCGCCACGAAAAGCTACTCGCAGCGTTTGGCCCAAGTTTTTGCTTGTTCGCGCTCGTTCCGTCATTCGAACATTGGCATAGGTTGCCATTTTCATACCTATCCATCCAGCGAGTGCGCTCATTAGAGCGCCAATTAACATTGCCACCGCTGTATACCAAGAAACCAACCAAGTTAGCGCCAGCGCCACAATTAGTAGTACCCATAGCAAAACTTTGTACTCATAGTTGATAAAAGTTTTTGCTCCGAGTCTAATTGCCGCCGCCACTTTTTGCATTTCCACCGTTCCTTCTTTCAGTTTTTTTTACTTGAAAGAAGTTGAACGCTGCTAGAGATAATCCACCCAAGGAAGCCACGATTAACAAAGCTAAGATTGACATGAAAATTCCTCCTTTTTTATAGTTGATGTGAAAGAGCTCAATCGCTTTTTGGCCAATCCTTATTCACCAAGCTTTTTGGTTTTAGTTTTGTCCATTTTGTGCGATTTTGATCTTTATTATATCATTAAATAAAAACTTAATTGAGCCATTCACTAAGCTAGATTTTTAGCCATTGACACGTTATAATAGACACTATCTATGACTGACAACGCTCGTCAAGCTCCATCGCGCTTGCAAACAAAAACTGTGGCCGCCTCTTCTTCTGTCTCGCCTTCAACTTCTAAAAATTCGTTTCTAGGTTATTCTCGTTTGCAAAAAAACACCGTCGGGCAAGAAACAAATTCTCGTTTGAGTCAAAGTCAATCGTCTCATTCTTTTGATCAGACTTCTGTAGCAGCGGGTAAAAATAACCGCTCTCTTTTAATTCAAGTGGCCGTTTTGGCAATTATTATTATCGGTCTGATTGCGCTGTTTTTATTCGCTATTTTTCCTGGTCTAGTCCATTACACTGGAGTTAAAAACAGCGCTAACTATACACCGCCAGAAAAACAAATCAAACCTCAGGCGCCGACCTTCAATGCTCCACCGGCGCACACCAATGTTGACGAATTGATTCTAACCGGTTTCGCGCCGGCGGACAGCCAGGTTCAGTTCATTATCAATGACGACACTGAACCTGCCAATTTATTATCGGTCGGCGCCAATGGCGATTTCACTTTCTCCTTCCGTCTTCGTGAGGGCGACAACACTCTCCAAGCTTATACGATTTCTCAGACTGGCTTAGAATCAAATTTAACCAAAACTTATACTATTAATTATGATCAAAGCATTCCAGAAATTGTTATCGATAATCTTCAGCAAGAAAGCGAAATTGTCGGCAAAGACAAAAAATCGCTCACTATCCGTGGTAGTACGGAAGCTAAAGCCACTGTTTTAGTCAATACCCAAAAAACTTTTGCCGACGATGAGGGCAATTTTGAACTGACTTATCTATTACAGGCCGGCGACAATAATTTAGCCATTAGCGCTAGCGATGATGCCGGTAACCAATCAGAAACTTTGGAGTTCAAAGTTAAATTTACTCCTTAAAAGAGAGTCTGGTTTTTGTTTCTAGAAAAGTGTTATAATAAGCGATTATGACTATTACTAAAGATAAAATTGTAAACAGCGTTTTGGATTTCGTGGAAACGATTGTTGTTTCTTTGGCAATTTTTTTCGTCATTTATATTTTTGTGGCTCAACCTCATCAAGTTAATGGTCACTCTATGGATCCCACTTTGCAAACTGGCGAATATCTGCTGACCGAAAAACTTTCTTATCGTTTTGGTGAACCTAAACGTGGAGAAATTATTGTCTTCAAAGCTCCGTCTTCAGCTTGTATCGGTAGCGGCTGTGACTATATTAAACGGATTATTGGTTTGCCAGGCGACACCGTCAAAGTGTCCGATGGTAAGTTCTACGTCAATGGTGTCGCCTTAGACGAAAACGAATATTTAGCACCCACGGTTACGACTAATCCCGGTCCTTATACTCTCGACGAACGCGAAATTACTTTGACTCAAGATCAGTATTTTGTCAGCGGCGACAATCGCGCTAATTCTGCTGACTCCCGCTATTGGGGTCCCATTACCAAAAAATCTATTATTGGCCGAGCTTATGTTTCTTATTGGCCGTTCAGTACTATGGGTTTAATTCCGCACGCTACTCAAACTCAAGCGCAATAAACAAGCTTAACAAAACCTGAGTCTTTTATCTTTCTTCGTCTTTGTTTTTATTCAAGCCTGCCAAATTGACAATTTTGTCTAAGTCTTTTCGTCTATCTTCTGGCTCTCCGTGTAGGGTAATCATGATTTTAGTGCCAGCATTACTATCAATCATTGAAAAAGCGGCTTTTGATTTTAGCTGTGGTTGCCAAGCATTTTTCCAATTGTGCACATATTTGTCGACATCCAAAATCGCCGGCGCCACTCTTTTGCTTTTTGGTTTATGGATTTCGTCTTGGCGGCGATAAAAACGTGCTAGCGCTTCCGTTCGTCTCACGCTCGCCTTTTCTGCTAGTACTAATTTATAACACGCCAACATATTTTTCTCATTACCAGCTGTTAGAATCGCTCTTGCGTGTCCTTCTGTAATCAAATCTTTGTTCAGTCCATCTTTAATTGGGTCCGGCAAATCAAGTAAGGAAATCGAGCACTGGATGTAGGAACGCGATTTGCCAATTTTTTGCCCAATTTCTCCGTGCGTATAACCAAACTCATTTACCAATCTCGAAAATGCTTGCGCTTTCTCTAGGGCTGACAAATTTACTCTTTGCACATTTTCCACGATTGCCATTTCTAGCATTCCTTTTGGCGTCGTTTTAATCAAGTGCACCGGCACTTTTTCCAAACCATTTTTTTTCGCCGCCCGCCAACGTCTTTCGCCAGCAATAATATGCATACCGGCTGGCGTATCTACTACCACCAGTGGTTCCAAAACGCCATGTGTTTTTACCGATTCCACCAGTTCTAAAAAATTTTCATCTTCAGTGATTTTGTCTCTGGGTTGAAAAGGATTCGGCTGTAATTTATCCAATTCTAAAAAAGTTACTTGTGAATTGCCGTGTTTAATTGATTCCATAACTGCTCCTCTTCTTTGAAGTTATTAAATTTTTTTACCTCGCTCTCCCTGATTATACAATAATATTGTATAATAGAAAGTATGACTTTACCAGACTTAAGTTTGCCCACTACTAGCCTATTTATCTTGTGGAAATTGCAACAGTCTCACTTTGAAGCTTTTTTAGTTGGCGGCAGCGTCCGCGACTTATTAGCCAAAGGTATGGATTTGACCGAACAAAAAACCGAGCTTAAAGATTTTGATTTTGACTTTGCCACCAATGCCAAACCTGAAGAAATTTTACAGGTTTTTCCAGAAAGTTTTTATGAAAACGATTTCGGTACGGTCAGTATCACTAAAGAAAAACTTCTCGCTCTGATGCGAGCGGAAGGTTTTTTGGTCGACGATTGGTCTGGCGGCGAGGCAGACTCGACATCTTCGGCACATAATGACGGTCGTCGCCGCCATGATCGCATTGACATTACTGCCACTACCAAACTCCATGCCTCTCTTGTTTTACCTCAGTGGCCAAATGAAGTGACTCCACCTCTCAATTTTGAAATTACCACTTATCGCATGGGGGAAGTTTATGATGCCACCTCTCGCTCTCCGCGCTCCTTATCGTGGGGCGAAACTATTGACGACGATTTATCTCGTCGTGATTTTACCATTAACGCTCTCGCTTTGACTCTCAGCTTTGATCAGCTCGATTGTATTTTCAGCCAAAAAAATCTCAAAAAAATAGTCACTCTCCGTACCGGCACTTATGAATTAGTTGATAATTATCACGGCCTTCAGGACCTTAAAGCCGGTATTATCAAAGCTATTGGTAAACCAGAAAAACGTTTCACCGAAGATCCTTTACGTCTTTTGCGCGCCGTTCGTTTTAGTGTCCAGCTTAATTTCGCTTTAGACGATTTCACTTACGATGCTGTCAAACAAAGCGCTCCTTTATTACGACAAGTTAGCGCGGAAAGGATTCGCGATGAATTCTTAAAAATGCTCCATAGTCATTTTCCGCGCGAAGCCATCATGCTTTTAGACGAAACTGGTTTGCTCAAAGAATTCTTGCCTGAACTGATTGAGATGAAAGACGTCGCTCAATCAGGTCATCACTTAACCGATGTTTGGGTGCATTCTTTGGATGCTCTCGCTTGCTGCCCCAATTCTGATCCCATCGTCCGCTTGGCTACTTTATTACACGATGTTGGCAAACCAGCTACTCAGCGAATGGTTCGTGGTCAATACACTTTTTACAATCATCAAGTCGTCGGTGCTCATTTAGCCAAAAAAATCGCTCAACGTTTGCACTTGAGTAAACGCGATACCGACCGTATTTTCCTCCTTGTTCGTCAGCACATGTTCTACTATCAACCGGAAAATACCGATGCTTCCATTCGCCGCTTCATGCGCCAAGTTGGTTTGGAAAATCTCAACGATATCTTGGATTTACGTGAATCTGATCGTCTTGGCAGCAATGCTCGCAAAACTAGCTGGCGTTTAGAGGAAATGAAACAAAGAATGATTGAACAGCTCAATCAACCCATGGAAACTCGCGATTTAGCCATTGATGGTCATGATTTAATGACGGAGTTCGCTTTGAAACCCGGACCTATTTTAGGCCAAATTCTCAATCATTTGCTTGAATTAGTTTTGGAAGACAGCGATTTAAACAATCGTCAGGCGCTGCTCCAAGCCAGCAAAGAATTCTTATCTCAAACTCAAAAAATTTCCGCTTAATCTTTTTATTATTTATTTCAAGTTCCAAACCTGTAACGATGGTGAGTCGGGTAGGGGACGCGAAAAATTGCCCAGCAATTTTTCGCTTGGCAACTTCGCAAACATTCGGTGTGAGTTTACTACCAAAATTGCCTGTGGATATTGATCAATTAAATCTTGATATTTTTCCCAATTATAAATCGGTTGACCAATACCTTCTATTTTTAAATTCGTTACCTCTCGATTAAAATAATAAGCTAGGAGCGCATCTGGCAGCGTGCCAAAAAACCCCTCCGTTAGCACTAGCGTTTGCTTTTGACTTCTGAGCTTTTCGATTAAGGCAATCGTTTCTTCTATACCATAACCAGATGACCATTCTTGCAAATATTGTATTTGATCATCTCGCGACAAAAGCATCTTTGCTGGCGCCGCCACGCTATTATAAGTAAAATATCCGCCCAAAGCCAAAAATAAACTGAGCAAAACTATTTTTACCAACCTTCCCATTTTCCCACGTAAATACATTAGGCTCAAAGTGAAACTGAGAATAAAAAACGGTAGTGCTGGTAATAAATAGCGACCATGAATGACTTGTCCCAAAATTATCATTGGTGCGCTAAAAGCTAAGCCGCTTATCAGTAGCCACATTGGCCTTCGATCTTGTGGCCAAAAGAAAATTGCTAAGACAATACTAAAATAAAATAATACCGTTGTTAAATAAGTACTCATTGTTTCTATAAACGATAACCAATTTTTATTTATAATTTGTCCTGGCTGAACAAAAAAATCTTTAATCGAATAAAGGAAATCTCCTCCCCGCGAGAACAGTTGCGGAAAAGCTGGATGTACAGCTAAGAGTAAGAAAATACAACCGCCTAAAAAACCAATGCTTATCAATACTAATAACATTTTAATCGGCAATTGCCAATCGGCTTTTTTCCAAGTAAATTTTGTTGGCCAAAAATAAAGTAACAAAGTCACTAAAACTGGCAAAAATAAAATCGCTGAAAATTTAGTTAACATTGCTAAACCAAATGCCCCAGCGCTGAAAAAAAGCGCCGGCGTCAAAATCTCTTTCCATTTCCACTGACTTTTTTCAGCGCCTCTTTCTTCTTTTTCTTCATTATCTGCTTTCATTTTTTCTAAAGCTTTATAAGCCCAATAGAAACTTACTGCCAGAAAAAACGTTAATTGTGTATCAATTAATGCTAACCTTCCAGTCAAAATCAATCCTGGTGTTAAAATCGTAATTATGCCTGCCAATAACTGCCATCTTTTCCTTGTTGTGAATAACGACATCATCTTTATCATCATTAAAACTTGTCCCAAACCAAATAACACCGACAGTAGTCTTCCAGCAAATAATTGATCCTTGAAAACTTTTAGTAATGGCACCATTAGCCACATTTGTAGTGGTGTTTTTCCATCATTCAGTGGAAAAAATAAATATTGTTTCCAATCAGAAATAATTAGTTGCGACCAACGAATATAAATTGCTTCATCGGCAAAAATTGGCAATATTGTCAAATTAAGTAATCGCCACAATAGATAAATACCGCTTAAAATTATAATTGCTAGCTGGAACTTATTTATTTTTCTGGACATAAAGTAGCACCTTGTGCGCATAGATTCCTATTAAGTAAAATAATAATGGCACTATAGTTATTAATTGTTGATAAAAAAGTGTTTCTGTCTCATATCCGTTGACCCATAAATTGGGCAAGTAACGATATAATGAAGTTGCACTCAAAATCAGTAAGCTAGTCTGAACTATTTTACTTTTACAAAACGGCAAGAAACTTAAACTCCAAAGTAAATACCACGGATGAAATAATTGCGCTCTACTGGTCAACAAGGGCAAAAACATTAATCCGGCTGCGCCGTCAAAAATATAAGTATAAGCGAGTTTTTTTATTTTCATCAATTTATTTTTTTTGAGCCACGGTAAAATTAATAAAAATAACCACACTGGCAACAATGTTAAAGTGGAATATTTAATCGTCATCGAAAAAAACAGCGCTGCCGCCGATAGCATTATTTTTCCCGCTTTGACTTTTGTCCATTCTCCATTTTTTTGACTTGGATAAATGAGATAAAGCGCCCATAGCGCTGGCCACATCATCCATAAATCATTGTGCATATTCATTAATAATTCTATCAACACTAAAGGGTTAAAAAAGAATAAAGCCAAACTTTTGAAGTCATATTTTCCGGCAATTTTCTTTTGCCATTTGCACATCAAAATTCCGGTCGCGATTAATAAAAGAAAATTGCCCCCTCTTGTCATTAGCCAGGCGCTAGCAAATTTACCGCCGCTTAAATAAAATGGAATCAAAGAAATTCCCGTCCACGCATAACCATATGGTGCCGCTGTGTGCGTGTTATGCATAAATCGAGTCCAAGGATCGCTGCTAAAATCAAGCGCCACTTGTTCGTGAGGATTGGCATGATAGACGGCCACCATTTTTGCATTAAATAGATAATTGAAAACATCAAAGGACAGAGCGTTAAATGAAAACAGTAAAGGCAAAGCCGTTACACACATCGTTACCAAAAAATGTTTTGGTCGGGCAAACTTTTGTTCCTTGGTTATTTTCCAGAAAATGATTAATAAAGCTGAAATTATGGCCGCATAAAGAACACAGATTAACGCTCTATTAGCATAAAAAGTTTGCCACATCCAATTTTGCCAATTCCAATAAGGCGCCCAAGTTGATAAAACTAAATTTGGCGCGGTCAAAATCCAACTCCACCAAGCTAATGCCGCCAGCAGTACTCCATAGACAACTAAATTAAGTTTATTTTTCATATTGACCGCGCCAGCTTGCCAATCTGATTTTAATAATGTCACGCAGCATGCGCACAGAATCTTTTATCGGCGACACGCGATCCGATTCTGCGTGCTGCCACAAAACTGGAATTTCTGCCACTGCTAGTTTATTTTTGCGTGCGAGAAATAGTAACTCCACATCAAAAGCACCAGTGAAAGCATCTCGAGCTTGATTTTTTCTTCCGTAAACTCTGAGTTTAGGGAAGATTTTTTTTGTGGCTTTATCACTAAAAAGTTTGAAACCGCATTGACTATCCAAGATGCCTGGCAAAACAATCATTCGAGTCAATATATTAAATCCAAAACCCATTACATGCCGGTACCACGGCTCTTTCTCTCTTTTTGCTCCAGCAGCAGCGCGCGAACCAATCACAATTTGATGATCAATTACTGACGGGAACAATTTTTCCACTTCACTCAATGGTGTCGATTGATCAAAATCAGTGAATAGTCTCCAATGTCCGCGCGCCGCCATCATTCCCGCTGTCACCGTCGGTCCTTTGCCTGCATGCTGATTGGCTAAAACTTTGAAATTTTCATGTTTTTGGGCAAATTTTTCTAATATTTCTAGTGTTCCATCCGTGCTCCCATCGTCAGACAAAATTACTTCATAATTATATTTTTGCTTTTTTAAATAATCATCCACCTTATCTAAAACTCCACGTCCAAAATTTTTCTTTTCATTATAAGAAGGAATTATCACTGACAAAAAAACTTCATTTTTATTCATCATTGGCCGCCTGTTCTGTCTTCTTTTCCAATTTATAAATTGTCACATCATTATAAGGGATAGCGCTTACTGTCGCGTCATCACGAAAGACTACCACATCAAAACTAGATAAGTCATAGATATTTGCCTGATTAGTTTCATCCACAATAAACATCACTTCTGCTTTCGCAATCTCGCTCAAATCAACTAATTGATCGGTTTTAGTTTCCAAGAAATAACGGTAATGTTCACCTAAGGAATCTTTATTGTCATTGACAAAAGAAAAGGCAAAGGGTGTTTGCTTTGGTAATTGGGTAATAATAAAATCTGTAATTTCATTGATTTTTGCTGGCATATTATTACCCACGTAAAAACCACTTCTGTAATTGGCAGTCAGATAAAAAATCATCAGCAAAATTGTGATTGCCCATTTCAGCCATTTTTGTTTTAAGCATCGTAATTGGCTTAGTAAACAACCATAAATCAAAAATATCACTGGCAATATAAATAGTAGATAGTGATCGTAAAAATTATGACGATATAAACCCGTAATTACAATTGTCATCACGACACTGACGGCTAGAATTACATAGCCAAGCGCTTCTTTTGTCTCTCTCTTTTTGTAAGTGAGATACAAAAAAGTGATTAGGACCAAAAAAGTAAACACAAAAAAGGCCTCGTTCTTTGGTACTTCTGGCATTGCTAAGTCACCCAAAACTTGTCTAGTTCTGTTTTTTAATTGTTGGCGCAAAGCGCGGGCGCTTTGCGCTGTCTCCACTTCTTGATTGCTGGTAAAGCTTTCTTCTTTAGTAAAAATTCCCACTCCTGCCTCTATATTGCGCCAGTCATACTTCCAATCAAAAAGTACTAACGGAGTAGTAGTAAGAAAAAAAATTACCACCGCTCCCACGCTCATTTGCCAAAAATGGTTTTTTTGCCGCCATTTTTTTTCTCGCCCCTTTTTCCACCATTGCCATAACCAAAAAATTCCCGCCACTGCCACCACTACCAAATTAACATAATGCAGTTGAATTAATATCCCAGCACATAAGCCCACCCACAACCAATTTTTTGTTTTTTCCGTCAAAGCTTGATGAATAAAAAAAATGGTTAGTAAACTCACTAAAGCGCTTAAGTTCGGATTCCAAGAAAAACGACCATAAAAAATTGCTACTTGCGAGAAAGTAAATAAAACACTTGCCCATAAGGCCGCTCGTTCTCCCACCATTTTTTTGCCTAAAACATAAGTTAAAATAATTGCCACCACATTCGCTAAAGCTACTCCAATTGCTGGTCCTACTGGATTTGGATAAGAAATCCATAGCCATGGCAGCATAAAGTAATAATAGAATGGCCCCAAATACATATTACCGATGCTCGTCACTGGACCGATGAAAGCCGGATCCCATTCTCTAAACATTCTTGCTACTACAATCGCATCGCGTCCCTGATCGCCTTGAAACATGAGCGTGTCACTGATTTTGTACAATCTTAACCAAGCGCCAGCTGCTATCAATACTCCCAAAAAAGCATACAACACTGGCTGGCGCCAAAATTCTTTTTTTATGGTGGCAAAAAAACTTTTAAGTTTTGTCATCGTTGTTTCTATTTTGTCTTTTGATTTTTCCAAATAAAACGGTTATAAAAAAAGTAATTGAAACACATTGCTAAAATAATTCCGAGCAGTTGATAAAGCGTTTGTTTGCCCACATCAAAAATTCCAAACAGCTTAAATAAAACTTCACTGCCAAACAAACGCACTAGCGCCCACATTAGCAACATCTGCACCGTCACTGACCCAGCCGAAGCTAAATTAAATTGTAAAAATTTTGGCAGCACTTCTTTACTTTTTAGTTTGCGATCTGAAAAAGTCCAAAAACCATTAATAGTAAAATTAGAAATAATTGCCAATTCAATGGAAATAAAATTAGCTGTTTGAATTTGCCATAAATTATTTGGCGGCAAAATTGTTGTTTGCATCAATCCATAACTAAGCAATTGTACTAATGTTCCAATTGCACCCGTGACTGCAAACTTAAAAATTCTGTGATTGACGATCTCATCAAATCTAGCTTTAAAAATATAAAGCAAAGTATTTTTTATATATTCTGCACCTAATTTTGATTCTCCAATTTTTCGATCTTGGAAATGAATCGGTACTTCTGTAAAACGAAAGTTTTTCCTCACGGCTTTGTGCAAAAAACCAATTTGCCAAGTGTAACCACTAAATCTTTCACCTGTCATTTCTCCGATCACTGCTTGATAGACCTTTTTACTAATCGCTCTGTAGCCGCTGGTCCAGTCACCAATCCGGAAATCGGTTAAAACCACCATAATCACAAAGTTGCCAACAATGCTATAAAATTTTCTCAGCAGCGGCCAGTCAGGATCGACTGAGCCACCATGACGATAACGGCCGCCAATTACAAAATCATAGCCTTCATCCAATTTTGCAAAAAATTCTGGTAATTTTTTTGGATCATGTGAACCGTCAGCGTCAAATTCAAAGACATAGTCTGCCTTCAGTTTGCCGAAGGCCTCTTTCATGCCTTTAAGATAAGCTCCACCTAAACCTGCTTTTTCCGGATTGACCAGTAAATGTAAATGTGGCCAGTCTACCTGCATTTTTTTTACCACCATATAAGTTTTATCAGGCGAAGTATCATCAACAATTAAAATTTCCACTTGATAATTTTTAATGTTTTTAACCGCGGCAAAAATTTGCGGCACGATTTTCGCTACATTCTCTTTCTCATTATAAGTTGGAATAATAATGACAGCTTTTTTCATTTTAGAAATCGTAAATTTTTGCCTTACCTTCCAAAAGCGCTATTTCTGAATCCACCATTAATGCCACTAATTCATCAAAAGTAATGCTTGGCTGCCACTTTAAAACAGTCTTGGCTTTTTCTGCATTACCAATCAATAAATCAACTTCTGCTGGCCGATCATAAGCCCGATTATGTTTGAAATGTGCCTCCCAATCATTAACTCCAATATGCGCCAAAGCTTTTTGTAAGAATTCGCCCACACTGTGTGTTTCGCCTGTGGCGACCACATAATCATCTGGAGTTTCTTGCTGCAACATTAACCACATCGCTCGCACGTAATCTTTGGCATAACCCCAATCTCTTTTCGCGTCCAAATTACCTAACTCCACTTTATCTCTTAAACCCAATTTTAATTCTGCTACTTGGTGCGCAATTTTCCGAGTTACAAACTCTAGACCTCTTCGTGGCGATTCGTGATTAAAAAGAATACCAGAACAAGCGAATAAATTATAAGATTCGCGATAGTTCACCGTAATAAAGTGCCCATAAGCTTTTGCTACTCCATAAGGAGAACGCGGATAGAAAGGTGTTTTTTCCGATTGAGGCACTTCTAAAACTTTCCCAAACATCTCTGATGACGATGCTTGATAAAACCTGGCTTTTGGCGCAAACAGTCGCATTGCTTCTAGTATTCTCGTCACTCCCAGAGCCGTGTATTCACCAGTTAGAATCGGTTGATCCCAACTCGCTTTCACAAAAGACTGAGCGGCTAAATTGTAAATTTCGTCTGGCTCTATTTCTTTCATCAATTGCATTAGCGAGCCGCTATCAGCTAGGTCTCCTGATACTAGATGAAAATGTTCATTGTCGAGCAAATTTTCGATTCTCTCGAAAATTGGCGTGGAAGTGCGACGAATTAAACCATACACTTCATAACCTTTTTCCAAAAGAAAATCTGCCAAGTAAGAACCGTCTTGACCTGTTACTCCGGTAATTAAAGCTTTTTTTGCCATAAAAATACTTTCTGTCTCTGTCTAACTTACATTTTAAGTCTCTATTATATCATCTTCTCTCGCCAATCGTCCATGATTTCTGCCAAAGTTGTCTCAAGAGGGATTTTTGCTTGCCAGCCCAAAGCTTGTGCCTTGCTCACATCTGCGCAAATATACGGTCTTTCACTTGGTCGCAAACGTGTCGGATCCACTTCTATTTCAATCGGTCGTTTTGCTTGCTTGAGCAGCCGATCTAGTAATTCTCGAATCGTGATCGTTTCACCTTGTCCCAAATTATAAATCTCACCGCCCCCTCCTTTTTTCATTAGTAGAGCGTAGCCAGCCACAATATCATCTACTGCTGTAAAATCACGCTCCGCCTCTAGGTTGCCAATTCTAATTTTGGCATCTTTTTCTTTTTCCACCTTTGCGATCTGTGAAACAAAATCAGGCACCACGAAACCTAAACCTTGACCCACTCCAATATGATTAAAAGGTCTAACTCTGACGATATTTAAGCCAAAGCTTTTTGCATAGGCGCCAGCTAATAAATCTTGCGCCGCTTTACTCGCTGAATAAGGATTAGCTGGCGCCACCAAAGTTTCTTCATTAATTTTCCGTCCATTGTTTTCCACTTGATAAATATCAGCACTACTTACCATCAGCATTTTACTTTTTGGCACTAGCAGCCGCATCGCTTCCAATACATTCAGCGTTAATTGAAAATTGTTTTTAATTACTCCTTCTGGGTCTTGGAAACTTGCTGGCACACTCGCGATCGCCGCTAAATGATAAATCTCATTCGGCTTGATTTCCGCGATTAATTTTTCTACTTCCTCTTTACTCGTGAGATCGATTTCATGTACAAATGCTCCAGCTACTTTATGTGCATGCAAACTTGTTAAATGATATTCTTCATTCGGCGCCATTTTTTGCAAATATCTCAATAAATGACCGCCAACGAAACCCGTTCCGCCAGTGATTAAAACTTTTTTTGTCATTTTCTCACCTTTATTTTTGCGGACAGAAATTTATTCAAAATTTCTGTCCAATTCCTAAATAAATATAACCCAAATCTTGCATTTTATCCATTTCAAATTGTCCCCGTGCATCAAAGAAATATTGTTCTTTCTTCTCTTTGGTAGTCGCAAAATCAAAGCCCACAATTTGCGACCATTCAATTAATGGGATAATTAAATCTGCTTCTTTGACCGCCACTGCGATTGTTTCTACTTGTTTATAGTTTTTATTTCGCGCCAGCTCGTCATTGGCAATCTGTTTCACCATTGGATCATAAGCTACCACTTTTGCGCCTGCCGCCAATAATGTCGGAATCACTGTCAGAGCTGGCGCCTCTCTTTGATCATCTGTATTTGGTTTGAAAGACAAACCTAAGACCGCCACTTTTTTATCTTGAAAACCATTAATTACTTCGCCAATTTTATCCAAAACCTGTTTTGGTCTCTTATTATTAAGTTCATTAATTACGGCAAAGAGATTGCTTTGCAGCTGATTATCTTGGCAAAAATGTGCCAAAGCTTTCACGTCTTTAGGGAAACAAGAACCGCCGTAGCCCAAACCTGGATACCAATAATGATTGCCAATTCTTTTTTCGTAACCCATTGCTTCAATCACTTCTTTGATATCGGCTTCACTATTTTCACAAATTTCTGCCAACACATTGGCATAAACAATTCTTAGTGCTAGATAATTGTTACTCGCATATTTTGCTAGTTGCGCCGACTCCGGTTTCACTGATAAGATTGGCGCTTTAAACGGCGCATGCAGCTCTTCCAAAATTTTGAAAGCGGCTTTGTGCTCCGTTCCAATTACAATCCGGTCTGGATATAAAGTGTCGTCCACCGCTGTTCCTTCTTTCAAAAACTCTGGTAAAGCCGCAAAATAAACTTTTTTATCTGTGAGATTATTGACAATCTTTTTCACTTGTGCCAATGTTCCTGGCAAAACGGTTGACTTAATAGCTAAGACAGCGCCATCTTTGAGAAAAGGCGCAGCCTGCGCCACGCTTTTAGCAATATAACTGAGGTCGATGGCGCCATCCGCCGCCGATGGCGTTCCCACTGCCACAATCACTACGTCTGCGTCTTCAATTGCTTCTTTATAAGAAGTGGTAAACTTTAATTTTTTACTTTCTAGACCAGATTCTAGTAGCTCGGTTAACTTCGGCTCGTAAAAAGGCACTTTCCCTTTGTTCAATTTATCGATTTTCTTTTCATCAATATCTAAGCCAATGACTTGATTGCCAAAAGAAGCATAAACCACCGCCGCTGTTACTCCTACAAAACCAGTTCCAATTAAAGCTACTTTCATCTTTTTTTACTTTCTATTATTATATTTCAACTTTGGATCTCACCGATCATGTTTCTATTATAACCGAAAAATAAAAACTGATTGTAGTAATTTCTCTTATCTATTGTTTATTTTTCTCCGCTAATTTTTCAGCTCAATTTAACGCTTCTTTTTTCAAATTACCGCTTATAATTTTCATTATGACCAAAATTCCTTTATGGCTATTTTACGCTCTCGGTTCTGCCGTCATGGCCGCGCTCACCTCTATTCTCGCCAAGATTGGTATTGCCGGCGTCAATTCCAATCTTGCCACCGCCATCAGAACGACTGTCGTTTTATTTTTATCCTGGATCATCGTGCTTGTTCTTGGTTTGCAAAATCAGACTCTTACTTTGACTCCGCGTAACTGGATCTTTCTCATTCTTTCCGGTTTCGCCACCGGCGCTTCCTGGCTACTTTTTTATCGCGCTCTGCAACTCACTGACGGCGTCACCAAAGTTCTTGCTCTAGATAAATTGAGCTTGGTTATCGCTATGATTTTATCAGTTTTTTTACTACATGAAAAAGTTTCCTGGCAAAATATTATCGGTGTTTTACTTATCGTCGGCGGTACCTTTCTGACTATTTTGTAAAAAATTTTTTGCCTTTATTTCATTTTTTCATTATCGGTTATACTTAATAACATTTAAAAAATACAGAAAGGTCGGAGATGAAAAATTCTATCTGTCAAAGTTGTAGTATGCCACTAACAAAAGAAGAAGAGCTTGGCACTAATGCCGACGGTAGTCAAAATGAAGACTATTGCCGTTATTGTTATCAAGGCGGCAAATTTATTGACGACGTTAGTATGGAAGAATATATCGACATGAATGTCAAATTTGCCGCCCAAGCCAATATGACGCCCGAGCAAATGAGAACTCATTGTCAGACTGTTTTCCCAACTTTGAAAAGATGGAAAAATAATTCATAAGCTAAAACTTTAGATCTGACTTATGACTAAAGAAGAAATTTTTTACCAACTTTATGATAAAGAAATCGCTGCAGTTTGGCAGGCTTTTCAAGATATCGAAAAGAGCATTGATCAATCAGACTTTCTTTATCAGCATTTTGATGACGTTCAAAAGATGCTTGTCAATGAAAAATCTTTTATCAAAATGCGTGGCTTTAGATTAATCTGCAAATTATCTCGCTGGGATAAAAATAATCGTATTGAACCCATCATAGATAATTTGCTCGCCGTTTTGGATGATGATAAACCGACTATCGTTCGTCAATGTTTATCCGCTCTGCCGACTTTGCTTTTCTACAAACCTCAGCTTGCTCAAAAAATTAGTCATAAAGTAAAAAACCTCAATCTCTCAAAATACAAAGATACTATGCGACCATTAATTGAAAAAGATTGCCAGCAAATAACGCTATTAACGGAATCATCGCCAGCTAAGTTTTTTTGACGCCCAGCACTAAGAAATTTATTATCGGTATCCGCCGAATAACTTCATTTGTCATCACAGACAAAAATAACGTCATCACTATTGCTGTCACATAGATCATTGGCGTTGGCCATAAAACATAATTTTTCAGTCCATAACAAATAGCCAAAGTAATCGGATAATGTACGATATAAATTCCAAAGCTCGCTTTTGTCATATATTGGGTAAAAGCCGAATTTTGATTTAACCACTTTTTTCCACCGCCAAGTACCGCCAAAATAGTAATCCATAAATATAAATTAGTGAGAACACTTTGCAAACATTCTCCTTCAGTATAATTTTTGCCAAAGAAAAATCCAACAAAAATTACGCCCAAAATACCAGCTGCTAGTAATAGCGGCAACCACACTTTTTCAAGTTTCTCCATTACTTCATCATGAGAAAAAACAAAATAACCGATTAAAAAAGTGAATAAATAAATGCCAAAACGATAAGTTGTAATTACTGGCACATTTAGAATTTGTGCCGCGCCCCAAACTGGTAAAAAAAGTAATAATAAAATCCACAAATTACATTTTCCACCCCAATTATATAATTTATCTTTTTTATCTACACTTTTAATTATTATCAGCATTATTGAAAATAACCATAGCATTTGAATAAACCACAGTGGCCCAGTGCCAGTTAGAACCATAAGCGGATATTTCAAAAAAGCGGATATTGTTTGCCAGGCACCGCCAATCAGCAAATTGAAATATCCGCCAATCCACTGATAAACCAATAGTCCTAAAGTCGACGGCACTAATAACTTCATCGTTCTTTCTTTCAGAAATTGTTTGTTGGTGCGAGTCGCTAAAGCATAACGACTACTCATACCTGCTACCACAAAAAATAACACCATAAACCAAGGATAAACTATATAAAGAAAAACATCTTGACTTTGCTTGGGCGCGAAACCTCCCATTCCGCCCAAAACACCAACGCTATTGAAAAGATAAAAAACATGGTAAATCAAAACCAAAATTATTGTCAGCCACCGAATGTTATCTAAATAATGTTTTCTCATTTTTGTTTTCTTCTTAGCACTTGTTTTAATTGGTGCCATTATATCATTTTTCCATTTTTTTATTTTTTTGCTCATGCAGCAGCAATGCTGCTTTATTTTTATTCCTCCGCTGTATCCAGTTAAGCTATCATTCGAACCTATGACCCGATGACAAGGAATAATAATTCCAATCGGATTCCATCCCACCGCTCCGCCTACGGCTTGACTAGACATTTTCTTCAACCCTTTACTTTTTACAATTGCTGCTGCAATATCTTTGTATCTTAGAGTCTGACCGAAAGGAATAGCAGTCATTATTTCAATTACTCTACTTCTAAATGCGGTTGAATTTGCGATTTTATATCGTGGTTTGAAATTTGGATTTTTACCGCCAAAGTAAATATCTAACCAGTTGCTAGTTTCTTTGAAAATCACCAATTCTTCTTCTTCATTTTTCGTGCTTTTAACATTACTATTTGTCTTTATGAATCCCAAACCCGTGAGATATTCTCCGTCACTTCTCATTAGTATATCATCAAATTCATTGGGTGTCTTATATAACCATTTATGCACTACAAAATTCTCTTCGCTTTTTTTCAATTACCGTCAAATGAGCCTAGTGTGGGAATCGGACCCACGACCTTCGCGTTACGAATGCGACGCTCTGCCAACTGAGCTAACCAGGCAAAATAATTCTTGTTAAGAAGTGTAATTATAGCATAAATTAAAAAGGAAAATAGGCGATAATCAGTGTGCCCGCACAGACTTTGCTTATGATTTTTAACTCACCATCAAATTCTTCTTTGAGCAACCTTTTTACTTTTGGTAAACCCAACCCACTTTTGACTTTTTTAAAAGATATTTTGGGATAAGTTGCTATTAGTTTTTGCCACCAATTCATGCCTCGTCCATGATCGCCGATGATTAGATTCATCCCATTACAAGCTTCGGTTAATGTCAGCTGAATTGGACGAGCGCAACTATGGTCATGATAAGCTTCGGCGGCATTGTTGAGCAAATGTATGACTATTTCTGCGAATGCTTCCTCGTGTCCGTAAAAAGAGTAATTTTTTTGGTCGGTTTGCAGTTGGCAATTTACTTGATATGGTTTTTGGTAATGAGTAAGAATGTTTTCTAGGGTTTTTATTGGCGAAAAATTTGTTTTCTCCAAATTTTTCGCCTCTCTATTTTGCAATAATTTTATCGCCTTTTGCAATTCTTCATGAGCTAATTTTAGTTCCTTTTTTACTTTTGTCGATTCTTTTTCTATCCCCCTTTCCAAAAATAATAAAGCATTAGTAAGCGGCGTCGCTACTTGATGAATTAAATCATCTTGTTCGCGTCGCCGCCAATTATTTTCGTGCATTAAAACCTCCTTTATCACTCCTAGTTTTAATGCTTCAATTTTACTCTTTATTCTTTTCCCGCGCAATCTTATTTTTGTTCTTGCGCTTGCATTTCTCCAGTTACCACCTGCTTTTTCCCTTTTTTCACCGCATAATTAATAATAAACGGCAATATCACAAACACAATTGTACCCGCCGCCACCATTAAGACATAAGTTGTCTTATTACCGATGACCAATTGTGTCGGTGGCACGAATGCTACCACTAAAGAAAATAATGCTGCTAAGAAACCAATTCCTGCCACCGTCCAAATTCCACTTTTCCCGCCAGGAATTTTATATGGTCTGAGCAAATTCGGTTGGCTGTAGCGTAGTTTGATCGCCGCTGCATACATTTGCAAATACATAATAATGTAAAGTCCGGCCGTGAGCGCGCTGAGTAAAAAGAAAGCCACATTCACATTTTTGAAAATGAAATAAATTAGAGCCAAAGCGGTCACGAACACTCCTTGCCACAATAAAATCGTTGTTTGGACATTATTCTTATTGACTTTTGTCCACGATTTCGGCAATTGACCGTCGCGCGCTGTCCACAATAAACCGCGGCTTGGCCCAGCAATCCAAGACAAGACGCCGCCCATTGCTCCAAACGCCGCCAAACCCGCCATCACATTAGTCATCCAAGGAATTTTATAAGTTTTAAACGCTAGGGCAAAAGCGTCAAATAAACCTGACTCCAATTGAATGTCGGGGTAGGGGAGAATAATTGCCACTGCTAGACTACCAATAGCAAAAATGATTAGTGAAATTAATGCTGCCATTAAAATTGCTCGTGGATATTGCTTCTGCGGATTTTCCATATCCACTGAATGCACTGCTTGTACTTCTACTCCAGCAAAAAGCAATAAAATTGCCGCTAGAAAAGCTAAATTACCCAAATTAGTCAGAGACGGAAACCAGCGCGGATGAGCATGCATCGTTGCTACTTTACTCGCTTCCACTATTTGCGTGTCAGCCGAAGATAAGTTTTGGAAACCGATTGGTTGTCGATTTGCGAGCCATACTCCCGCCATTACCACCATGGCGACGCCAGGTAAAACTGTGCCCAATAAAAAGGCTTGACTCGTCACTTTTGCTAGGAAACCGCTCCCTTTAAAAGCTACTGCCGTCGCTAACCAATAAAACACAATAATAAAAATTCCGGTATAAATATTATTGTCTGCCAATTTTGGCATCCCGATTAAATAAGCTACTGCTGCCGCTGCAAAACCTAGTACTACCGGATACCAGACTACATTTTGAATCCATTGTAAAAATATAGCTAAGAATCCGGATTTTTCCCCAAACGCTTCTTTCACCCAGGTGTAAACTCCGCCACCTACAGTCGCAAAAGCACTACCTAACTCCGCTGCCACCAATCCCGCTGGCACCAAAAATAAAACTGTCGCGTAAATGATGTAAAAAAACATTGTCATTTCTTCTGCGGCCAGCATCGGCAAACCGCGTAAACTCACAATTGCCGCGGCCGTCATCAATGCAATTTGCATCGTTGTCAAAAACTTCTTTTTCCCTGTTTGCATTTTCCTTCCTTCTTTTTTAATTTATTTTTATTGTTGTTGGCGACCAAATTTTTCATTTGGTCGCCAACTTGCTTCCACTTCGCTTTCACCTCCGTTTTTAGTTTTTCTTAAGTGTGTTTGAAGCTCGCTGCTTCCGTTTCACTTAAACTACCGCAGTCTCCTCGCTGGCGCAAAAATTCTACTGTTCTAGCAAAGTCAGCCAAGAATAAATCTGCCATGTCCATACTAAATCCGTGTCGGCACAATATTCTTTGAATCACTACTTTTTGCGCATTCGGTGGCATACTGTATGACGGTAGCAACCAACCGCGATTACGTAATCTATCAGTGATGTCAAACAAATTAAATGGCACTTGCGCATCTTTTTTCAATGACCAGCAACTTGCTGGTAGGCCACCCTCACCGTCATAGAGAATATCAAAGATGCCCAGCTTCTTCACTCCTTCTGCGACATACTTCGCTACTTTGGCGCACTCACTCTGAATTTTGGTGTAGCCATCTTTACCTAGTCGCAAGAAGTTATAATATTGCGCAATCACTTGCCCAGCTGGTTTTGAGAAATTAAGATTGAAAGTTGCTTCATTGCCACCTAAGTAATTGACATAGAAAATTAAATCTTCTGGTAAGTCTTTTGTTTCTCGCCAAACCACCCACCCCACGCCTAAAGGTGATAAGCCAAATTTATGACCAGAAGTATTAATTGATTTCACTCTCGGCAAGCGAAAATCCCATAGTAAATCTGGCTGCAAAAATGGGGCAATAAAACCACCTGAGGCCGCATCAACGTGAATCGGAATGTCCCAACCTTTTTCCGTTTGGATCCTGTCTAAAGCATCGCTGATGTCCTTCACATTTTCATAAGCACAAGTGTATGTGATACCCAAAGTCGGGACTACGCCAATTGTATTTTCATCAATGTAAGGCATCATTGATTCCGCTGTCATTTCCAAACGTTCTTCTGTCAGTGGTACGCTTCTGATTTCCACGTCAAAATAACGCGCGAATTTATACCAGCAGACTTGCACCGGTCCGCACACTAGATTTGGTTTACTAGTATCTTTTCCGGCCGCTTCGCGCATTTTCCGCCATCGCCATTTCATTGCCAAACCGCCCAACTCTGCCGCCTCGCTACTACCAATTGTTGAAGTCCCCAAAGTCGTTTTTGCTTCTGGCGAATGCCATAAATCAGCCAACATGTGGACACAACGTAATTCAATAGCCGCACTTTGTGGATATTCATCTTTATCCACTAAGTTTTTGGTAATTGAATCATTCATTAATTTGTGAATTTCTGGTTCCAACCAAGTAGTGCAAAAAGTGGTGAGGTTTTGTTTGGCATTACCGTCCAAAAGCAATTCGTCTTTGAGAAAATTATAAACGTCACGACCCTGACTTTCTTTTTGCGGAATCACAAATTGCGCTGCGGCTTTTTCGCTTTCACGACTTCCGTAGGGATCGTCCATTAAATTGTGAACTAAATGCATAATTGCATCCTTTCTATTATTATTTTTTCTTTCTGTGCGTAATATCTTTATTGCTCGAATTTTGTTTCTACAATCACAAATTATGGCTCTTTTAGTTTTTTCTCCTCTTACTTGCGGTAGCAACACATCAAAACAATAATCGCGCGTTCCATTTAGAAATGGATAAGCTAAATTGTCTATTTGCAAAGTTGCTTCATTCGTCATCGGCAATGCATTGGTTTTAATTAACAGCTTTTCGTCAACATTTTCCAGCTCCATATTGTTGAGAATTTCATCGACCAAGTAGCTTCGCAAATAAGCCAAATCTTTGCGGTTGGCATAAGCTAGTTTGTTTTCCATATTCGTATGTCCACGCATAATCCGGTAAGTCACCGTCCACGCTTTCTCTTTTGCCGCTTCTATTATTTCCGCCGGCATCTGCGTCAAATCAGTTCTAGTCAAATTTCGGTTCACTTCTATACCAGTGAATACATGCACATACATTTCTGTGATTTCTTGCCAAATTTCCCAAAAACTTTGGCCATTTTCCGCTAAATTGACCGCTAACACATAGAAAGACATTTTGACGATTTCTTCTTCGTGTTCACCAAATAAATGATGATAAAAAAATTTATTTTCCAGCCGCAAAGCACAACCTTCATACCAAGTTTCATCATCTGTTTTTAGTTCAAATTCATCTTCAGTTAATGCTCGCGCATTCATACTTTGCCGGACTTTACTTTCTATTTGACGATACATTAGACAAAGTAATTTTTCGCCGCTGAGAGTTTTTGTTGCTGGGATAATAATTGTTAGCGGCTTCTGAGCTTTATCGCGCACATCAACTGCAGTTGCTTCATCGCTAATTATGACTTGATAGCCTCGTTTATTTTCCGTGCCCAAAAAATTATACTTTTGCAATAACCAAATAAATGCCATTGCTAAGTCGCCAGCATTAAAAACTTTTTCTCTTAGCAATTGTCTCTCCATTTCTTGCAACTCAGTGTTTTCCACGTGTCTATTATCTAAGGATTTTTCTACTGCTTGCTGATAATAACTGTTTGCCAGTAACCACAAATAATCATCGTTGGCAGCATATTTTTTATTCAAAGCTTCCTTAATTAATTTTTCATTTTTTTTCTCTAAGCCTTCGATTAAATTCAATGTTTCTAGACTATCCTTGACGCATTGGTAAAAAGCAGTTTTACCTGTCCGATTGATTTCATCTTTGACTTTGAGTACTTTTGTTTTTTCCAAAATTGTTTGCAATTGTTTTTTAGTCGCTTTGATATCAATGGGATTTTTTTTGAGCCAACCATATTCAAACAGTGGTTGATAAACTTGATTTTTTGACCACGCCGACCAAGCCTTCTCTTTTTCTTTGACTAAAGATTCCTTGGTCGGCGTCAATATTTCCACCACATTCCAATTTTTTGTTATCGCCTCCCACTCTTTGATTAAACTTTTTAAATTTGGAGAAAATTTTTCTGGTTGATAAGACCCCTCAGCGAAGTCACAGCTTTTATTCCAGTTTTCACTTTTTCGTCCACCAAGAATTTTTAAGTTTTTGACAAAATCTATCATGCTTTTTAGTATAAAAGCATTTTTTTCTTTCTTTACTTCATCAACTCATCAAAAAAATCGGTTTATTTGTCGGCTTTTTTAGCACTCAATTCCCAGCTCTCTATAAGCTGTTCGTCTTTTGCGAAACATGGCGAGGAAAATTGACATTTGCTCGTCCACGTAATCATAAACTCTTGCTTCCGTTTTGCCGGGATAAAGTCTTTGCACTCGCCCGACGTATTGAATCAATTTTCCTCGCCAAGAAAACGGAAAAGTGAGAAATAAGCAATTAAGTGCCGGCCAATCAAAGCCTTCTCCAATTACTCCACCCGTGGCCACAATTAATTGATATTTGTCTTTCTTAATTTCTTCAAAAAGTACTTCTCGTTCATTTTTTTTCATTTGTCCCGTGACGAGCACTGCTTTCACTTTTTTTGACTTTTTCTTTATCGCTGCCAGTAAGGCTTCGCAATGTCCTACTCTTTCTGACAGCACAATAATTTTACTGCCCTTTTTAATTTCTTCAGCAATATCATCGACAATCATTTTAATTCGTTCTTGGTCATTGCTCAAAATCGTTCCTAGTTCTGTAAATTCTTTTAATTCTGCTTCTTCAATCCAGAGTGCGGTTCTTTTCACTATTAATTTAGTTTGTACCGCTGCTTTTGGCAATAAACTATTTTCTTCACTCGTTGTTAAACTCTCCGTTGGAATAATTTTTCCAATATAAAAAGTCATCAGTTTGTCTAATTTGTCTTTGCGAAAAGGTGTCGCCGTCAGACCAAGACAATATTTAGCCGCAAAGCCCTTGACGACTTTGGCAAAAGTATTGGCGGGGACGTGATGACATTCATCTACAATTAATAAGCCAAATTCATTTTTAAGTGTCTTTGTTCCTCGGCTCAAAAGTGTCTGATAAGAAGCAATGGTGACTTTTGCCCCTATTTTCCATTTCCCTTCACCAATAATACCCAAATCATCTTCTTCCAATTGGCAAAAATCTTGAATTCTCTTTTGCCATTGTCCCAATAATGCTCGGGTATGCACCACAATTAGCGTTTTTTGTCCACGTTCGCACAGTGTTTGCAACCCGAGCATAGTTTTCCCAAACCCCGGTTTCGCTTCCAAAATCGATCGACTACTTTTCAAGATTTTTGCCAAAGCTTCGGCTTGATTTTCTTTTAATTCTATTTTACTGATAATTTTGGCAATCGGTTTTTCTATTCTTTTATCGTCCAACTCCAAAGTATCTCCTCGCTCTTTCAAGTATTGCCATAGTCTGGGACCATAACCCAAAGGTAGAAAATATCCACTTTTGAGCTTGCGATAACAAGTGACCATCTTTGGCACTTTCCAAGTGGAATAGCCCATTCTCTTTAATTCAATGATTTTTGGATTGAAAAAAGCCAGCTCTTTTTTGATTGTTTTTTCTAAATCAGCGTCCACATTGCTTGTAGATAAAAAAATTTCATTTTCTACTTTGGCTTTAATAATTGTCATTTTTTTTCACTAATTGCGCTCCCGCCGGTGTGTCTTGAATTTGATAGCCCATACTGGCCAATTTTTTTCTTAGAAAATCTGCCAGGGCATAGTCTTTATTTGCTCGCGCGGTTTCTCGATCGTCCAAAATCGCCTGTGCTTCTGCACTCCAGTCTTTATTCGCGTCTTCTATTTCTTTTTGGCGCAAGAATTTAGCCACTTGTTGCCGCAATTGCAGACCTAAAACATTATCTAATTCAATCACTAAATCATATCGCTCTCCTGGTCCTAAATTTGTTTTTAGAATCTCGCTCAGAAGCGCGATCGCCTGCGGAATTTCCAAATTATTATTTACCAAATCTAAAAAGCGATCGCGCCATTTATTTGTTCTTTCAATCTTATCTTCCATTGCCATGGGCGAAGTTTTTTCTTCTCTGAAACGCGCCAAAGTCGCAATTAGACGATCATAAGCTTTTTGCGCCCCTGCCAAACTTTCCCAAGTGAAATTCATTTCTTTTTGATAATGTGTCGTTAAGAATAAGTAACGCAGAGCCAAGGGCGAAAAACCATGATCTTCTATATCTTCCAAACGGTAAATATTGCCTAAGCTCTTGCTCATTTTTTTACCTTCCACTGTCATAAAATTGTGGTGCACCCACAATTTTACAAAAGGTGTTTTGCCAGTATAAGCTTGCGCTTGCGCAATTTCGTTGACATGATGCACTGGAATATGATCAATCCCACCAGTATGAATTTCCAGCTGCGGACCCAAATTTTTAATCGCGATTGCTACACATTCCAAATGCCAGCCAGGAAAGCTTCTTTCTCCCCAAGGCGATGGCCAAGTCATTTGCCGATTTTCTCCCGGTCTTTCTAGCTTCCAAATCGCGAAATCTGTCGGATTTCTTTTGCCTGTCACTTTTTCTACTCTCGCACCCTCCTTTAGCTTTTCTATTTGCAGTTTTGCCAATGCGCCATAATCAGGACTTTTGCTGGTATCAAAATATAAACCATCTTCGGGAATTAAATAAGCAAAGCCTTTAGCTTCTAAATCTTTGGCAATCTGTAACTGCTCTTCGATATAATCACTAGCGCGCGCCACCACGTCTGGGCGCAAATTTCCGATTTTCTCGCTTGCTTGATAAAAATATTCTTCAAATTTGCGCGCTGTTTCAAACACCGACTCGCCGTTGGCGCGCGCCCCTTTCTCCAATTTATCTTCTCCTTCATCGCCGTCCGAAGTCAGGTGTCCGACATCAGTCACATTTTGTATAAACTTGACTTTGTAGCCATCATATCGCAAAATTCGAATCAATTCGTCATCCATGACATAACGACGCAAGTTGCCAATATGAGCATAGTCATAAGCAGTAATGCCACAAGCATAAAGTCCCACTTCGCCATTCTGATTTACGCTCACCGGCTCTACTGTTTGACTAAGAGTATTATAGAGTTTGACTGTCATGCCTTTATCATATCACAAAAAAATGTTATAATTAATGCATGAAGAAAAAGTGGTGCCTTTTTATTACTATTTTTGCCACTTTTGCCGTCCTTTTTTTACTTTTTAGCAGTCGTTTTTTTTGGCAATTGCCTTTTATTCCTGCTTCTATTAAAAATAGCTTGTCTTTGAACGCCAGCATTTTCCCTGCTAGCGACGATTCACGTAGTTTATTTTTATCTGTCAATCCCAATTTTCGTGCTGAGTTCGGCGATCGCGAAGCCACTAGTAGTGCCTTTTTACGTTTTGAAGTCACCGATGCTCACTCCGCCAGTGTCAGTTCCAACTTGCTCGGCAATAGCGATATTGATACTAATACTTTGGTTTCTTGGGATCAGCTTTATCAAGCTTTTCAGACTTATCAGCCTGGAATTGAATGGCAACTTTTTTCCGTCGGTATTGACGAAACTCAGCTTCAAGCTCAAAAACTCGGTACAGACACTGAAATTTTGCGCCTTCTTCAAGATCAAAGCTCTGGCACTCAATCATTAATTAGTGCCACGCCCACTGATGTAGCCACTGTTTTGAGTTATAAAGAAAACGTGACTACTAAAACTCAAGTTTCTCGTCAACAAGGCTATGATGTCATTGAAAATTTAGCTGTGGCTAAAGATATCGATTTGGCTTACAAAATTGATCCAGGGCAGGGTATTACTCAGCAGATTATTATTGGTGATCGACAAAATTTTGACACTGCCTGTCTGCAACTTTTGAGTCTTGGCTTGCCAGTTACTGATTGTGATTTACCTAATAATCGTTTTGCTTTTTTACTCAAACTTGATGAAGGTCAGACTCTTATTCATTCACCTTTGTCAATTGATTCTGGCGTTAGTGGCACTTATTACGTTTCTGATGGCAACGCGCCTTTACTCCGTTTTACCAATCCCGTTCTCACTGATAACAAAGGCGCGTCTTCTCCCGCGGTCACTTTCACCATTGTTCCAGCCACTCTTGACGGGCAAATCGCTCCCAATTATTATGTCGCCACTATTACTGCTGATCTCGGTTGGCTGCTTGATTCTTCCCGTCAATTTCCTCTCACTGTTAGTAACGGTTTTTCCTTGTCTTCATTGAACTTTTTCGCTGACGAAATTAACGAATAATTATTTCCATCAATTTTACATTGATTTATCAATTGATTTCTTTAAATTTTTTTATCTCTATCTTACAAACGAATATTCAGTTTCACTTGTGGAATGACCAAACTCTCTGTCATCTCTTCCAGCGCTTCTTCTTCCGACAATAATTCATCTGCTCGTGCTTTATCATTATTAAGTTCCGTTGTCACCACTTGTATCTCTTTGATTTGTTGACTTCTCTGCCACTCTTGTCGCCAAAGAATTATTAGCAACATCAAAATCAGCGTCCCGCCAATTACGATAATCATCAAACTAATTTTTTTCCAATTTTTCATTTCTTCTCTTTCTTATTCCAGATTCGCATAGTTAATCAGATTTGCTTTTAATTCACTTCTAATCTGATCTAAATTGTGAGCTAAATTAGTATAAGAATCATAACTATTAACATTATTTAAATTTGGTTTGATGGTCACCAAATCTTTTTTTACTTTGGTCACTGCTCTTTCCGCTTGTTCGATGATTTTTTCTTCTTCTGCCCGTAAAACCGCTGTTTCTGACTCAGCTAAAATTCTGCTTTTTTGTGCTTCAATTAAGGCGGTGAAATTTTCATTTAATACTGACATCCGTGTCCAATAAATCCAAGCATAAGCACGATAAGCAGTCACTTGAAATTTCGCCATCGCTTTAGCAAAAGTATCGTCTTGCACATACCAGTCAGTGATTTGGGTGAAATCATTTTTTAATGCTGCAAACTGTTCTGCTTCCAGCAGCAATTCCTCTCTTAATCCGGCCAGTTCTATTTGATTCTCCATGTATTCACCACACAAAGCTCCCAAATAAAGACTGTAATTATATAAGGCTTGCGCTCTGGCGGTTAAAGTAGCGCGCGCGCTTTCCATTACTAGATTTAAGTTTTCCTCATTCTGCGCGCGCCCATAAATCAAACTATTTCTCTCTAATTGCGCATTTTCTTTGGTGTAAATTTCTAGTTCCCGATCATAAGTCGTATAAGCCTCTGCCGCCTCCTGCACCATTGTTTCGTCCACAGCCTTGATTTCGGTCACATCTATTTTTGCTCCCACTACACTCGCGACCGCGAAAATTCCACTTATCCAGAAAAACCGTTGCCATTTTTTTTTCATCGCCTTCATTCTAACACAAAAAGCCAGTTTTATGCAAACCCGCCGTTTATGCTTTCGCCTTCGCTTTTTCTCGGGCCAATTCTGTCGCCTCAAACAGCGACTCAAAGGTGCCACAATCAAACCATTTGCCGTGTACAAAAGCCACTTCCAATTTTCCCTCTTGCAGATACAAATTATTGATGTCAGTAATTTCTAGCTCGCCTCTTGCTGATGGTTTCAGCTTGGCTGCTTTTTTCACTATGCTATTGTCATAGACATAAAGCCCAGTGACTGCATAATTGCTTTTTGGTTGTTTTGGCTTTTCTTCAATTGACAGAGCTTTCATATTTTTGTCAAATTCCACCACTCCAAATCTTTCTGGATCATGAGTATGAATGGCAAATACTTTTGCCCCGCTCTTGAAACTTTTGATGTCTTCACTAAAGTCATCTTCGTATAGATTGTCACCCAAAATTAAAGTCACATTATCGTCATCAATAAAATCTTTGCCAATGGTAAAAGCTTGCGCTAAGCCTTCTGGCTTTTCTTGAATAACATAAGAAATTCTGCAGCCGTAATCACTTCCTGTGCCTAGAAGTTTTAGGAAATCACCAGCATTACTCGGTGCGATAATTAGTAGAATATCTTTAATTCCCGCTTTCACCAAAGTTTCAATCGGATAAAGCACCATCGGCTTATTATAAACAGGTAAAAGTTGTTTGCTTGTTACTTTGGTTAATGGTCGTAATCTCGTGCCTGAACCACCCGCTAGAACAATCCCTTTCATAAAATCCTTTCTTGATTTTAATCCTCTTCTATTTCCAAATTTAATTCTGTTAGCTGTTTTTCTGCCACCGCCGCCGGCGCTTCCATTACCGCTGTCTTTCCGCTGCCAGTAGTCGGGAAAGCTACCACTTCTTTGATCGATTCTTCGCCAGTCAATACCATAAGTAGTCTATCCAAACCCAAAGCCAAACCTCCATGTGGCGGCGTGCCGAGGTCGAAAGCTTTGAGCATATGTCCGACGCTTTCTTCCACTTCTGCCTCAGAATAGCCCATGATTTTATAAGTTGCCAACAACATTTCTTTGGTGTGAGCGCGCAAAGAGCCGCCGCCTACTTCATAGCCATTACAAACTAAATCGTATTGCGCTGCTCGAATTTTCTCAATATTTTTTCCCGCTAACCAATCAGCTTGGTCTTCTGGCATGGCCGCTGAAAATGGATTGTGAGTAAAGGTCCAGCCACTTTTACCATCGGCGACTTCCGCCGCATCACTTTTATCCACTTTTTTGAAGAATGGGAAATTGACTACCCAAGCGAAGCTTAGTTTGCCTGCTTCTTTCTCTTCTTGCGTGCGCAGATCAAAACGATCTGCGCCATATTTTTCCATCGCTTCCGCATAATCAATCACTGGAAATTCTTCATTTGTTAATTGACCACCCACCGCTTTAACTGCAGCTTTGACCACTTTCTCCGTCACTGCCATTACTTCAGTCGGCTCGAAGACATAACTCATTTCTAAATCTAGCTGCGTCAATTCTAATAAGCGGTCAGCGCGCAAATCTTCGTCGCGGAAGCATCTCGCCATTTGAAAATATTTTTCAAAACCCGCTGTCATCAAGAGCTGTTTGTATTGTTGCGGGCTTTGCGGTAAGGCGTAAAAATTGCCCGGCTGCAATCTCGACGGCACTAAGAAATCTCGCGCTCCTTCTTTGGTCGACTTACTCAAAATTGGCGTTTCAATTTCTATGAAATTCTCTTGATAAAGTGCCTCTCGCAAAGCCCGCACAAAATCACTTCTTAGCTTGATATTTTTTGCCAATCTCTCTCTTCTGAGATCAATATAACGATATTTAAGTCTCACTTCTTCATTCATCTCTAAGCCATCACCTTCCACTAAAATTGGCAAATCGCCAGCCATTGCTAAAATTTCATATTCCTTGACGTCCAGCTCCACCGTCCCCGTGATTAAATCTGGATTGATTTGCTTTTCTGGTCTCGCTTTGACTTCACCAATTACTTTGACAATTGATTCTGGTCGCACTTCCCCCAACATTTTATAGCCTACTATCTGAATTTTCCCTGTTACATCACGCAAATCTATAAAAGTAACTTTACCGTGGTCGCGTTTGCTGTCTACAAAACCATAGAGCAGCACTTGCTCACCTACTTTATTGACCGTGTCTTTAATCATTGTTCTTTGCATGATAGGTGGATTATAGCACAATAAGTTTCAAAAATTTTCTTCAGCTCAAGACCGGCTCCGGCTCGTTCATTTTTCGCCAATTTTCATTAATATAAAACCAACAAAATTACAGCAAAATTATGGCAAATTAAGATTTTTTATTGATTTTTTGGTTCAATTTTTTATTGTTAAAATTTACTTCACTATTAAATTTAATTTCGATTCTATTATTATGTTTTTTCTTCGTCATTTTTTTAAATTTATTCATTTAGTTTTTCTCGTCGGCATTTTTATAGTTTATCCTAATTCTATTTCTGCTGATACTATGCTTGCTTGTTCTGGACCAGACGGTCTTTGTCCAGGAAAGTACTTGGTGACTTGTGAGAATAGTAGCGGTATTTACGAAAAATGCGCCAGTAGTTGTTCTTGCAGTAGCGGTTCTTCTAGCGGCGGTTCTAGTACTGGCATAGTTGCTTCTTGCGGTACTCGCGCTGGTTGTTTCGCTTATAATCTTTCCGCCACTGCATTTTCCAAGTTAAGTATTTGTTCTTCTGGTGGTTATGTCGCTTACGGCGACGGCGCTCTTTTTCCTGATCCAGGGTCTTCTCATTCTTGGCGCTGTGTCGGTGATAATACCGCCTATTGTCAGGCTAGTCGAGCGCTTTATCCACCTCGCTCGGCAGTCAGCTGTCCGACTAATTATGACTCAAGTAGTAGCGTTTGCCCAGATTATCCTAATAATTGCATGAAGATGAAATTTTATTATTCTAACGAATGCAAAAATTATTCTTTTACTTGTTATAAACCCTCCTTAGATGTTTTTAATTGCCAATCAAGCATTCAAACTTTCACAGTTCCAGCTACTGCTAATTATCGCATTGAACTTTGGGGCGCCGCCGGTGGTCGTGGACGTGGCAGCGCTGGCGTTCTTCTGAATTACGGCGTTGGTAAAGGTGGTTATACTTATGGGATTATTCGCTTGCAAGAAGGAGAAACTATTTATATTTCCGTCGGCTGCGCTGGTGGAAATGCTTCTCTTACCACAGGTGCCGGCGGCGCCGCCGGTTGGAATGGCGGCGGCAAAGGCGGAACAGCTTATTCTAGCAGCTATGAAGCTGGCGGCGGCGGTGGCGGGGCCACTGACATCCGCCGCGGTGGCACAGCTCTCTCTAATCGAATTATGGTCGCTGGCGGCGGTGGCGGCAGTTCTATCGGCGTTACCGCTCTTGGTGCCGCCGCCACTACTACTGTTGCTGGCACTGGCGGTCCCGGCGGTGGTTTTACTGGTACTAGCCCTAGCACTCAATACGTGCCCAGCGCTTCTCAAAAAGCTTATACCAGTAGCGATGAGAAAGTTAATTATGGTTCATCTGGTAAAGGTGCCACCGGCAAACTCGGTTATCGTTCTACTGCTGGTGGCGGCGGTGGTGGCTATTATGGTGGCTCCACCGCCGCCTATTATTCTCCTTCTTATGGCCGTTTTTGGATGGGCGGCGCTGGTGGTTCTTCTTATATCTCAGGCAATTCTTCCTGCACGCTCAGTGAAAACGGTTCTTTCACCCAGTCAATG
>CAYVKW010000006.1:0-350 GCA_964452285.1 uncultured Pseudomonadales bacterium | reverse complement strand
CGCCCAAGGGCAGCGTTTTAAGGGGAATGCTGATCAAAGCGGCAATGGTCAGGCTATTATTACTCAGCTTGACGACGATATTATCAATTATGGGTGTACCAAAGCTGTTCAAACTTTCATTGCTCCCAGTGACGGCAGTTATCTTATTGAAGCTTGGGGTGCCGCTGGCGGCAGAAGCGTTAAAAATGGGGCTTATGCCTATGCTTACGCGCGCGGCGGTTACGCTCGCGGTACTCTGGAATTGAAAAAGGGGGAAACTCTTTATCTTTATGTTGGCTGTCGAGGCGGATCTTCATCTCTGCTTGGCAGTGACCGCTGTTCAGGCGGCGCCGCCGGTTGGAATGGCGGCG
>CAYVKW010000005.1:0-35726 GCA_964452285.1 uncultured Pseudomonadales bacterium | reverse complement strand
CCTGCGCAAACATACCTCCGTCTCCACCCAATTTTTTCTTAATATTTGTCACCAACTCTGGAATGGCTAGGCAGATTGCTAAACCAATAATGGTACCTAAATTTGCCATAGCATCCGTTCCGTTAGTCCCGACTAGGTAGGGCGGAGTAAAGCCTTGTGCATTCACCTTTCCAGCATTATCTGAATAAATCGGTCCTTCAGCTCCAGCTACTCCTGAATTTACATTAAAAAAAGCGTTTAAAGTTCCCACTACCACTAACATGAAAAAAGTGATTAAAAACGGCGATAAATTAGCCACAATCGACATAAACCATTTTTGAAAAGCTTTTGTTCCATTAAAAGCCACCATTGTCAAACTCAATGGCGCAAAAATAATATTCAAAAGTACTATCGCATAAGATTTAAGCAATATAAACAAAAGTCTAAATAGGTTTACTATTAGTGCAATCACAATAATAAAGGTTCCAATCAATCCAGCTAAACCTCCTATTATGTCTGTAACCAAGCCTGTCCCCCAAAAACTTCCCAATAAATTTGTTGTTGTCTCATTTACACTGCTAAAAATCGACCCCAAGTTCCCCGTCGCTACCATTCTAAATACCACTCCAAAATCTCCATTGACTAAAACATTCGCAGAATTAACATTTCCTCCAAACAAACCAGAATTGCCATTGAAGTTTATAAAAAACGTAAAAGCATACATAATCCAATACATCACGTCAATTAAAAAGCCCGCAATCGCATAAGAAAAAGTTACCAAGATTAATGCCAATATGATTCTCGGTAATGCTTGCTGCGCTGTTACTGCTGCTTGACCGCCAGCTTTTTGTCGCAATAAAATCATGAAACCAATACCGACGATGACCAAAGTGAAGAAAATATAAGCAATGTTTCTGAAAATTCGCCACAATTTTAAATATGGTGACAAAGAATAATAACCAAATCCTTGCGCATAAGTGGGGGAGACCACACCTATATTTTGTAAAGCATCGGCAACATAGTAAGCACCGCTTGCCTGAGGCTGAAAAGTCCAAGCGACCATTTTACTAACTCCTTGCAAAGCGCCGTCTGCCTGCACCGCTGTGCCGTCTGCTTCTCTACCTACGGCCAGACCCATATAACTCATTACTTGCGATGACTGATAATTTTTAGTAAAACAATCTAAATTAGCTACTGAACATTCCGAGCCTTCATCAAAAGTAGTTGATCTGGTGTCCGTGTTTACGTAATTATTATTTAGCTCAGGCATCTTTACCGGTTGAGTGTCGCCGCCCACTTGCCAATTAATAGCATTATTATCTGCAGCGTCAAAACTCCCGCCTCCACCTCCAGTTTGAGTCCCGTCGTCATTTGTATTTACACCGCTTCCTCCATCTTGAGCAAAAATTCTCCCACCAATCATAATCACTAGCGCTACTGCAACTAGAATAAAACAAACATTAGTAATAATATGTCCAAAATTTCTTGGCCATCTAAATTTCATAAACTTCAGCTATCATTATAACTTAACCCCTATAAAAAAGCAAATCATAACTTCGCTCAATTTTGACATTTATTCCAAAAAGTCTTGCAATTTTTTTCGACGACTCGGATTGCGCAAGTTTCGCAAGGCTTTGCTCTCAATTTGCCGGATTCTCTCTCTCGTTACTCCAAATTCTTTGCCCACTTCCTCCAATGTCATCATTCTGCTATTAGACAAGCCAAAACGCATCCTTAACACTTTTGCCTCTCGGTCGTTTAAGCCTTCCAAAATATCTTCAATGTTTTCTGCTAGCATTTGTTTGCTCGCACTGTCGTAAGGCGAAGCCATTCTGTTGTCCGCCACAAAATCCCCCAAAACACTATCTTCTTCACCGTCGTCACCCACTGGTGATTCCAAAGAGACTGTATTTTGCGAAATTTTATAAATTTCGCGCACTCTATCTGGCGTTAAGTTCATTTCTCTAGCAATTTCATCTATTGTCGGCTCGCGTCCCAAATCTTGCATAATTTTGCGACTCGTTCTCATCAGAGCGTTGATCGTTTCCACCATATGTACTGGCACTCTGATTGTCCGAGCTTGGTCTGCGATTGATCTGGTAATTGCTTGTCTGATCCACCAAGTTGCGTAAGTAGAAAACTTGAAACCTTTTGTCCAATCATATTTGTCTACCGCTCTAATTAGACCTTTGTTGCCTTCTTGAATTAAATCAGGGAAACTCATGCCTCTACCAATGTATTTTTTTGCAATCGCTACCACTAATCTTAAATTAGCGTTAATGATTTTTTGTTTCGCTTTTTTATCGCCCGCTTCCACCGCTTGTGCTAGGGTAATTTCCTCTTCTCTGGATAGAAGTGGCACTCTGCCAATCTCCCGCAGATACATTCTCACCGGATCAGACACGGTACTATTATTGAAATTAGCAATCGTATCCAACTCACTCTTGAGCAAATCTGCCGTTTCATGGCCACTTTCTTCTTTTGACACCGATTCGCAAATCGTAATTCCTTCTTTACTGGCTTTATCGTAAAAATCATCCAAAGCATCTATGTATAACTCTGGTTCAATAAAAGTTTGCAAAATGTCTTCTTGTGAAATATTGCCATTTTCGCGCGACTTCACAAAAAGTTTTTTAATATCTTCGGCTAAAGCTTTGGGGACTTTTTTACTCATAATAAGAATGCGATATTATAACATAAGTTCGTTAAAAAAACAGATGAATTACTCATTAAAAAAGCCTCACTCGCACACAATTTTACTTTTGTATTTTCTCGTGACAGTCTTGCTTTTATCGTATACAATAAAGATAATTTTATGAAAGTGGCTTTAGTACACGATTTTTTAGCAGAGTATGGCGGCGCCGAACGCGTCGTCGAAGCTCTTCATCAACTTTTCCCGTCGGCGCCGCTTTATGTCGCTTTTTCTGATTTGGACAGCTTTGGCAGCAAAAAAGCCACTTTCTCCAAGTGGGATATCCGTTCCACTTGGTTGCAACATTTTCCCGGTGTTGCTAGTTTGCGCTCTCCTTTACGCCTTTTCGCTCCCTCCGCTTTTCGCTCTCTTGATTTAAGCGAGTATGACGTCGTTATTTCTTCTAGCAATGCTTATCACGCCAAATCTGTGCGCGTGCCCAATGGTAAACACGTCTGTTATTGTCATACTCCTCCGCGCTCGCTTTATGGTTTTGACGCTGCTAGTTCTTGGAAAAAGAATCCTTTTATTCGCCTTGGCGGTCAAATTATTAATCACTTTCTCCGTCAGACTGATTTTGCCGCTGCTCAAAAACCGGACGTTATCGTGGTTAATAGCCGTACCGTCGCCAAGAGAGTAAAAAAATATTGGCGACGCGATAGCGTGATTATTTATCCTCCAGTCGCTTTAGTCGATCGCGCCGCCTCTCTCCCTCTTATTCCCGCCAAAGATCGCTCTTATTATCTTTTTGTCAATCGTCTCAATTTTGCTAAACACCCAGAGCTTGCCGTCCAAGCTTGTCTTGAGCTCGGTCTGCCCTTAAAAATCGTTGGCAGCGGCCCGATGTCCGCAGAACTGCAAACTTTGGTTAAAAATGCCTCAGCGCGAGCGTCCACTGCTCCAGAAATAGAATTTCTGGGCGCAGTGTCCGATGACCAACTTATGTTTCTTTACGCCCATGCTCGCGCCGTCCTTTATCCTGTTATTGACGAAGACTTTGGCATCGTTCCCATTGAAGCCATGGCTTTTGGCACTCCAGTGCTGGCTCATAAATCCGGCGGTCCCACTGAAACAATTGTTGCCGGCGAAACCGGTCTTTTTTTCAACCGCCTCAACTTGTCTAGTTTGAAACAAGTCATTCTTGATTCTCAAGCAATTTCTTGGCGGTCAACTCAGATTAGAAAGCACTCCGCCATTTATAGTCAAAAAAACTTTCAAGATCAAATTTTGTCTTTAGTCAAGCAAATTACTCAGCCTTCTTGATTTTTATGTCAAATTTTATTACTCATGCTTCTCCCTTAAAATCTCCATCTCCACCTTCATCTTTAATCTCTTCTTCCTCTTTCTTCAAGTCCCAAAAAGTCCCAAAAAGTCCTTCTTTCTCTGTTATTATTATTAATTATAATTCTAGTCAACTTCTTTATCAGGCCGTGCGCACTTTTTGTGCTGCTCATCTTAATTGTTCTCTCACTTTTGAATTCGTTATTATTGATAACTGTTCTTCTGTTGTTCAAAAAAAACTATTGGAGAAAAAATGCGCTTCTTTGAATCAAGAATTTTCTGCTTCTTTACCTTTTTTTTCTTTACAGCTTTTTTCTTCTCATCAAAATCTGGGTTTTGGCGCCGCCAACAATTTAGCTGCCGCTCGTAGTCGGGGAGAGTATTTACTTTTTCTCAATCCCGACACCTTAACTTCGATGGACATTCTCTCCTCTCTTTATTCTGCTTTGAATCAAAAACACTCTGGCTTGGTGGCGCCTACTCTTATTTTGCCCTCCGGTGAGCCACAGCCTTTTTCTTTTGGTGCTTTACCTACTCTGAGTAATACCATTTTTGCCAAAATTTTTCCACTTTTGCCCTCTTCCTTTTCTCGTTCAGTTCCTCCAGTTGAATGGTTGTCTGGCGCTTGTTTTGCTCTTCGTCGTTCTCACTTTGATTACTTGCGTGGCTTTTCGCCAGACTTTTTTATGTATTTTGAAGATGTTGATTTTTGTGCTCGAGCTATAACCAGTGGTCTCTCTGTTTCTTTGCTCCCCGATGTTAGTATTACTCATTTAGGTGGCGCGCGCTCTCGCTTGACTCGCGCGCGCCGGCGCCAATATTTCCAGGCGCAAAAACAATATTTTCGCCGTCATCATCCTTTTCAACTTCCACTTCTTTTGTTTTTGCGCCTTCCTTATCAACTCTTTTGTTTTTTGAAAGATAGTCCGTGAAAAAAATTCTTCGTTTATTAGTTGTCGCCATTTTTATTTCTTTGACTTTGGGTCAGCTCACTCGTCTCACTCTTTCTGCTCAGCTCGCTTTTTATTTCCACGATTTCTTTATTCTTCTTTTCCTTTGTTTAGTTTTTTGTTATCAACTTTATTTCTATTGTCGTCGTTATTTTTTTCATTTTTCTTCATCTTCTTTAAAATCTCTCTTTTCCTCTCCGATTCGATTTTTTTCCCATTCATCTCCATCGCGATCTCGCGCCGTTGCTTTTCTTTTTTGCGGTCTCATTTTTTTACTCCTCGCTTCTAGTTGTGTCTCTCTGCCTTCTTTACTTTATGCTTTACGCTTTTTCACTTATCTCTCCTTTTTCTTTCTCCTTTGGCGTCTCCAACTTTTTACTGCGGTCCAATATCGTCAGCTTCTTTTTGTCTTCTTTTTTACTTTTGCTCTGCTTGGTTTAAGTCAATACTTCTTTTTTCCTGATACCCGTTTTTTAGAAAATTTAGGTTGGGACGATCATTATTTTCGTCTTATCGGCACTTGGTTTGATCCTGCCTTCACTGCGCTCGCTCTTGTCTTTGGTTTGATTTACGGTTTTTTCTTTTTCCGTCGCGAGCGCGCCCCTTTTTCCTTTTTCTCTTCGCGTCATTTCACTTTTTTCCACTTTCGTACTTCTTTATCCACTATTTTCGTTTACACCTATTTCTCTTTTCTTTCTCTCGCTTTGGTTTTTACTTATTCTCGTTCTAGTTTTCTCGCCTTAGCCCTTGTCTCCATTATTTACTTTTTTTCACGTATTCGTTTTAAACCTTCCGCTTCTTCTGACAAAAAACATTTGTCCTCGCCATCAAAATCTCTCCTCAGAAAGTTTCTTCTCGCTCTCATTTTTTTCATTTCTATCTTTTTCTTTTTCATCTTTACAGCCTGGCGCATTCCTTCTGACTCTACCAATCTTTTGCGCACCAATTCTATCGATGTCCGTCTAGATGTTTTTCGCCGTCAACTCCAACAGTTCACTCCAGAAGTCTGGTTACGCGGACGAGGTTTTTTTGTTTCTGATTCACTTTCTTCTGATTTTAATTCCACTTCCTCAATTTTTTCAATTCTTTCTGGTTCTAAAAAAGCACCTATTTATCAATCTAATTTTAACAACTCCATTTCTGAAATCGCTCCCGACGCCAAAAAAACCGTCGCTTTTCCCGACAATTTCTTTTTGCTCCTATTCAGTTTTTTTGGCTTACCGTTCACCTTGATTTTACTTGTTCTTCTTTTTTATTTTCTCCTCTTTGCTTGGCGACAATGTCCGCCGCTTTTCTATCTCAGTCTCGCCTTGCTTATTGTCGCCCAATTCAATCAAGCCGTTTTCCAACCTTTTATCATTTTGCTTTTTGGCTTTTTAGTTATTAGTTTGCGTCCTTGTTTAACTAAGAATGCTAGGTAAAACCCAAATTAAAATAGTTCCCAACGTTAATATTGTTAATACAATTCTCATTACTACTACTATTGCTTTTTGAATTGGCCAATGAAATTTCTCTTCTATTTGTTTTAATTTATCTGTTATGCTTTCTTCTGCTCTATTCATTGTACATTCCCACTTTGCCGTTAATTTATTTACAGCATTTTCTTTTACGTGCTCACGTCTAGCTTTTAACCATGCTAAACGTTGATTAATGTCTGGCCACTTCTTTGCCTCTAATAATTCTCGCCAATTAACAACTTTTGGTAACGTTTTTAACTCCAACCACTTTTTTCCTACTCCAAAATGCTTCCAAGAGGAATAAATCATATCTATAACAAATAATAAACATAATATTTCTCCCAAAACAATTGTTTTATTTTCTCCTAACCAAAAAAAGAAATTTGTTAAGCTCGGCAATATCCATTTTAAAAAAAATATTCCAGTCACGCCAAATAAAAGTGCATTTGCTAAACACACTTGTCCCTGAATATTAAATCTTCTATCACTGTAATCCCAATAAGGATTTTGACCTCCGTGCGTTATTTTAATTATTACCGCTGATAAATATTCTACTCCACCCATTAAAATAGCACTGAGAATAAAAGCTTCTCCCGCTGAAATTTTATTCATCAATGCTCCAAGAGCTATGATCAACACGACTGCTCCTAGACCGTAAGGCATAGCTAAGGGTGCCACTGTGAATAATAACGGTCGGAATTTTGCTTTTCCAGAAATTTTTGCTGCAATGGGTGCCCAAATTAATTCAAGGTAATGTCCTACTACCGAAAAAATATAAAAACAAATAAATAATTGAGCCCAAGAAATATTTCCCACTTTCACATTATATCACATACTTTTTTTGAGAATTTTGTCGGAGTGACAGGATTCGAACCTGCGACCTCACGCTCCCAAAGCGCGCACTCTAGCCATCTGAGCTACACTCCGCCATTTTTAATTCCTCCTATTATACCCTACATTTTTACAAAATCTTAAATCAAAACTGCTCCAATTATCATCTTTTTCTCTTGTAAATTTACTTTTCTTATCTTATAATCTCTTCTATGTCAAAAGTTGGTTTTTTTCTCCTTTCTGTTCTCGCTCTTATTATTACTGCTTTTCTTATTCCTGGCATTGGTATTGCTAATTTGGCAGTTGCTTTTGTTACTGCTTTGGTTATTAGTTTCATCAATATGTTTCTCAAACCTATTCTGCAATTTTTATCTTTGCCGCTCACCGTTTTGACTCTCGGACTTTTTTATCTTGTCGTCAACGGTTTTCTCTTTCTGCTTGCGTCCTGGATTGTGCCCGGATTTACCATTGTGAATATCTGGTGGGCCATTTTGGCTGCTATTGTCTATTCTCTTATTAATACTTTTCTCGCCTATATTTTTACTGGCGATAGCTAAATTTCTTTTGCCTAATTGCCGGATACATTTGGGCATGCATATTAAGGATTAAAACTTATGTGTCGCAAATGTTTATTCTGGCTTAAAAAACATTGGGGATTTGCCATTGCCTCAATTATTTTAATTGGTATTCTTTTTCTTTACTTTCTTTATTATCAGGCAAAAGCTAAGGCGGCTATTTTATCTTCTCCTACCGTAGTTTTTGCCCAAAAAGACCTCCTCAGCAGTTTGACTCTTTCCGGCATCGTCGATGCCAAGCGCAAAGTTACACTTTTTTATCCAGCCGGCGGCAAGCTCACCAAAGTCAACGTCCAACAAGGAGACTTTGTTGCCGCCGGCCAAACCCTCGCTGTTATTGACCAAGCTGATTTGCAGAAGAGATTGGAAAAATCTCTCAATAATTATTTTTCCGATCGCCTTCAATTTGACGACTATCAAGAGCAATTCAAAACTCGCTCTCCGACAGATAATGAAGTTTTGACCAGTCAGCTTGACCAAATTAGTTTAAACAATAGCGTCTTAGACGTAGAAATTGGCAGCATTGCTATTAATAATACTCGTCTTATTTCTCCTATTGACGGCATTATCACTCAAGCACCCACTTTGGTTGCTCCTATGAATATTCTCTATACCGACACCTTCACTGTTGTTGATCCAGACACTCTTATCTTCCGCGCTTTGATTGACGAGCTTGATCTCAATCTTATCCATGAAGGTCAATCAGCCTTGGTCAATTTTGATGCTTTGCCCAATTTAGAAATAAACACTGTCGTAGATGAAATTTCTTTAACCAGTATCGTCGGCAGTTCTGGCACTGCTTTTGAAGTTGAATTCTTACTTCCAGGTGTTGATTTAGACACGGTTCGTCTTGGTATGAATGGCGACGCTCGCATTATTCTTCAAGAAAAAAAGTCAGTTGGCAGTTTGCCGTTGGAAGCCATCTTTATTCAAGATGGAGCGCCTTATGTTCGTGTGCTTGACCAGCAAACTGCCGTCATTAGCGAGCGTCCTGTCACTACTGGTTTGGAAACGGAAAACGACATTGAGATTTTAACTGGCTTGGAATTAGGAGAATTAGTTGTTCTCAATTAATTATGTCTCAGACTCCGCTTTTACGTTTTGTTCAAGTTTCCAAAATCTATACTCTTGGTGTTTATCAAATTAAAGCTTTAGACACTGTGAACATTGAAATTTTTCCTCATGAATTTATTGGCGTTGTCGGCAGTAGTGGTTCTGGTAAATCTACTTTTTTGCAAATTGCTAGCAGTCTGGCTGAGGCGACTTCAGGCACTATTTATTTAGATGGTCATGACATCACTGGTCTTGACGAAGTCGCCCGCGCCAGACTTCGCAATCTCCACATTGGTTTTGTTTTCCAAGCCTTCAATCTTCTACCTCGTACTTCTGCTTGGGAAAATGTCGCTTTGCCCCTTTTTTATGCTGGTGTTTCCGCCGCCGAAAGAAAAGAACGAGCTATCGCTATGTTGGAAAAAGTCGGCTTAGGCGATCGTTTGGACAATCAACCTTCTCAATTATCTGGCGGGCAACAGCAACGCGTTGCTATTGCCCGCGCTTTAATCAACAATCCTTCGATTATTTTTGCCGACGAGCCAACTGGCAATTTAGATAGTCAATCTAGCGCCGATATTAAAGATATTCTACGCCAGCTTTCTCATGAAGGTAAAACTGTTATTGTTGTTACTCATGACTCCAGCGTCGCCAAAATTACTCATCGTCAAATTACTTTTAAGGACGGTAAAATTATTCACGACACTCATTCATCTAGCCAAGAAAGCTCTGTTTGAAGTATGCTTTTACAAATTGCTATTCTGTCTCTTCGCTCCATTTTTGTCAATAAGTTCCGCGCTTTTTTGACCATGCTTGGCGTTATTATTGGCGTTGCTTCCGTTGTTAGTCTATCGGCTATTGGTTCTGGTGTCACTAAATATATCGAAGATCAATTTAATGCTCTTGGTGCCAATACTATTTATGTAGTTCCTGGCGGTACTGATAAAAAGAATCAGCAACGCCAAAGTTTTAGCGCTATTCTTGGTTCTGCTACCAACATCTCTCTTTCTTTGGACGATGTTCGCACCCTCAGTCGACTCAAAAATGTTATTTCTTCCGCTACTCCTCTGGTACAAAGTTATTCTCAACTTTCTTTTCGTCAAAACACTGAAACCACCTCTCTTGTTGGTACTTCTCCAGCTATCATTGAAGCTCTCAATCTTAAAATTGCTCTCGGCGCTATGTTCAATCAAGCCGATCTTGATAGTAAAAGGTCTGTTATTTTTTTAGGTTTTGATTTAGCCAAAAATCTTTTCGTTAACATTAATCCTGTCGGCAAAAAAATCAAAGTTGGCGAAAAAACTTTTACTGTCGTTGGCGTCGCCGAAAAGAAAACTTCTGGTTTTGCCGGTCCACCTTTTGACTCTTGGGCTTACATCCCATATCCTCTTGCTTTTGATTTAAATAGCAATACTAAAATTGACCAAATCATCGTCAAAGTTAGAGACCCAGAAGAAATTCAAGCCGCCAAGGTTATCATTAGAGATACTTTAGTCGAACATGGACGCTTAGCCGCCGACGAGTTTACCATTATCGATCAACAAGAAATCCTTAATACGATTAATCAAATTCTCAATGTTCTGACTATCGGTCTTAGTGGCATTGCGGCTATCTCTTTAGTGGTCGGCGGCATCGGGATTATGAACATTATGCTAGTTTCCGTTTCTGAGCGAACCAGAGAAATCGGTTTGCGTAAAGCTCTGGGTGCCACGCCAAAAATTATTCTTTTGCAGTTTCTTTTCGAAGCTCTTTTCCTTTCTTTATCCGGTGGCCTTTTAGGTTTACTTTTGGCTTGGATCATCGTCCTTTTCCTCAATTTGTATTTCCCTGCCGTTATTACCTCTCAAGCTCTCCTTTTAGCTTTTGGCGTTTCTTTAGCAGTTGGTCTCATTTTTGGCGTGGCACCCGCTCGTTCTGCCGCTAAACTTTCTCCCATTGAAGCGCTTCGTTACGAATAATTATTTTTTCATTTTTTTAATTATTCAGGTTTTTTTAATTTAAATTTAAGCCTATTATTCAATGTTTTTTTATCTTCTTTATTTTTATTATCATTTTTTTATCATAATTATACTGACAATTGTTTATTAGAGACTAATTTTGCCAAGCTAGCAGCCACTTTAATCTCTCCCTATTAATTATTATAGAAAGTTTGTATGAAAGACAAAAAACAAACCCTAGAACAGTCTGGACTAGATTGCTCAATTGCTCCAGAAGTAGCCGAGGATGTTAATGAGCAAGCTCTCGCTCCAGAAGCAATTAAAAAAAGAAAAAACTTCACTTCTCTCAAAGCCTGGCAACGTGGTCACGAGCTTAATTTAGAATTAGCGCAGATTCTCAGCGAATATCAAAGCGATCCAGAGTTAAGAGATTGGTGCCGAGACGCCCAGAGTTTTCTCAAAGAAAGCTGTGTCCAATTAATGGAAGCCTATCGTAAGTTTCAGGCTTGGGAAAAAGTCCGCCGCTATGAATGCGCGCTTTTTTTCATTAACAAAGCTTATTACCATCTTTTCTTAGGGCAAGAACTTGGACTTTGGTCAGTAGCTGATTTACTGGAAAAGATTCAAGACTATTATCATCTCACTTGCGCCACTATGCTCTGTTTTGTCGATAAATCAGAGAAGGCAAATAAGGCTAAGAATAAGGCCCAAGATAGTTAAATCAGTGGTTGACAAAAATGACAAAACAGAGTAATTTAATATTCAATAAAGATTTAGGTCATTAGTCAATATCAGGAGGCGACGCTTTAGAAAAAAAAGCGTCGCCTCCACCAACTCTTTACATCTTAACTCTAGAAAGGTTAATTATGGCAGAAAAAACAAGCAAAACTGACAGATTAGATAAAACTCTTCAAGACAAATCTACTGATGTAGATTTACAAGAGAAACAAAAACTCCAAGCTGTAGATGCGGCTATGGCGCAAATAGAAAAACAATTTGGCAAAGGTTCCATTATGAAAATGGAAGACTCTTTGAAAAACATGGCTACTATTCCTGTCGTTTCTACTGGTTCTCTTGCTCTCAATCTCGCCTTAGGTATCGGCGGTTTTCCCAAAGGTAGAATCGTGGAAATTTATGGTCCAGAAGCGTCTGGTAAAACCACTTTATGTCTGCACGCGATTGCCGATGTCCAAAAAAAAGGCGGCGTCGCTGCTTTTATCGACGTTGAGCATGCCTTGGATCCTATTCGCGCCGCCGCCATTGGCGTTGATTTAAGCAAGATGCTTATCTCTCAGCCAGATTATGGTGAGCAAGCTTTAGAAATTGCTGAGACTCTTATTCGTTCTGGCGGTGTCGATATTCTTATTATCGATTCTGTTGCCGCTTTGGTTCCAAAGAGCGAAATCGAAGGTGATATGGGCGATCATCAAATGGGTACTCAAGCTCGTCTAATGTCGCAGGCTATGCGCAAGCTCACTGCCGCTATTAATAAGACTAAGACTTTAGTTATGTTTACCAATCAAATTCGGATGAAAATTGGAGTTATGTTTGGCAATCCTGAAACTACCACCGGCGGCCAGGCCCTCAAGTTTTATGCCTCACAACGTCTTGATATTCGTAAAATTGGCAATATTCAAGAAGGGGATAAAATCGTCGGTAGTCGCCATCGTGTTAAGGTCACCAAGAATAAACTCGCTCCGCCTTTCCGCATTGCGGAATTCGAAATGGACCAAAACGGCATTTCTTGGGTTGGCGACTTAGTCGACATCGGCGTCGAATATGGTCAGCTTGAAAAAAGCGGTAGTTTTTATAAATATAAGGGTGAAGTTTTGGCTCAAGGCAAAGAGCCAAGCAAAAAGGAACTTTTAGCTCATCCAGAATATATGCGCGAGATAGAGAAGGGGATTTGGGCAGAAATTAAGCGCCGTAACAATTTGCCTTCCTCAAAAAGTAATTAAGAAATTAATTTAAAAAAAGAACGCTAGTTAAGATTTTGGGAATGGGTTTAAGTTTGTAAGATTTACGTACAAATTTATACTCCAAAATCTATCACTAGCGCTCTTTTTCGCTCACAATCAATCATATTATACCTAATAATTGCGATTCTGTCAATTTTATGCTAAAATAATCATATGAAGATTAAACAACTTTCTGACTACAATTGGCACGATAAGACTATTTTAACTCGAGTCGATTACAATGTCCCACTTTTTAAAAAGAAAAATCATTTTGTTGTGGGCGACCCCCGTCGGATTCGTGCTAGTTATGACACTGTCAACCATCTCCTTAAAAACAATAACAAGGTCGTTTTATTAACGCATTTGGGTCGCCCCAGCGCCGACGACTTTGAGCGCTTTTCTCTCCAGCCAGTTTTTGATTTCCTCAAAAAAGACACTTCTTGGTCGCTTTATTTTCTTACTGATCCTTTTGCTGCTGAGAGCCAAAAATTTATCCAGAATCTTCCACCCAAAAGTGTAATTTTAGTCGAAAACTTGCGTTTTAGTCCGGGAGAAAAAAAGAACAGTCCTGCATTTGTGCGAGCTTTGGCTAAACTTGGCGATGCCTATGTTAACGATGCCTTTTCCGCTAGCCATCGTTCGCATGCTTCTATCGCCGGCCTGCCAGCTCTTTTGCCTAGCGCCGCTGGCATTTTTTTGACCAGCGAGTTAGACGCTCTTGCCAAGATTGTGACTCGTCCTCGCCATCCACTCATTATTATTGTTGGCGGCGCCAAGATTTCTGACAAAGTTGATTCTATTGTTAATTTAGCTAAAATAGCCGATGCTATCTTACTTGGTGGCGGCGTTGCCAACAACTTTTTCAAAGCTGTCGGTCTGGCTGTCCAAAAATCGTATCTTCAAGATGCTCCTGCCGACTTAACTAAGGTTGGTTTGAGCTATGTCGATATTGCTCAAGATATTGTTGAAGACAATTTAAGCGAGCGTCTGCTTAAGGATGGCTATATTCCTTTACCCAAAATCATTTATCCTGTTGACGTTGTCGCTGCTACTTCTCCAGACGCTCGCAAAACTCAAATAATCGATCTTACCAGCGCCGCCAAACTTGCCGACCAAGACAATCTTATGTATTTAGACATCGGTCCAAAAACTATTCGCCTTTATCGCGAACTTATCGCTCAAGCTGGCTCTATTTTTTGGAACGGCCCTATGGGTTTTTCTGAAAAACCGCTTTTTGCCCGCGGTACCCAGAGCATTGCCCGCGCGGTCGCTCGCGCCCGCGCCTTCACTCTTGCTGGAGGAGGGGACACTGTTGCCGCTCTCGAACGCTTTGGCTGTACCAAAGGCGTTAATTATATTAGTTTAGCCGGAGGCGCCACTCTTGAGTTTCTCGCTGGCCGCCGCCTTCCCGGTTTAGAAGTTTTAAAAAAATGAGCTTAAACCAACGTTTGAAAAATGATTATTGGAACGACGCCAAAAAAGACAACTTTAAAGACGAGCTAAATCATAATGTCACTGTTGTTCTCGGCTGGTTTTTAAAAACTATCGCCGCCGGGATCGTCGGTATGATTCGCGCTTTAGGCCAAGCCTTGTAAATGTTTTTCCGCTTTTAATGTTACAATATACATCCGCTCTTACTTTTTTGATTTTTGCTTGCGTCCATAGCTCAATTGGTTAGAGCATCAAGCTTATACCTTGACGGTTCGGGGTTCGAGTCCCTGTGGACGCACTGTTTACTTTTCTTCTTCCACTTTTTCCACTACACTCTTGCAATAAAGATACTTGCCTCTGTCAATTAATTCATCTTCTAAGCTTTTCTCTCTTCCGTCGTCTACTGCCTTCGCGCTTTCACTTGCATTTATCGCCCGAAATTTTTCCCACAAACCTTCTCCTTTTCCAGTTTATTTCACCTCTTGTCTCAAGCGAGCAGAAACTTGTGTCCACGCCGGCATGGCTTTAATCAAATTGATGTCGTAAACAAAAGTGACCACAGGAATAGAACCATTGAAATCATAGAGGTAACTGGTATATGGAGTAGTCAAATCCGTATGAGTAAAACCTTTAATACAGCCAGCAAAAGTCCGAGAGATAAGAATACCCTTTTTGGTACTGCTTAAGGTGCCAGTGGTAGAAGAAGAATCAGTCTGGCCCCAGCCAATAAAAGAACCTTTGAGAGTAAGTTTTTTGTCACAAGAAGCGCCTTGACCATTTTTTACTTGGTTGTCAGTGGCAGAAGTGAAACCGTGCCAATAATTACTTTGATTATCAGCGCCAGCTCCAGAAGCAATGCTAATAGTGCCGTCAGCGATAAAAATACCATGAAGATCAATTGTGGCTTCATCTGGATTAATGCAAGAAGAAGTATCGGCAGAAGCAAGATCTGAAGGGATTGGGAAATGACCTAGAGATGGGTTAATAACGACATTGCCTGAAACAACAAAAAGAAGTAAACCGCCGCTAGCTACTTGAGTTTGAGCTTTAAGCTCTAGATTGCCATTGACAAAGATAATTTTAATCTCAGTCTGACCAATAGCTAAAGGAGAATTTAATGTCAAATTACCGTCTTCATAACAAATTAAATTGCCATCTTTATCAGTAAAGTCATTGCTATTGTGACTATTTAAATTATTTGGACAAGCTTTAATATTATCTTTTAATTCTTCGGGAAGATAACCTAAACTTTTAACAAAGAAATCATAATCTTCTTTATCAACTGTTACCGCTCCCGGTGAAAGATTAACATCTTTACTATTACCAATCTGAGAGCTTAAAGATCTAATTTGACTACTAGATACTGGAATACCAACTCCTTTGTCACCATTATTACTGCAATCAGCGCCTCGAACTTCGTAAACGTTAGCTTTACCAGTGTTGCTACCTTTAATATCACCATTGGCATACAAGTTGCCATTAACCACTTGAAACCAAGGATCGGAGACTTTGATACAGACATTGCAATTAGCATCGTTCGAGCCGTTGCTGTAACCAGTAGGAAGAGAGAGATATTTGTTAGTGGCAGTGCTCATACAGTCACTTGTTTGATAAGGAAACTTAAGCCCTTGGTTCTGAGTATAAGAATCATTGGCTAATTCTTTTTGTAAGTCGCTATCCTCAATTTCGCTACATTCTTTTTTACGATAACAGGTTTGACTATTGCCATTAGCTAAACCAGTGATAATTTGGTAAGGTGGGTTATTGGGTTTCACTTCACTATAATGATTGCCATTGACTGCGGGGTTAGTTTCGTCACAGGTTTTAGGGAGATAACAGATCGCTTTCTTATCGACAAAATTTTCTGAATAGTCAAGTTCTTGCGTTAAACAAGCTGCTGGATTGACACAGGTTTTAGCTGGTTGATTACAGTCTTTACCATCTCTGCCACCACAGGCGGATTTCTCATAACCAGTTGGACAAACAGTATCATAAAAAGTAGGATAGCGGTTGCGATAGGCAGTATGTGGCCCACTATTGGCACCGCCACAAAAGCCTTGACAATACCAAATAACAGAACCACCCTTAGCCGGGAAAGCAGTATTGCTTGAAGTGCCGCTGGCACATTGAGTGAAACCTCCATAATTATTGGCAGTGTCAACAAAAATTTTGTTGGCTGCCGACCCTGCCGCACCAGTAACAGCAGGCTTTGGTGTGTAGCACCTTTGGTCACTTCCGCCGCAATAACCAGCTGCCACCCAGGAATTGGCTTCACAAGCACTTCCATAAGGACTAGAGCCCCAACCGCTCCCGCCACAAGAGCCATCGGCTGGAGAACAACATGGCTGAGTGTTGCAAGAACGAGAAGTTGTAGGCTTATCTCCACAATTTCCACCACAGCTTGCTCCAACGCAGCTTGCGCTCCTCGTTTGAGTGCCGCCGCCACAGCTCTTACTACAGGCACTCCATCCGCTAGTTTCCCAAGTTCCATTTTTTGGTCGACAAGTTGCAGCGCCGCAACTACAGCTAACGCGACACTCTTCGTCATAATTATTTTGTTTTTCGCAAAGCACTAAATACATTCCGTCGTCGCACAAGCCTCCTGGTCCGGAACAACTTTGTATAGTCCAAGTACATGATCCTGCGTCATAACTTTGAGTAGAAGCCGGTTTTGTTGCGGTGCAGCTCCCGCCGCAGCTTGCTCCAACGCAAGTAACACTTCTCGTTTGAGTGCCGGTCCCACAGCTTTTTCGTGCGCTCCACGCGCCAACTGACCAGTATCCATTTTTCTTAGTACAACAAGCTTGAGTATTACAACTACGAGATTGAGTCGCTGGTCTTTTTACGTTACAATATTTGCTCGTTCTATTACATGAGGCATATTTATTTTGAGTCCCACCTCCACAAGAAACACTACAACTCGTCCAATTCCCCCAACCCCAACTACAACAGCCAGCTTCTACGAACTTTGCCGAAAATAAAAAACATACACAAATTAACAACCAGACATTAAATCGTAAAAAAAGCGCCTCTAATTTATCGTTTATCACCTCTTCATTTTATCATTAAACTCTCAAAAAGCAACTCGCTATATGAGGAGTATTAATATTCAAAATTGTTTACTTTTAAAATTTGCGCGGACTTAAATCATTAAACACTTAATGAAGCCATCAGATTCACCGTAAATAAAACTTGAAGTCTAACTTTTGCTCAGAAATAACACTTGTCATATTCTTATTTTTACCAATCAACACAAGTTATTTATTTTTCCTCCACTTTTTCCACCACGCTCTTGCAATAAAGATACTTACCTTTGTCAATTAACTCATCTTTTAGGCTTTTTTCTTTTCCGTCATCTGTCGCCTTTGCGCTTTCACTTGCATTCATTGTCTGAAATTTTTCCCACAAACCTTCTCCATTTTCCATTATTCCTTCCAAACCCGCGCCGAATTTTCCCATAAATGCTGCCACTTTTTCTTCGTCTACATTAATTTTTTCCGTTTTTCCATTCAAACTCGCCAGCGGCACCGTCACACATTGTTGCAATTCTGATTTAGTCAGATAATGATAACCAAAAAAAACCACCGTGATCAGTAAAACTATTTGAATTAACCAGCGCACAATTTGCATCAGAAACCCGGGTTCAGTGTCTCTATCCCCGCCACGCCCAAAATTGTGCGCCACAACACAAACGCTAACGCCGTCACTAATAATCCAATCGCTGCATAAGTCAATCTATTTCTTGCCTCAGTTTTTTTACCAGTATCACCGCCAGACGTAATCAAAGTAATGCCCCCCCAAATTAGAAAAATAAACGATGCTACCGCGGCGACAAAAAACAGCGCTTGTGCCACTTTTCCCACCAATACTGTCCATACAATCTTCCCATTGCTGTAAATAGCCGTTGCTTCGCCATCGGCACCTATTAAAGAGGTTCCTTTGCCAATTTTCCCCAATTGTACCGAGTCATTTGTTGCAGCCATTACTTTTTTAATTAGCATATTTTTCTCCTTATTTTATTTTGTAGTCGTAGCGCCAATTGTCGGATTGAGGATTGCGTTCTCATCTCCAAACAACTGCATACTTACCCAACCTGCTATTACATAAGCTAGTGCCACTATTGCAATCCCAACTATATTCCAAATAATTTTTTTCGTTGCTTCATTTAAGGCCTTCGGATCGCTCTTATTATTGATTACTTTTATACCTTGCATAATAATGGAAATCAAGAACCAAATCCCCAAAACCGTCGCTGAAAAAGTAATAATTGCATTAGCAAAAGCAATTGGTCCTTCCGCTAGCCCTCCATCTCCGGTTGTGATATCTCCATAACTGCCAGTAATTGGACTGATATTGCCGAAATTTGCTGGCGCCGCCGCTTCTGCGCTAATCGTCGCTTCTTCAGCAGAAACTGTCTGCCTCTGCCCCAGTGTTAGAATCGCCAATTGAATTAAAATCAGCAAGATTTTTTTCATCCCTTTTTACTTTCTTCTATCATTGAAGTTGTTCCTGCTCCAAAAGCATCAGTTTCACTTCCAAAAAATAATCTAATCACATAGTCAGCTACTACATAAGCCAAAACTACAATTACAATTCCAACTGTACTCAAGACAATTTTTTTCATTCCTTCGGCAAATGTTTTCGGGTCTTTACCGCTGGTTATAATTTTAATTCCCGCCAAAATTATATTAATAAAAAGTAAAGCCCCAGCTACAAAAATCAAAAAATTAATAATTTTATTAATAAAATCTCCTAAACTTGTTAGAGTTTTGTTATTGACCCCGCCCAAAGAAGTGTCTAAGTTGCCCAAAGCGTCGGAATCATTAATTCTAGCAAAACAAGCTGTAATTGTTTTGTACTGAATTTGAGAATTTTTAACGCAGCTTATACTGATCTGCTTCTTATAAGCTAAACCTCCAGGACATTCGTTTGTTGTTGAATCTAAACAAGAAGAACTTCCCTCGGTTGTAGAATAAGAATTTTCGCAGGTAATGTCTTCACAGGGAGTACATATTGCGCCAAAAAAGAAATCTCCTCCACTTGTTTTGCACCCTTCTCTGGATATTCTAGAGCATGTTCCATTAACAAAACAAGCACCCAAAGGCACAGACTGAGCCAAGCTCTCTTTTATAAAGAATCTGCTTAAAACAACCAAGCAGACAATCAAAAAAGTTTTCTTTCTCATATAATATTCAGTCCTGTCAATTTTTCTATTATCGCTATGATCCAATAAACTGCAAACATAATTATCAGTCCAATTACTCCGGTCGTTAAATTGCTTTTAACGCTGCTCCAAGCTTTTTGTTTATCTCCCATAAATACTAGCCTATAGCCAGAAGTCAGAATTAAAGCAAAAAAGACTAGTCCGGCCGCAATATAGAGATACTTAACAACTAAATTAACTATGCTAAAAATTGATTCATATCGTGCAGCCACCGCTTCACCTCCTGGCCGTAATAGCAACCTGTCATTATAATTAAAAGCAGCGTCATTCCCCGTCACTTCGCCCATGTCGACATTTATTTGAGTGCCCGTTTCTCCTTCCTCTGTTGCACATAAATTAGCTCCACTACAGTCTTCTCCATTGTGCCAAGTCCCGCCACCATTGCAACATTGAGTTTCATTTATGTCATTCGTTCTGCAACCAGCAGTTCTTGTTTGACAAGAAGCTGCGAACGCTTGATTAACAAAGCAATCGCTGAAAACAACAATTGTAAAAAATAATGCTAATAAAACTATTTTATTATGGCTTTTCATTTCCATTCCAATTATATCATCTTTTCCATTTTTTTACATTATAATAAGACGTATGCCAAGTCTTTTGCCAGTTATAGATGAAAAAAAGCTTTTGTCTGGTTTGAGGCGCGGCGACTCTCGGGCTGTTCTTGATTGGTATCACCTTTACCAGTCACGCCTGACTCATTTTATTGCTGGTCGTCTTTCTTCTTCTCAGGATGTCCAGGATTTAGTCCAAGAAACTTTTATTAATTGTCTTCAAAATTTAAGCAACTTTGCTGGTAATAGTTCTCTTTGGACTTGGATGTGTTCCATCGCTAAACACGAGATTGCTGATTATTATCGCAAACTCTATGCTAAAAAAGTCCTCCATCTTCTGCCTCTTTCCGATTTTTTGCCTACCCCGGAGTTTTATTCTTCTCAGGAATTAGCTGAAAAGCTCGATTTAGTTTGGAAAAAAATTGGGAACTATTATCGCGAGCTTTTAATGCAAAAATATCTTGACCAGTCCAAAGTCAAAGATTTGGCCAGCGCGCGCGGTAAGACTACCAAAGCTATCGAGAGTGAACTTTTCCGCGCGCGCCAAGCCTTTCGCCAAGCTTATCAAGAACTCGACGACTAATTTGCGTGATTTTTCCTCTTAATTCCGACTAAAGTTACAAATTATCACTCTTTACTATTTTACTTTAATGCAAGAAAAACAATTTTTACGCCAACTCCAAAAAGAAGCTCAACTTCAAGTTCCTCTTGAGTCTGCTCACTTGCTTCCTTCTCGCTTTCGTCGTTTTAGCGCTTGGATTTGGCAACATTCTTGGCAAGTTTGGCTCATTTTCGCCTTTATTTTTGCTCTTATGTTTGAATTTTGGCAGAGGAGATGTCAATTATAGTTTTAATTAGTCAATTTTATGTCTCAAGCAAATTATTCTTCTTCAACCGTCTCATCGCCTCGATCATCTCGTCCTGTTTCTCCTTTATTGAATTATTTTCTTTCTTATTTTTATGCTAGCCTCAAAATTGTTTTTGGTCTTTTGCTTCATCCATATCAAACCGTATTTTCTCTTGTTCGTCAGCAATTCTGCCGTTTTCTCGTTGCTGCTCCTCTTTTGATTTTTTCTTTTCTCACTCTTTTTTGGCGCTTTTTTTTCCGTCCTCTTATTTTGTATTTTTTCAGCGCCACTTGCCCTCTTATGGTTGTTAAAACCAGTGTTCTTTTCTTTTGTCTCTTTTGGCAAGTGGCGCTTTTTTATCTTTTTCTCAAATTTTCCTTCGTTTTGAAAAATCATCGGTCTTCAAAATCTCCTAAATAAGTTATAATCGTCTATCTGTAACAAGTATTATTTATTTTAATTTATGCCCAAAATCACTGTCAAAAATGTTCTCGGCAATCCGCCTTTGCAGCACATCGCTCTTATTCCCGACGGCAATCGCCGTTGGGCCAAAGCTCACAACCTTCCCGCTCTCATGGGCCACCGCCGCGTAGTGGAAAAAGTTTTCCCCGAATTGGTTAAAAAAGCCCTTGCGCTCCGCATTCCTTATCTCACCATTTGGGGTTTTAGTACCGAAAACTGGCATCGCAGTGAGGAAGAAGTTGACGGCCTCTTTCAGCTTTTTGACCTTTTTTTCAATCAGTATGGTCAAGATCTTCATCAGCAAGGCGTCCGAATTGTTTGCTTGGGTAGGGAAGACAATCTTTCGGAAAAATTTCGCACCATTATTAATAAATGGGAAGAAATCACTAAGGATAATCAAAAATTACAGCTCAATATCGCTTTTAATTATGGCGGTCAAGACGAAATTGTCCGCGCGGTTAATAAAATTATCGCTGATCCCACCGTCAAAAAAGTCACTCCCGACTCTTTTTCTCTCTATCTTGATACTGCTCCCACTCATATTCCGGCTCCTGATCTCATTATTCGTACTTCCGGCGAGCAACGCCTTTCTGGTTTTTTGAGCTGGCAGTCCGCTTACAGCGAACTCTATTTCAGTGATAAACCAATGCCTGACTGGACTGCCGCCGACTTAGAACTTGCTATTGCCGACTATCAGCGACGTCAGAGACGCTATGGCAAATAGTCCCGCTTTATCAACCTTAAAGCCTCACCTTGTTGGCATTTTTGGCGGCAGTTTTAACCCTCCTCATTTAGGTCATCGTCGCATTGCTCATGAGCTGCTAGAGCGGGGGATAGTCGACGAAATTTGGTTCGTACCTTGCAAAAACCATGTTTTTGCCAAAACTCTTGCTCCAGATCAAGAACGGCTTTCGGCTCTCGCTGATCTTATCGCCAGTTTACCGAAAAAAACCCGAATTAAAAGTAGGGTAGAGCTCTACGAAATTTCTCAAAGCAAACAGCTTAGTGTTTCTTACCACACCCTTTGTCACTTTCAGCAGCTTTATCCTGATTACACTTTCCAATTTATTATTGGTAGCGACCAAGTCGCAACTTTTCCTCAGTGGCATCATTATCAAGCCTTGCTCCAGCAATTTCCTGTTCTTGTTTATCCCCGTGCTCCTTATTTACAGCCACCATTGCTGCCCAATATGATTTTTTTGTCTGACTTCCCTATTGTTGACATTTCTTCTACACAAATTCGCCAATTGCAAGCGGCTGGCGATCTTTCTTGGAAAAAATTAGTCGTGCTTTCAGAAAATTAAACCGCTTTTTTTATCTTACTCCAGATTCAGTTCTACTGGAGCGTGATCACTCCCCAAAAAATGCGAAAGGATTTCGCACGATTCTACCATCTCAAATATAGATTTAGAACAAAAAAAGTAATCTATACGCCAGCCAACGTTTCTTTCTCGTGCGCGCGTCTTATAATCCCACCACGTATACCCTACTTCATTTTCATGACGCGCGCGCCAACAATCCACCATTTCCGCCTTTTCCACTTCGTCCAACCACGCGCGCTCCCAAGGTAAAAACCCCGTATTTTTTTCATTCGCTTTTGGTCGCGCCAAGTCTATCTCCCGGTGAGCTGTATTGACATCGCCACAAAAAATCACCGCTTTCGTTTTTTCTAATTCTTTGACATAAATCAAAAATTCGTCGTAATACTTTTTTTTATAATTTAACCGCTCTTCGCCCATACCGCCATTCGGAAAGTAGCAATTAAGTAAATAAAATTTTCCTAAATCTAGTGCCACCAATCTCCCCTCGTCATTCAAAAATTTTGGTGGCTCTACCCTCTCACTTTTTATGTTTTCTCGCACCAAGGTCAGCGTCCCAGCATAACCAGCTTTTTCACCGTGACTCCAAAATTCTTGATAGCCAGGATAGACAAATGGAATTTCTTGGTTTATTTTGGTCTCTTGCACACAAATCACGTCTGGCACCTCTTCTTCCAGTTGTTCCGCAAAACATTTTTTTCTCGCCACTGCTCTCAGTCCATTGACGTTCCAAGAAATTATTTTCATTTATTTTGATTTTAATTAATCATTTTTCCCACAGCACTTTTTATATTTTTTCCCGCTTCCGCACGGACAAGGATCGTTTCGTCCCACTTTGGACGTTTTTGCCATTGATGCTGGCGCGCCGTTCCCCGTCGTTTTTTTCTCCGCTCTCCGCGCCAGCGCCGCCGCTAGGCTGCTAGCATCATTCATTACCTTTGCTGGTTTTTCTGTTTCCACCATTTCTTGAGTTTCTGCCGTCGCCTCTCTTTTCATTGTTTCCAAGTCGGTACCGCCATTGCCGCTCGTGCCTTGCATCACCATTTCTTTTTGCTGTCTCAGTATTTCTGCTTGTCTCTGTGCGATTATTTCTGGATTTATTTGTACCCGGAAAATTCTCTGCACCACCGTTTGCTCTATCTCCCGCATTAGTTTTTCAAAGAGTGAGAAAGCCTCTTTTCTATACTCCGCCAACACAGTGCTTTTGTCACCGCGCATCCAAATCCCCTGTCGCAAATCTTCAATCGCGTCTAAATGATTCATCCATAATTCGTCCATTGTTCCCAACATGACGCTTTTTTCAATTTCGCGTGCAATTTCTGGTCCCACGGTTTGTTCGCGTGCTTGATAAGTTTTGCGCAATAATAATTGTAGCTCTTTGACAATTTCTTCTTGGTCGTCTCCTATCGTTTCAATTCTTTTGCGCAAATTTTGCTGCGACGCTCCGTCAAAAGGAATAATCTTCACCAGCTCTTGCAAAATTTGCCCGCTCCGAGCTTTTTTCTCCGCTGCCACTTCTTCTTCATCTTTTAGCTCATCTTGATTATCTTGCGTATTGCCAATGAAAGCCGCTTGCACCAAGTTCTGTACCGCTTTATCTAAATAACCCAAAATCTCGTCTGCTAGAGTTTTCTCTGCTTCCTTTGCTTCATTTTTACTCGTATCAGCCAAATCCACTGTTGATAGTTCTAAAAACCGTCGCCGCCTTTTGTAAATTACTTCTCTTTGTCGATTCATCACATCGTCAAACTCTACCAATCTTTGTCTTTGATCAAAGAAAAATCCTTCCACTTTTGTTTGAGACGCCTCAATCGTTTTACTCACCATTGCTGCCTCAATTGGCTGACTTTCTGGGATTTTAAGAAAATCCATTAACTTTGCCACTTGCTCGCCGCCAAAAATCCGCATGATTTCATCTTCCAAAGCCATGTAAAATCTCGAGGATCCAGGATCTCCTTGTCGTCCAGCTCGTCCCCGCAATTGATTGTCAATTCTTCTCGATTCGTGTCTTTCGGTGCCCAAAATTGCTAAACCTCCCAACTTCACCACCTCCTTATTTTTTTCTTGCCAATTTTTTACTGCTTTCTCATAAGCTTTTAGGTCGTAATCGGCTGCTTTGACGCTTGGTGGTAAACCTAATTCTTTTGCTTTTGCCTTTATCTCTTTCAATTCATCTTTATTTGCTTTATCAGTAAATTTTTCACTTCTCTTTTTTCTCTTTTCCTCTTCAAAGCGAAAATCTTTCAGTTCTGGCTTCGCGCCCCCAAGCACGATATCAACGCCTCGGCCGGCGATATTAGTTGCCACCGTAATTGCGTCTTTCTTGCCTGCCTCGGCGATAATAAAAGCTTCCTTTTCATTATTTTTCGCATTCAGCACTTCATGCTCAATGCCCTTCTTGCGCATTAAGTCAGAAATAAGCTGATTATGATAAATAGACCGTGTACCAATTAAAATCGGCTGTCCAGTTTTGTGTATCTCTTCCACTTCTTTTACTAAGGCACTGTATTTTGCCGCCGCCGTTTTATAAACTACATCAGATTTATCATCTCTAGTAACTGCTTTATTTGTCGGCACGATGAGCACGTCCATTTTGTAGATTTTTTTGAATTCCTCCGCTTCCGTTCCCGCCGTTCCTGTCATGCCGGCTAGCTTTTCATACATCCGGAAATAGTTTTGCAGAGATACAGTTGCCAACGTGCGCGACTCTTGTTGGATTTTGACATTTTCTTTGGCTTCAATCGCTTGATGCAAACCATTGCTATAACGCCGTCCATACATTAAACGTCCCGTATGCTCATCCACGATAATTACTTGATTATCGCGTACAATGTATTCTTTATCTCTTTGATAGAGAGTTTGTGCCCGCAAAGCATTTTCTATATAATGTATCGTGTCAAAATTCTCTTCATATAGGTTTTTCACTCCCAATTTTTGTTCAATTCGCTTCACTCCTAAGTCAGTTAAAGTTGCTGTTTTTTGTTTTTCATCCAAAGCGTAGTCAGTTCCTTTTGTCAAAGTTGTCACCATCGTTGCGAATTTAATATATTTATCCGTTGGTTCGCTGTCTGGCGCCGAAATAATCAACGGCGTTCTCGCTTCATCGATTAAAATCGAGTCGGCCTCATCTACAATCGCAAAAAAATGCGGTGTATCAGTTCTTTGTACCATTGATTTGAGACTTGGCACCATATTGTCTCTTAAATAATCAAACCCGAATTCATTATTAGTGCCATAAACCACGTCGCACAAATATGCTTGTTGCCTCGTAATTGGCGCAAAATGTTCCAATCTTTCATCTCCTCTGTCCTCACTTTGGAAATTGGGATCATACATTTTTGCTTGGTCATGAATAATTACCGCTGTTTTGAGACCCAAAAAATGATAAATTTCCCCCATCCAGCCTGCACCTACCTCTGCTAGATAGTCATTTACTGTTACCAAATGCACCCCTTTTTCCGTTAGCGCATTCAAATAGAGTGGGCAAGTCACGGTTAAAGTTTTTCCTTCACCAGTTTTTTGCTCTGTGATTTTGCCATAATGCAAGCCAATTCCAGCCAGTAGTTGGACATCAAAATGTCGCATTCCTAGAACTCTTTGAGACGCTTCTCTTACTGTCGCAAATGCTTCTGGCAAAATCATGTCAAGTACTTCAGCTTCACTTTTACCTTTTTCCATTTCTTGCCGCAAAATTGCTTTGAATTTTGCCGTTTGCTCCGCCAATTTTTTATCGCTTAAACTTTTTATTTGCGGTTCCCAAGCATTAATTTGATCCACGATCAACTGATATTTTTTTAGTGTTTTCGCATTTTCATCAAAAATTTGTTCTAGAAACTTCCACATGTTGTGCTTTTCTCTCTTTTTTTATTTCTTCTTCTTAAATTCTTGGCAATAATTTTCCACTTTTTCGCCATATTTTTCATAACGCAAGACATAATTTAAGTGCGCCATGAAATAATTTTCAGGATCACCGGTTGTCCACCATACGCCTTTGGCTCGAGCGGTAATCACTTTCGATTTTTTGGTCAGTTTGTCTACCGCATCTGCCGTCCACAACTCTCCATCTTTGCCAGTCTCCTCTGGATTTAAGAATTTAAACACGCTTGGACGCAATAAATAACGACCATAAGAAGCCAATTGCGATGGCGCCTCTTCGTATTTTGGCTTTTCTATTACTCTCTCCACGCTGATACCGTCTTTCTTAAATTTCACACTTCCATATTTTTCAATCGCCTTGCCCTCTACTTCTTGCACGCCAATTATTGCTTCTACATCAGGATTTTTTGCATAAGCATCCACTAACGCTTTCGCTGTTCCTTCCTCGCCAAAAACTACATCATCACTATAAAGTGCGAGGAAAGCCTCTTCATTTTGCAAAAAATCCTTTGCTGATGCGATTGGCGATCCATTGCCATAAGGTAGCGCCGGATCTTGAGTAATTACTACGATTTTTGGATAATCCAAAACATGCTGCACTGGTTCATAGCGATCTTCTTTACCTTGACTCGCCAGCTGCTTACGAATGCGATTGACATTATTATTGAAATAATCTTCGTAAATCGGTTTTCCCTCTGGCGTAGCCACAATAATAATTTCTTCAATGCCTGCTTCCACGCATTCTTCCACTACCAGCTGCATGATTGGTCGATTGCCCAGTGGCAACATTGCTTTAGGAATAGTTTTGGTAATGGGTAAATAGCGGCTAGCAAATCCTGCGTCGGTAATCACTGCTTTCTTTACTTTAGTCATATCACCTTTCTTATTCAATCTCGTTCAGTTGTTATTATATTATAAAAAACTAGTTTCGTCCGTTAACTTTGTCATTTAAACTATGTCCACCAAAATTATTGGCGCTTGCAGCCTGCAGACTGCCGCCCATCATCTTTTTGGCGCTAATTCCGTATAAAGTGCTCGCTTTTTGGGCAATTTGTTGCTGCAAGCGCCTCGCCATAATCGGATTATTTTTATAATCATCACTCTTTGCTTTAATCATCAATTCTTTTAGTTCCATTTTATCTTTTGTCTTGGTTATCCCCTCCATTTGTACCTGTTTCCCGCTCACCACTGTCCGATTGTTTACATTAACTATGGTGCTGCCAGTAACTGAGATTTTTTTTGGCGCTTGTTGCATTACTCTTGAAGTTTTGATTGGGTTTAAAGCACCGCTGAAACTCATAATGATTCTTTCGCTGTCGCCAATCGTCGCAATACTGTTTCTTTGTCCAATACGCTCATAGTTTCAAATAACGGCGGAGTCGCCTTCTTTCCTGTCACTGCTACCCGCAACATCATGAAATATTGACTTTTTTTATAATTTTTTTCTTCCGTAATTTTTCTGATCACTCTTTCAATCTCCTCTTTATTCCAAGCAATACCCTCCAAAAAAACCCTCGTCAAATCAAGTTGTGCCTTTACCGTTTCTACTTCACCTTTTTTCAGTAACAACGCTGCTTCTACCTCAGGGTCATTCCAGAAAAAATCCGTTAAATCGGAAAAATCTGCCAACGTCACCATCCTTTCATAAACCAAAGGCAAAATCTCCGCCATTTTTTCTACCGGCCAGCCTGTTGGTACAAACCCTCCGGCCATTAACTTTTTTGCCAACTCCATGATGCCTTGTTCTTCTACCAACTTACGCAAATAAAATCCGTTATACCAATTTAACTTTTCTAAATCAAAAACTGGCCCCGTTTTTTGAACTCTCGACAAGCCCATTACTTGCAAAAATTCGTTCAAGTCAAAAATTTCTTTTCCTTCTGGATGTGACCAACCTAGTAAAGCAATAAAGTTTATCACTGCCTCTGGCAAATAGCCTTTATCTCTATAAGATAAAATTGAAACATCATTTTTCCGTTTGGAAATTTTGCTGTGATCAGCGTTCCTTATTAGCGGCATATGAGCAAATTTCGGCATTTCCCAACCAAAAGCCCGATAAAGCAGAATATGCTTTGGCGTCGAAGAAATCCATTCTTCTCCTCTTAGAACATGCGAAATTTGCATCAAATGATCGTCTACCACCACCGCCAAATGATAAGTCGGATAGCCATCCGTTTTCATTAATACTTGATCGTCAATTACGTCTGATTGAAATTCTACTCTACCTCGAATTAAGTCCTCCCAAGCCAATGTTTCTCCCTTTGGCACTTTTAAGCGAATTACATGCGGCGTGCCAGCTGCCAGCTTTTCTTTTACCAACTCTGGGTCAGCGTCTCTCCAGCGTCCGTCATAGCGCGGCAATTCGCCGCGCGCCACTTGATCACGCCGCATTGTTTCCAGTTCTTCTTTCGTAGCAAAACAATAATAAGCCCAACCTTTTTCAATTAACTCTTGTGCATATTTTTGATATAATTCCAGTCTTTCTGACTGATGATATGGCTCATGTGGTCCGCCTTTAATTCCTCCTTCATCATAATCAATCCCTAGCCAGCTCAAGCCCTCATAAATTTTTGCTTCTGCTTCAGGCACAAAGCGGGCTCTATCAGTGTCTTCTATTCTCAAAACGAATTTCCCTCCGCTTTGTCGCGCCAATGCTAAATTAAAAAGAGATAACCAAGCCGTGCCAATATGAGCAATGCCAGTTGGCGACGGTGCAATTCTAGTTCGTTTCATACTTTGGCTATTATAACTCAAAAACTTCTATCTCAATGCTTGAGACTTTTATTTCTCTTGCCTTCGCTTTTTGATTAGTTCGCAATCATGCTTGGATGTAAGGCCTGCACATAGGCCATAAAACCATTTTCTCCATAGAAAACATAAATTGGTAATAAGAATTCCTGCTCAGTGTGAGATTCGTAGTAACCCAATTCCACTCTATTAATTACCGCTGTTTCTACTTGATAAGGATTGACTACATAAGCATTTCCTGCTTGCAAACTTTCCCAAGCGCTTGCCGCATTTCGTAGATAATATGTCCCTTTTTCTCCTGTATCCAAAGGATAATAATAATCATTTAGCTGTACCACCACGTCTTGAGACTTCGCCGTATCTTTATTGTAAGCGCGCCCAACCGCGGCATAAATACTAGAGACATTGTCTGGTCCATAAAAATTATAAGTTGTTGGTTCTCCATTAACTAAACCTGCCAATCCTTCTCTTGGCAAATTAACTGTCATAAATTCTGCTTCTAATACACTGGTTACTGGTTTTAGTTTGCTGCCCACGCTTCTGGCATATTCCACTGTTGCCGCTCCATCGCTCAAGTCATCTGGTAAAATTCCCGCCGTCGCCAGAAAATTTCTCACCGCTTCGATCGCGCTCACTCTGTCAGGAATATACTTATCACCGCTGGCTTGTGTTAAAGCAAAAACATTGTCTACCGATAAATAATCAGTTAATAAAGTCACAAACATCGTTTTGAGATTGACCTCCAAACTTTCTTTTAGCGGTGGTCCAGGATAAGAAAAAAGATAAGTTTGATCGTCCAATATTTTTGGATCATTAGGAAAATCTAAATTAACTGCGATATTACGGGCTTTTTGTTCCGCTGTCAGAGAGAAATTGATTGGATTTAACTTATATACATTAATCATATACAGTCTTCCATCTTCTTTTGTTATTAAGCTAGACATCTCTCCGAAATTTGGCCAGCCCACATTGTTTTCTTGATTAACTCCCGCGACTGCCAACTGATAACTTTTTGGCTTGACATTGTTTTCTTGCACTGGAAAATTTATTTTTGGCATCGCTCCAAAAGCAAAATCTGGCGTTGGCAACTCCACTCCTGTGTCAGCTGTAGTTAGACCAGCTTGAAAATTTTTGTAAATTCTGACCACTGTCTGTACGAAAATAATCGTTACTATCACTACCGCAAAAATCCCCAAGCCAGTTCTGACTTGATCCATAAAATTGGTTAAATTAAAGGTTGATTTAGTTTTTGCCATAATTCCAATTTTTCCCAAGTAAAGTTATCCCAGGAAAAATTTGCTAGTTTGATTACCTCATTATAACGATTTTCCGCCCCAAACACAACTATCAACAGCTCTGTTTCATCTTTTTTGATTAATGAAATTAGCACTTCTTTAGCTAAACTGGTTGTGCCTGTTTTGACTCCCAAAGCTGTCCAACCTAAATTATTTTTAGCCAATAATTGATTAGTATTGTTTAACTGAAATATTTTTCCATTAGCATCATTCACGGTTAAAGCTCGTTGCTTGACAATTTCTGCTAAATATTGGTCGCGCAACAGTTCCATCGCTGCGATGCTTAAATCAAAAGCCGTCGCTTGCTGCTGCGCATTATCGTATCCTTGAGGATTAGTAAAGTAGCTATTTTTCAGTCCTAATTTGATCGCTTTTTGATTCATCATCGTCACGAAATTCAAATTCCCACCTGGATAATGATTAGCTAGGATTGTTGCTGCTTGATTATTGGATTCTATTAATAAAGCTTTGAGCAATGTGTCGACGCGAATTTTCTCACCCACTTTTAGGGCTAGGGGATTGCCATCACTTAAATCTTGACCTGAAATGAGGAGGTCTTCGTTTAAGGTATAAAATTCGCGCGCCGTTAGCGCTGTGATTATTTTTGTCGTCGAGGCGGGATAAACTAGTTCATCTTTGTTTTTGGCAAACAAAATCTGCTTTGTTTTTATATCCATTACTAGTGCAGCGCGCGCGTTTACTTCTGGCGTTTCTATTTGCCCGCTTTTTGCGCGCGCCTGCTCTTGCGCCGGCAGCAGCCAGGCTACTTTTTCCGTCGTCGTTATTTCCTGGACCGCCCGTGTCTTTCTACTTCCCCACCAAAAATATCCATTAGCAATTGTTAACGTCGTCAGTATTCCCATTAGCACCCAGTTCCATTCTGTCCAAGGGAATTTATGTTTTTGCTTTTTTTGTTTCACGATCATCAACGCTTGAGATTCTCCCCTTTTTCCTTCTGTCATTTTTTTGAATTTAGCTTTCACTTTGTTTCATTAACTATTCATTATCTCAATTTGCGCCTTTTTTATTAATTATTCATCAATTTTGACTGCCTTCATTTTAGCACAATTTACTCACCGTCACCAGTTCCTCTGCTAAATTTTTTTTAAATAATCTTTTACCAGATTTCTAGTCACTTTTTCAACTTAATTTCAGTTTGGTATTCGTTCTTCTTTCAATTTCATCTTGCCAACCAGTCGGAATTTCTTTGACTGCATAAGTAAAATCGTCAGCTGCCTGCAAACCCAGTTTTTTTCTTTCGGCGGCAATTTCTCGCATTATTTCTCGCGCCTGTCCTTCGTTTTTGAGGTCCAGCGTCAATTCGGTGTCAAAGTCAATTTTCATTTTTTCGTTTGCTCCCAAAATAATTTTCTTGACGTTCAATTCATCTTTTATTATTGTTAACATTTCTTCGCTTATTACTTTTATTGCTGCTTCTGGCATTTTAATTTTCGCTGCTGCTAGAGGCTGCCGCAATCGAATCCCGGTTGCTTTTCTTTCACTTCGTCCCAATTCTAAAATCTCTTTTAGCAGCGCAATTTTAGTATCAGCCCCATTTGTAACTTGCTCCGCGTTTTCGTGCGGCCAATTTTCTAAGTGTACCGACTCCAATTTTCCCCCCACATTTTGATACAAAAGTTCCGCCAAAAACGGCATTATTGGCGCCCACAATTTACTTAACACCAGCAACGTCTCGCCCAAAATTGCGCGTGAATAAGCATTATTTTTTATTCTCTCTCTCGACAAGCGCAAGTAAAAGGTAGATAGTTCATCGACAAAATCAATGAGTAATTTTCCCGCTTTGATGACTTCGTAATTTTTTAAACTTTCCGTCACTTCAGTTATTAGGCACATTTGCGCTCTTTTAAGACCTTGATCTAAAAGCGGCAATTCTTCAAAGCGTGGATAATCACTTTCTTTGACTTCGTCGATTTCTCCGCCTGCTTGCCGCCAAAACGCATACACATTCCACAAAATTACTTCCACTTGCCGTCGCAGTCTTCCCACTTCTTTTTCATCAAAATTTAAGTTTTCCGCCTTCATTATTGGCGACGTCATTAAGTATAGTCTCAGTGCATCAGCTCCATATTGATTGAAAATCTTTTCTGGTTCAGGATAATTGTGCAATTTCTTGCTCATCTTTTTTCCGTCTTCTGCCAGCACAATTCCATTCACTAGTACATTTTTATAAGCCGGTTCATTTTTGAGCGCTGTCGCCAGCACATGTAGAGTGTAAAACCAGCCTCGTGTTTGATCTTGACCCTCAGAAATGAAATCAGCCGGGAAATTCTTTGCACTCGCATACGGCATACTGCCGCTTTCAAACCAACAATCCAAAACTTCACTGATTCGCCGGTACTTTTTACCATCTTTTTCGATCACGATTTTATCTACACACGGTTTGTGCAAATCAGCGATTTTTTGTCCACTTAGTTCTTCTAGCTCTTTTTTACTGCCCACGCACAAAAAATCGCCCTCTTCGCTCGCCCATAATGGCAACGGTGTACCCCAAAAGCGATTGCGCGAAATCGCCCAATCGCGCGCTCCTTCCAGCCATTTGCCAAAACGTCCATTTTTTAAATGTTCTGGTTGCCAGTTTATTTTTTGATTATTTGTTAGTAATTCATCTTTAAGCGCCGTCACTTTCACAAAATAACTAGCGGTCGCATAATTAAGCAGCGGATAATCGCATCTCCAACAATGAGGGTAACTGTGTTTAATTTTTTGTTTCCGCCAGAGTTTACCTGCTGCTGCTAGATATTTAATCACTTCAATGTCTGCTGCCTGCGCTTCTTTTTCATTGTCAAGTTTTTTTCGCACTTCCATTCCCGCGAAGTCTGTCACTTCTTTGGCAAAACGTCCGCTCAAGTCTACATGATGTATTATCGGCAAACCCTCCCTTTTGCCAATTGCAAAATCATTTTCTCCATACGCTGGCGCTATATGCACCACGCCTGTACCATCTTCCATTGTCACGAAATCTGCCTCGACTACTCGGAAAGCGTTTTCAGTCTCGGCAAAATAGGGGAAAACTGGCTCATACACTCGCCCAGTCAATTCAGATCCCAATAAAGTCATTTTTACCTCATAATTTTTTCCCGCCTCGCCAAATACACCCGCAATTCTTTCACTCGCCATGATGAGGTATTCATCAGAATTTTCTTCCTCGACCACGCTGTACTCAGCATTCGGATTGACTGCCAGCAGAAAATTCCCCGGCAAAGTCCACGGCGTTGTTGTCCAAGCCAACATCGCCGCTGGCTTTTCTATTCCCAAGTCCTTGACATCTTGCAACGCAAACTTCACAAATACGGATATATCGGTAATTTCTTTGTATCCTTGCGTCACCTCGAAGTTCGACAACGGCGTCCCGCAGCGCGGACAAATGTGCATCGGTTTGTAATCTTTGTAAATCAATTTCTTGTCCCACAAACTCTTAAACACTCCCCAGACACTTTCCATGAAATCCACATCCATAGTTTTGTAATCATTTTCCATGTCCACAAATCGTCCCAATCTTTTGATTGTCTTTTTCCAATCTTGAGCATAAGTCATCACTTTTCCACGGCAATTATCACAAAACTTATCTACGCCTAAGTCTTCAATGTCTCTTCGGTTATTTAGCTCCAGTTCTTTTTCGACAATATTTTCAATTGGTAAACCGTGACAATCCCAACCCCACACTCGTCGCACATATCGCCCCAACATTGTTTGAAAACGCGGAAACACATCTTTAGTCGTGCTTGCCACTAGATGACCATAATGGGGAAGACCTGTTGCAAATGGCGGCCCATCGTAAAAAATCCACGGCTCGCCGTCTTTGGTTTTCTCCAAAGTTTTTTCAAAAATCTTCTCCTCTTCCCAAAAATCGGCTATTTTTTCTTCCCAACTGGGAAAATCCGGCGTTTGTGTCAAGTCTGTTACTAGTAAATCTTTTTTTGTCATGATCAGTTATTATAGCACGGCCACTTGTCTAAATTCTTCTTTTATTGTTATCAGTTAATTAAATATTCCACTAATCTTTTTTATTGTCTAATAACTAAAATTTTCTTTTTTGCCCATTAAAATTGTCCACGAAAATCAGAAAACCCGCGGTGTAAACACCGCGGGTTAAATCTTCTTTAATCCAAACGACTTCAGATTTGCGAATTAAACAAATTCCTCAGATTGTAGACCACATTGTTCTCATCAGCGCTGGTACTAGACGCTTCATTGATATCAGATAGTTTTTTTAGTTCATCTAAGTTTGCATTGTAGCCAATGGTGTGTACAGGTATAGAAAAAGCTCGTATCACTGCTTCTACTTGGCTCAGACTGTAACCATTATTTTGAGCTCCGTCGCTTAGAACGAACAACATCAATTTGGCTTCTGGTATCTCTTGCTTCTTGTCCATTAGCATTTTAATTCCTTGTAAGACTGCATTATAAGTTGCAGTGCCACCACTAGCCGATAAATCTTTAACCGCTCCATTGAAATATGCTTGTTGTTGACCGTTAAACTTAGCAATTGGCAAATTAATATAGACATCATTAGCATAGCTAATTAGGCCTACATAATTGTTTTCGCCAATATACTCAGCGGCATTCGTCAATGAAGTTTTTAGCTCGCGCAAAGGTGAACCATCCATACTTCCAGAAACATCGGCTATAAAGACTGCTACTACCGGTCGTCCGCCATCTTTGTTTTCTTTCCAGATCTGCTGCGCCGCAAAAAGCTGGGTTCCAGTTAAGATACATTCTTCACCAGCATACTCATTTAAAGCATTAAAGCCATAGCGAGCAGCGTCTTTTTGCGCCTGATTTTCCAAACAATATTGGCAGAACATCGTGAGTACTTGTAGCTTGTCATCTTCCAATCCGTCAAGAGCATAGACCGGATTATCATGTCTTACTCCAAATGGAGTAAAAACATAATCGCTTAAACTCGTTTCTACGATATAAGCTTGATATTCCATAATCATCGCGTCTAGAACTCCATTCTTCGCACTTTCGCGCATTTGCGCCGTTGTGTAAGCAACTGGCGGCACTTTTGCTTGGAAAGCTTCCAATTTTGCTGTCGCTTTCATGCTCAAAGGATTCTCGCCATCAAATGCTTGCAACATTGCTGTAAGGATATTTAATCCTGTGCTACTCGCGTAAGGATTAGTATAGCCCAAAAGCAAATCGCCATTTAAAACTGCATCTAATACTTTTGTTAAAGTCACCTCGCCCCATTTTTCTTGAAAATTAGTATAAGTCTTTTTACTCATCAGAATCCCAGCT
>CAYVKW010000004.1:0-43138 GCA_964452285.1 uncultured Pseudomonadales bacterium | reverse complement strand
TATACAGCAACTGTTACGCCTGAAGCTAATTATGCTTGGAGCGATGGGACGACAGTGGCAAAGACAGCAAGTTGGAGTATCGCAGCTAAATCAGTAGCGGTCGTCTGGGATGCAGATGATGAATATACCTATGATGGAAGTGCCAAACCACCAGTGCCAACAGCAGCATCTGGAGTAACTGGAGAAACTTTGGTCTTATCTCGAACAACTAAAGTGAATGTAGGAGCTTCATACACAGCGGTGGCAACTTTGGAAAGTGTAACTGGTGGAAGAGCAAAAGCTTCTAACTATACTTTAACTAATACCAGTAAAACTTTCTCAATTGTGAGTGCTGCGTCTGCTACGACCGGTTCATGTAATACCTTAACTTACAATGGAGAAAATCAAACTTTGGCAGCAGGTGGTGCAAATGTTGCCTATACCAACAATACTGGCAAAGATGCCAATACGTATACGGTGACAGTCACAGCTGCTACTAACTACACTTTCTCTGATGGAGAAGTGGAAAAGACATTAAGCTGTACAATTGGAAAGAAAGCAGCCACAGTAACTGCCAAAGCACAAACTATTACTTATGGCAATACTATTGCCACTGGTACAGCTCAAGCAACTTTAACTAATGCAGTCTCTGGTCAAACACTCAACAGTGTGACCTTAACTGCCAGTACTGCTAATGCAGGAACTGGTACTATTACTCCAAGTGCAGCAACTATTTACAGTGGGACAACCAATGTAACTGCCAACTACAATATCTCTTATACCACGGGGGTGTTGACCATCAATGATGTAGAAGCAGAAATTACGGCTCAACCACAAGCATTAAATGTGAACGCAGGAGAAACGGGAGGGTTTAGCGTGACTGCGTCTGGTACCAATTTGACCTATCAATGGTATTCTAATAATACTAACTCAACTGTTGGCGGAACGGTGATTACTGGAGCCACTGCTGCTAATTATGTAATTACGGCTGCCAATATGAAGACATTACTTAACGGTAAATATTATTATGTGGTAGTGACAAATGGAGAAGGAAGCGTAACTTCGACGACAGCTTTATTAACTGTCTATGGTACACCGACGACGCCAACGATAACTGCTTCTGATAGTATTGCTTGCGGAGCTTGGCACAAAAATAACTTTACTTTGAATATTGCGGGAAGCAGTTTGTCTGGAGCGGGAACGGTGGGCTATTATTATGGAACTACGAATAATCCGACAACAGTGGGCAACACAATTACGGTAAGCGCAGAAACTACGGGTACGAGCTATTATGCTAGAGCTTATAACGTCAACGCAACGGAGTTAGTAAGTAGTGTTACTTCTGCGTGTCAGGCAAAACTTGATAAAACCGCGCCAGTATGCGGAACATGGGAACAGAACACGAATGGGGTGACAGCGGTAATGACTTTGAGTGGCTCAACTGATGCTGTATCAAAAATTAAAACGGCCGGGGGAACATGTAATGCAAATACTGACGGAGAAACTTGTACGGTATTAATTGAAGATAATGCTGGAAACACGACGGTTTGTACTTCGCCGGAAGCGGTGATTGATACAACTCCGCCAACTTTGGCAATTAATATTTCCACGAATTCGAGTAATATTTATTATGATGCGACGGCTAGTGCTTTATATTATAAAACTCCGACAACTGGACAAAGTTATACAGTGACAGCGACAGCGGCTGATGCTCAATCTGGAATTAATAAAGTTACTTTCCCTGGTATTGATATTTTCTCGCCGAAAATTGATACAAATGATACTATTAGTCCATATGCGCAAATTTACACGATTCCAGTAACAGCGTCGGCTTCTGCGGGGTTGCAAACTATAACGGCTTACAATAATGCTAATTTGTCTACTACAGATAATTATACAGTAGTGGTTGATAATACAGCGCCAACGGGTTTGACAATTGCCTGCCCAAGTGATTATTCAATCGATGGTGATTTTACTATCACTACTAATTATCAGAATGTGATTGAAACTGGTTCTGGCATTAATCGTAATGGCTCTTATTTTCAAGTTAAGAGTGGAGGGTGGTCAAATGGTTCCTGTAGCACAAGTGGAGAATTTGCTAATGTGAGTAATCCTTATATAACTTCTTTACGACAAAATCCAATGGCTTCAGGTTGCTACTCTTATAGAGTGATGGTGGTGGATAAGGTGGGTAATGCGGGATATTCTGATACTTGCACAGTAATGGTGGATACAACTTCTCCAGAAGTAACGCCAACGGTAACGGTAAAAGAAAATAATGCAAGTGGTCAAACGGTGGCGACAATTGATGGTAATACAAACAATGTAGTTCGAACAATTTATATGACTGACGATACACCATTGTATTTGGCTTTTGCAGGTGGAGCAGATGGACAATCTGGAGTTTCTGGTTATGCTTATGCGACTAGCGCTGAAGGTGTGAAAACAGATGCTTCTAATTTGACAGTAACGCCAACAACGACGCCAAAAACTATTTATGTCTTTACAAAAGATAGCGCGGGTAGATATTCTTACTATTGGACAGAAGTGATAATTATGAAAGCGAGCCTAGCCTTGAATCCTACAAGTGGTATTATTTATGCCGGTGGAGATAGCGCTCAAGTCAGTATTGTGGGTGATAATTATGGAACTTTGACTTGTGGTAGCAGTAGTCAAGCGGTGGCTAGCTGCAGTGTTGAAAATAAAGTTTTAACAGTAACGCCATTAACAGCGGGGTCAGCAGTAATCACTGTGAATGCTGCCAATGCGAATTTGAACGCAACGTATTCAGCAACAGTGAGACAGGCACCAAGCTGTACAATTACGGAGAACCCTGCGACTGGATGGGCAAAGAGTGCTGTTTTGACAGTGACTTCAGCAACGGGGAATTTGGCTGATCAGCCTCTCTCTTGGACTTCGGGAACGACCGACTTTGGAGTAACTTCAACTCGAAATATTACGCAGAATGGAACTTACAAGGTGTGGGTGAAAGATGATATGGAGGCAGTGGGGGTCTGCGAGATAACAGTAAGCAATGTGGATGCAGTAGCGCCAGTGGTGTTATCAGCTGATGATACTATCTATAGTAAGGAGACTACGATTAGAGCGGCGATTTACAATGTGAGTGATAATATTTCTGGAATTGACAGAGCCGCGTGGAATTTGTTTGATGCGACAGGGGCAGCAGTGTTAACTGCAACAACAGGAGCAGTCGAGAATAAAACTTATTTCAAGGATTTTGATTTTACTACTTTAGCAGAGGGTCATTATACAGCCACTGGTACAGTATATGATAAAGCTGGTAATACAAATGTGTGGTCAAATACTTACGGACCAATCAATATTTATTTTGACCAGACGGGACCAGAAAATGGATCAATCACAATCGCTTCAGAAAACATTAATATGTGGACAGAGAGTTTGAATTTGACAGTTAATGATGGTATTGACTCCCTATCTGGAGTGAGAACAAGCAGTCGGACTTTAGCAAAACGAGTCGGGACCTTGAGCAGTGGAGAATGTACTGATTACAATCAATGGACGACCCAAGCTTATACTGGTACTTATCCTAATATAGCGGTGGCAACAAACTTTGTGGGCGATGAATGCTATCAATATAAATGGTCGGTGGCTGATAAGGCTGGGAATGTGGCAAACTATGAAAGCAGTGAAGTGAAAGTGCCTTTTGTGGCGATTCCGAATTTGCAAGTAACAGCGCCGATTCCTGAGGCGTCAGCTTCTCAAGATATTATTGTGACAGCAGAAGTGGCAAGAGGAGAAATTACTAGAATTGCTTATTTGTGGGATGACGAACTTAACAGCGCTTGTGCTAATGGACATACAATTACTTCTGGGACCAATTTGAAGGAGACGCAGCCAGACGGTGTTCATACTTTGAATGTATGTGCGATTTCTAGCACCAATGGTCAAGCGAGATATAGCGATGATTATGGCTATGTGGGAGCGCCAGTGATACCAGAGATGGAAAATCAAGTGACAGCGGCAGAAATGTATTGGAATGGTGTAGCAGTGAATCCATTTGAAGAAAGTCTGAAAATTAATGGTGCTTTAGACAAAACTGGCCAGGTTTATAATTATGCAGTAAAATTGCAAATTATGGATGACGGAGAACAAGTGACAAGCCAGACTGTAAGAGTGAAATCCTCTACAACTGAGAAAACGGCGTTTGAGTTTGTGATTCCGATGGTAGATTTAGGTTTTAGCAAAGAAAATAATGCTTTGATTGGACCACAAAAAGTGACAATTACTAATTTGGATAATAATCAAAGCATAACCACTGACTATTATGTTTCTTATTACGCACCAATATATCAGTCAAGCACAGTGGCAAATGCGAGTAATTATATTCGAGTTATTGGTGATGCGGCAGCAACTGTGCCGAGCTTACAAAGTTTTGGAGAAGTTGATTGCGGAGCTTGGCCAGAAGTAACTGGAGATGATTATTCTAATGCTTATGGTAAGAAGAGTGAAAATCAATATCTGAATGCTTATTATCTCATGGATGAAAGAGATGGAAAATTGTATGAAGTGAGAAAATTTGCTGATGGTAAGTGTTGGATGGTAGATAATTTGAGCTATGGCGGTGGTTTGGCTGCAGGTTATGACTATTGTATTGATAAGTCTACAATGAGAGAAGCTAATAGTGCAGAGAATGTGACAGCGACGACAAGTAATGGTCTAAATATGCCAGGAGGAACAGCAACTTTAGTAGGTGACTGTCGTGATAATCCGGCAAATATTAATTATGGTTATCTTTATAACTGGGCGGCAGCGGTGCAGAGTGAAGATGGTTATGCGGGTGCAAACGTTCAACCAACAGCAAATAATGATTTGTGTCCAAGCGGCTGGAGATTGCCAATGGCGGATGCAGACGGTAATGGTGATTTGAAGACGTTGACGACGGCGGTGGATTCAGTTAGCTTCTTTACTGAAGGCGGCAACTTTAATGGTATATATGCTGGAAAAGCAGTGGCAGCAAAAACTTTGCTAGGACAAGGAGAAATTCAGAGCTATTGGACAAGTGCGAATGCTGATGCTGAAAATGCGTATGCAGTAGATTTGGGAACAGAGGCGAGTGTGAATGCAGCTAATAAAGCGGAGGCGCGACCGATTAGGTGCACACTAGTAACAAGATAAGATTTCGTCTGCAGATAGCAAGTAGAAATTGGCTGTGAATGAAAGAAGAGTAAAGGAGACGGTCTAATAAAATAAGAGTGAGTAATGAGAGATTTTTTTTAGTGAATTTTTTGAAGAAGAAGAGGACAGCTAATACAACCGTGAGCATGAAAATGTGACAAAGCTTTTGATTTTAAGATGGATTTCGTAGTAAATGTGTGCATGAAAAGCAGAAAAAATAAATTAATTGTTTTCTAAGATGTGAAATGTCATGAAGGGAAACTATAAGAAAGTGGATTAGAAGAGTGAAAAGGATGACGATAAACGGTAAAATTGATATAAGTCGGAGCGTGGCTGGGAAGGAAAGAGAAAGGAAACTGAAAAACTAGTTTTTCAAAATGGGAATTTGGACAAGAGAGATTTTGTTTTTTTCTAGAGTTTCAAGAATGATGAGATTGACTTTTTCTTTGTATTGGAGATGCTCCATATAACTACTGCCGTGAAAATAGTAGATGACTTTGAAACGGAGACCTTGATCGGTGATCTCGTCGAGAGTGACGCAACGAATGTCAAGTTTTTCGGTAAAAGTAGTGTCACCAATAAGATTGTCGTAAAGTTGAGCGACGAAATCTTTGCTTTTTTGAGGTGATAGGTTTGGCTCTAAGGTAAAATTAATAGAAACACGCCGGCGCGGCAAACGATTGTAATTTTCGATGATACCAGAAGTAATTTTGTCATTAGGAATAATAATGTCGTTACCTTTGAGAGCAGTGATTTTAGTGGTTCGAAGACGGATTTCTTTAATGGTGCCTTCCACGTCGTCAAAAACGATATAATCGCCGACAGCAAAAGAACGATCGATATAAATGGAAAAGAAAGCAAAAACATCTTTAAGAGTATTTTGAAAGGAAAAAGCAACGATAACAGAGGCAATTCCAAGACCGCCAAGTAAAGCTTGAGCATCATAATCTGAAAATTGTAAGAAGATAAGCACGACGAGAATCCAGAGAACAATTAGACTGACTACGTCGGTAAAATTAATGGCGGTTTTAATAGCTTCTTTGGAGACATTGCTTTTACTCATGAGAAAAATACGGACAGAGTTGCTGAGAAATTCACGAATGAAATTAATGACAACGAAAACGAGGATAAAAATATAAATGCCGTCGAAAAACTTGCTAATGGCTGGTGAGAGATAAAAGCAAAAACTGGCGGTAAAAAGTGCGGTCAGAAAAATAAAGAGGTAACTCAGATTATCAGCGATGCTAAGCCAAATTTTGAAGCGACCGTTTTGAAAACGGTTTTCTAATTGAGTAAAAATAATTTCAAAAATTAAGCGACAAAGACTGAGGAAAGAAAAAACGATGAAAAAGGTAAGTAAAGCTAATAAAAGTTCGTCGGCGAGAGTAAAGCCGTTTTGAAGAAAAAAATAGTAAAGATTGGACCTAATTGACCACATAAAATAAAAAAGTTAACTGGCTATAAGTTTAGCGCAATTAAGGAGAAAATGCAAGTGAAAAAGAGGGGTAAAGTGAGAAGGTGGCTAGGGTGAAGAGATTAATGTAAGAGACGTTTTTTTCTAAGCGAGTGAAAGCGGAAGAAAAGAACAATTTTGAGGTGGTATAATAGAATCAGTATGCAAGAAAAAAATCTGATTTTGGAAAAAATTCGTCATAGCGCGGAGCATGTTTTAACTTATGCAATTTTGAGTGACATTGGGGTGGATAAAATTACAATGGCAATGGGACCAGCGATTGAAAATGGTTTTTATTTTGATTTTGAAAAAGCTCCAGAGGTGGAAATAACGGCAGAAAAATTTGGGAAATGGGAAAAGATGATGAAAAAGGTAATCCAAGCTGGCTGGACGATGAAGGAGATTGTAGTGGATTTACCGGAAGCGGCGCGATTTTTTGCTAAAAATGAATATAAACAAGAAATTTTGCATGAGCTGGCGAATGATGAGAGAGTGACGCTTTATTCTTTGGCGCCAGCGGTGAAAAATGCTGAGTTGGATCGGCAAAAAATCGCGCAATTTGACTTTGAAAGCGCCTTTGAAGCCGGCTATTTCATTGATTTGTGTAAAGGTCCACACGTGGAAAAAGTGGCTGAAATCAAGGCTTTCAAGCTATTGCGAGTGGCAGCAGCTTATTGGCGAGGAGATGAGAATCGTCAGCAACTGACCAGAATTTATGGTACAGCGTTCTCGAGCCAAGAAGAATTGGATGAATATCTAAACTGGTTGGAAGAAGCAAAAAAGCGGGATCACAAAAGAATTGGCAAAGAACAAGATCTGTTTTCTTTTCATCCGGAAAGTCCAGGAGCAGTTTTCTGGCATCCAAAAGGATTGGCAATCTGGGATATTTTGGAGAATTTTGGTCAAGGGTTGAGAAAAAAATACGGTTATCAAAAAATTAAAACACCGGAAATGGCTAAATCTATATTGTGGGAAACATCTGGTCATTGGGATCATTACAAAGATGACATGTTTGTGTTTGATGTAGATAAGGAAACTTATTGCATGAAACCAATGGATTGTCCTTTTGATATCAAGATTTATCAAACAAGACAACGTTCGTATCGGGATTTACCAATTCGATATACTGAAATTGGGCATGTTTTCCGAAATGAACAATCTGGGGAGCTAAATGGCTTGTTTCGAGTGAGAGAAATTACTCAAGATGATTCTCATCTATTGATTAGAGAAGATCAAATTTTGGAAGAAGTGGATAGACTTTTACAAATGGTACAAGAATATTATGCACGTTTGGGAGTACAACCAAAATACTTTTTGTCGACTCGTCCAGATGACTTTATGGGTGAAATTGAGACTTGGAATAAAGCGGAAGCAAATTTAATTGAAGTATTGACAAAGAAAAATATTGAGTATGACTTAAAAGAAAAAGATGGTGCTTTTTATGGACCAAAAATTGATGTTAATATTAATGATAGTTTAGGTCGATCGTGGCAAGTGGCGACGATTCAATTGGATTTCCAATTGCCAGGACGTTTTAATTGTGAATATATTGATCAAGAGGGAAAAGTGCAAGTGCCAGTGATGATTCATGCAGCTATTTTTGGTTCTTATGAGCGGATGATTGGAATTTTGCTGGAACATTATGCGGGGAGATTGCCGACTTGGTTAGCGCCAGTGCAGGTAAAAGTCTTACCAATTGCAGACAGACACAGTGACTATGCAAAGAAAGTGGCGGGAGAATTGACGAGTGAGGATTTTCGCGTAGAGGTAGATGAAAGAAGCGAAAGATTGGCGGCGAAAATCCGTGATGCTCAAGTAGAACAAGTCCCAGTGATGTTAATTGTGGGCGATGGGGAAATGCAAGATGGAACGGTAAGCTGGCGTGGTCGCGATGACGAAACACAGGAAAAATTGACAATGGAAGAATTAAAAAAGAAACTGAAAGGATTAAATGAAAAATAATAAAGAGATAAAAAAACAAACGCCAAAATTATCTCAAGATAAAAAGTTTTTATTATGGTCAGTAGTAGCAGTGGCAGTGGTATTTTTAATTGTGTCTATTTTTGGGTTTGTGCAATCGAGACAAGAGCGAAAAATAGTGACTGCGATAGCATCACCGGAACCAACAGAAAATCCTTTGCCAGAAGAATTGCAAGGAGCAGAACTTTTTGGCAATAAAGAAAAAATTCTTTTCTTCAATGCTGATGGAACTTTTATTTATAATGATGGTTATGAAGCGACAGCAACTCAAATCGAGTTGCAAAATGGCAAATGGAGTGAGGATAAAGAAAAGAACAGAGTCACTTTGACTTTTGATTCTGGAAAAGTGAGCTTTTTGCAAAGAATTAATCAAGGCGATTTACAATACATTGATGAGAATGGAAAAGTTATTGAAACTGAAGAAGTGTTGGTAAAAGAAACCAATATTCAAGATAAAATCTTGATTGATCCAGATTTAGATGATGGTTTTAGTGGAGATATAGAAGAATTGGGGGAAACAGACGAATAAAAAAATGAAGATGAAAGAGCTGGCGCTGTTAACTGCAAGTTAACAGCGCCATGTTGTTAAAGAAGAGAAAAGTTGAACAAAGTGGAGAAAAAAATGATACAATGACGATTATGATAAAAAGAAAAATTTTTGCTGGAAAAACTAGTATTGGTTTGGCAGAAAAATTGGCGCGAGAAAGTGGAGGAGAATTAGTGAGGGGTCTGACGGAATATTTTCCTGATGGTAATATTTTGGTGCAAACCGGAGAAAAAGTGCATCGCGAAGAAGTGGTGGTAGTACAAACAATCTGGGGAAAAAAAGCGAGTGAGAATTTTTTGGAGTTGCTTTTTTGGTTGGATGCTCTTAAAAGAGGTGATGCAGCAAAAATCACCGTGGTGATACCGTTTTTTTCTTATGCAAAAGCCGATAAACAGGAAGAAGAAGGGTTGACATCGTTGCGAGCGAGAGTTTGTGCTGATTGCTTGCAAGTAGCGGGAGCAAATAGAGTATTAATGATGGATTTGCATTCACCGTCTATCCCGGGATTTTTTCAAATTCCAGTAGAAAATTTGAGTGCGATGAAGGTAATTGTGGATTATCTAAAAGCTAAAAATTTATCAGACGCAGTGATCGTGTCTCCTGATGCTGGCTTTGCCAAGCAAGCACGTAAATATGCGGCGGCATTGGGGTGGCCCTGCGCCATTGGTGATAAAAACAGACCGGAGCTGAATGGAGATGCGGAAATTTTGGAAATCGTGGGAGAGGTAAAGGGTAAAAAATGTGTAGTGGTAGACGATTTTACAACAAGCGCAGGAACGTTGGTGGATGTGGCGCGGGCATTGGAGGAGCGCGGTGCAGCTGAGGTCTATGCGGCAGTGACGCACGCGCCAATTGATGAAAAGGCATTAATGAGAATTCAAGCGTCGCCGATTAAAGAACTAGTGGTGACTAATACGACGGGAAATGAAGAGATTTTTTCGCAAAGCGAAAAAATCGTGGTTCTAGATGTAATGAAGATCTTTGCTCAGAATTTGTAAGGGAATTGAGGTGGAGAGAAAAATAAAAATTGAGATTAAATAAGTCGTGGTCCCTAAAAGTCCCTAAAGGTCCTCAAAAGTCCTGACTGCGGAGACAGAAAAGCGTGGTTTTGATTTTATAAATGAAAAAAATAACTGACAATTAAAGAAAAGAAGTTCTAATTTTATAATTAAAAAAGACAACTCACTGTGAAAGTAAAAGTAAAGTTTAATTTTTGTGAACAAGAAGGTGACAAGTTTCTAAGTGCCGAAGTAACGATCACCGTAGTCACCTAATCCCGGAACAATGTATTTATGTTCATTGAGACGATCGTCGACTGCGGCGGTGTAAATTTCTACATCTGGAAATTCGTTTTGAATGGCAGCGATACCTTCTGGGGCAGCGATAACACAAACAACTTTGATTTTTTTAGGTTGGAAGGGAGCAATTTCTCTTAATAAGTGTAAAAGAGAGCCGCCGGTGGCAAGCATAGGGTCGGTAACGACAACGGTATGTTCTGGCAGAATTTCTGGAAATTTCCAATAGTATTCAGTAGCTTGAGCGGTTTTTTCATCGCGTTGCATGCCGACGAAACCGACTTGAGCTTTTGGTAAAAGCTCAAGGGCACCAAAAAGCATAGCGAGACCGGCGCGCAAGACAGGGACGACGATAATGCGGCAGGCGAGTTTGCGCGCGCCGGTGGTAACAAGAGGAGTTTGAATTTCAACTGTAGTAGTTTCAACGTCATCGATGGCGTCTAAAAATAAAATTTGACAGAGCTGATTGGAATAATGGCGAAACTCATCAATTTTCACATTTTGATCACGAAGATGCTTGAGGCAATCGGAAATAAGCGGATGTTCTAAAACGTGTAAATGAGAATTGGTCATGTAACCTTTCTATTAATTAAAATGCTAAGAAGCAGTTTAACCTTTTTTCAATGATTGTCAAGTAAAATTTTTCGGTTATAATAAGAAGAGACGATGAAAAGAAGGCCCATCGTATAGCGGTAGTACAGAGGTCTCCAAAACCTTTAACGGGGGTTCGATTCCCTCTGGGCCTGCTCTTATTGCGAGTTGATTTTTGTGATATGATTGCTAATAATGCCGACAGAAATACTAACTAAAGAAAAAATTTTTAAAGATGAGGTGGAACTAACTATTACCAAAGGTGTAAATTTGGAAAAAATAGATAAAGTGCTGCGGGATTTGAATTTGGAAGAGAAAAAGGTGGTTTTGATGAGGCAAGTGCATGAAGATAAAATGACAGTCGTGGATGATAGTAATGGAGGAAAATGGATGGAAGAGGTGGATGCTTTAATAACGAAAACACGCGATTTGAACTTGGTAATTAAGACGGCTGATTGTTTGCCGGTGATAATTTATGAAAGTGAGAAAAAGATATTGGCGGCGGTACACGCGGGCTGGCGAGGGGTGGTGGTGCAAATTGTGCCAAAAGTGATAATAAAAATGCAGGCAGAATGGGGAGCGAAACCGGAGAAAATGTGGTTTTATTTGGGACCGAGAATCGGGAGTGAAAGTTTCATCACGGGCGAAGAAGTGGCGGCACAATTTGCGCAAAAAAAACAAAATGGTGACGAGGGAACGTGGCAAGTTGATTTAGCGGCAGAAGTTAAAATGCAGATTGTAAAAATGGGCGGGAAAATTGAAAAAATTAGCGATGATAAGATAGATACGTGGTCAAGAATGGATTTGCCTTCTTATAGAAGAGATAAAACTGACAAAAGGATACTGACTATAGTGAAAATGGGAAATTAATTTTATGGCCACGAAAGCTGATTTTGCCGAATATGTGCGCGAACAATTAAGAAGGGCGGGAGAAATTTCCTTGAGAAAAATGTTTGGTGATTATGGAGTTTATCTAAATGGTAAATTTATTGGTTTAATTTGCGATAATCAATTATTTATTAAAGAAACACAAACGGGGAGAAAAATATTGAGAGAAAATGGTATAGTGGAAGAAGGATTACCGTATGAAGGGGCAAAAACTCTCTATTTCGTGATAAATGATCTAGACGATGAAGAATTTTTAGGAGAGTTTTTGCTGGCGAGCGATCCAGAAATTAGGTGGCAAAAAAGCAAAAATAAGAAAAACTAAAATTGGGGCTTGCATTTCAATTTTTTATGCTAAAATAAGAGTAGTTCCTCGATCAATGGTTTACCTTCACATGCAAAGGGGCAGTCATAAGGTGAAGGTGACTTTTGATCGAGGAGCTGGAACTGACTGCCTCTTTTTTTGTGAAAAATTTAATGGTTGGTCAGTGAATAAGAGGAATTATGACGAAAAAGATGAACCAACCAAAACCACAAATCAATATTTATGGAGATGAAAGTTGTCATTTAGAGCATGACGGTCAGAAGGCAATGGTCTTAGGAGCGATAAGCTGTGAAAAGAATGCCTTAACGCGAATAAAAAAAGAGATTTGGACCTTGAAAAAGAAATATTCTTTGGCAAAGACTTGCGAATTAAAGTGGACGAAAGTGTCGCCGAGCAAAGTCAATTTTTATGTAGAACTGATAAATTATTTCTTTGGCGAGGCGAGTTTGAATTTTCGAGCTTTAATTATTCCGGATAAAGAAAAACTAGATCATCAAAGTTTTGAACAAACTCATGATCAGTGGTATTATAAAATGTACTTTGAGTCCCTAAAAGTCCTTTTTGATCGAGAGCATAATTACGAAATTTTTTTAGATCTCAAAGATACTTTAGGAAATAAAAAGTTGCCGGTGATGAAAAAGATTTTGAGTGCGGGCAGTAAAAACAGCGGGATTAAAAAAATTCAATTGGTGCGTTCTGATGAAGCGATTTTGGTGCAATTGACAGATATTTTAATAGGAGCGCTAAGCTATCAAGCTCGTCAATTGCATAGTAGTTTGGCGAAGGAAAAATTATTAACTGTAATTCGTGGACATTTGGGCTATCCGTTGACAACGAGTTCACCTTTTCAGGAAAAAAAGTTTAATTATTTAATTTGGAAAGCACAGGTAAAATAATGTTGAACTGGCCGTCGCTATTGGCAACGGAGGAAAAAACAAAAACGGAAGTTTTTGAGGCAGCTTATGCTATTTTTTGGCAAGACTTTGTGTTTGATCCAGATATAATCGTGGAAGGAAACCCAGTACGATTGAAGCATGGTTTAAGACAGGGGAAGGAACTGACCTTTTGGCATTTGGCAAGTAATAGCGCAAATGAAAAGAATGGCGAGATTTCTAGAGAAAGATGCAGTTTTGTGCCGTGGCTGAAGTTTATGTTGGAAAATTATGAAGAATGCTTGCGTTGGGAAAATCAAAGAGGAAAAGAGAAGAGCTTGTGCTTGGTAGATTCGGAATGGCGGTTTTTGATAGTGTTGAGGAAAAGAACGGGATACTTTTTGCTTTGGACTGCTTATCCTTTATCTAAAGGTAGAAAAATCAAATTGCAGAAAGAAGCGACAGCTTATTGGCAAAGTAAAGCAGAAAACGCCAGCAAAAGCTGACGTTTTCGTTTCTCTGTTTACACTAACAGGTGGTAAACACCTTGGTAAATGAGCGATTTATTATAACAGATAAGAAGTTGACTTTTGTTTGAAAATTGCTTAAAATGAGCTAATGAGTAAACAAGTGAAGTTGACGTTTCCGGTGGAAGTGGAGCGAGAATTGCGCAAAAAAGCGGAAACGGCTGGTTTGACTCTGGCGAGCTATCTCAGACTAATTATTTATCAAGAAATGGAGAGAGAGAAGCGACAAAATTTGGGTAAAAAGTACGAACAAAAAAGGCAAGATCAGCGTGAGACTTGGAAAAAAATCGCGGATTTGTTATAATGGGAAAAGAAATTGGAAGATAAAACATGAACGAACCAAAACCACCGATAATTCAGAATCCTCAAGCTAATGCTGGCGGCGTTTTTCCTGGTATGTCTGGAGCGATACCGGCGCCGAGTCCGATGCCAGCGCCGTCAATGGCGATGCCATCAGTAATGCCAACGGTTGTACCGGAAACTGCGTCGGCGCCGGCACAATCAATGCCGGTAGCAGCGTCACCAGCAAATGGAGGTGTGGTAGATATGTTTGCAGCTGCGATGCCGCAAGCGCCAATGGAGACAGGAATACCTGTGGAAATGATGAATACTAGAGCGGAAACTGGGACAGTTGACGCCGGGCCACAAATTAAGAGTGACTTCGTGATGCCAACCGCTGTGACTCCTGGCGAGAATATGATGGAAATGATGGCGGAAGGGCAAAATACGGTTTCTTCGGCGCCGGCGGCAGTGGAATTGCCGCCAGAAATGGCAGCTTTGGAAACTGAAGAAGAAATAAACGGTGGAGCAGTGGTTGGCGGCGGCGTACCGATTTTCCAGAATGGACGTTTGCTGCCGACAACGCCATCGCCAGCAAAAACAGAAGAAGTAAAGAATACGCCTAAAGTGGAAGAAACGGCAATAAAAACTGAAGGTAATAAAAAAACGCCGACAGTGGTAGTGGTGATTGCGGTAATTGCATTGGTAATGGTGGTAGGTTTAGGAATTACTTTTTTTCTGGTTTGGCAAAAAGATGTACAGCAAATTGAGGGCTTGCAAAGTTCGGTAAATAAAAAAGAACAAGAAATTGTAAGTTTGAAAAATGAATTAACTCAAGCAAATGATTTAATGTTGATACAACAAGAATTGCCTGTTTATGTGGATAATGCGGCTAATTTTTCATTCTTACAAGAAATACCTGGCGTATCAGTGACGAAAAATGATGATGAAACGATGGTTCATGTTTATTATAAAAATGCAAATGAAAAAGCGGTTTTGGATGGCTTTGCAATGACAATTGAAAATAAATTAACGAATGGAGTAACTCTAGCTACTATTGCCGATAGAGCTTATGAAGAAGCAGAGAAAAATTCAGAGAATTTTGATTTGAGAAGCGAAATGTTTGGTGATATGCAAGGTTATTCATTTGTGTCAGTGACAAATGGTGTCGAAAAAATAATTTACTTATTGCAGAAAAATGCTCAGAGTGAGAATTATTTGGAAGTGACTTATGAAATCGGTTCTGATACAACAGCTGATTATACTGCTTACGAAAAAGTGATCTTTCAAGTTTTAAACTCGTTGAAAATTTATTAATTGGTTTTCTGAAGTTTTTAGACTATAATATTCGTATCAATGAAGAAGATAAAAAGAAGTTTATATTTTTTAGTGGCAAATTACTTTGTGTTTTGGGCAAAGCTGGTTTTGATACGCTGGCGACCAAAAGTGATAGTGGTAACTGGTTCTACTGGGAAAAGCACCCTTTTTTACTTGTTGAAAGCGCAATTGGGAGAAGTGGCGGAATTTGCAGATGATGCAAATTCCGCCTTTGGTATTCCGTTTAATATTTTAAGATTGAAACGGACAACTTTTAATTATGGAGAATGGATTGGTTTGATTGCTCGAGCGCCGTGGCAAGCGTTGCAGCCGATTAAGAAAGACAGAAAAAAAGTCTATATTGTGGAAGCTGATTCCGATCGTCCAGGCGAAGCAAAATTATTAGCTGGTTTATTGCAACCAAGCATGGTGATGATTATGAATGTATTTAAAACGCATGCGGCTAATTTCGAAGGACTAGTGGCAAATGGTCAAGTTCCAGACGTATTAACGGCTATCGGTGATGAGTTTGCGACTTTTGCTCAAATAGCAAGCGAAGAAGTTTTAATTAATGGAAACAATGCGGCATTAGTAAAAGCAGTGGAGCGTTTGGGCTTGCAGGATAAAGTGGAATTTTTGGAAGAGCAGGATTATTTAACTGGTTATCAAGTGACCAGAGCGGGTACAATTTTTATGATTGGGGATACAACTTACAATTTGCCAGCTTTGCTGCCGCAAGAAGTGTGGTTAAGTTTGGTAATGGCGGAAAAAGTGGGAAAATTTCTGAATCGGAGAATAGATTTTCGTTATATGAATTTGACTTTGCCAGCTGGCAGAAGTAGTTTGCTAGCAGGAGTAGGCCAGACGACATTGATTGATTCGACTTATAATGCCAATTTGGGTTCGATGACGGCAATGATAAAATTGTTTGAGCTTTATCCGGCGAGCGGTCAGAAATGGTTGGTTTTGGGACACATGGTGGAGGAGGGTGGAGAAGCAAAGAAAGAACATGAAGATTTGGCCTGGCTATTGTTGCAGCTAAAAACGGTTTCGAGAGTGTTTCTTTTGGGCAAGGAAAACAAAGAAGTAGTGTTGCCAATTTTGCAAAAATATATGACGATGATGAAAATAGAATTTTGTGAAACGCCAAAAATCGCTCTAGAAAGAGTGAAAGCGGAACTACGTGGTGGAGAGACAATCTTGTTTAAGGGGGCGCCGTTTTTGGAAGGCATGGTGGAACAATTACTAGCTGATCCAAGACAAGCGGGGCAATTGGTACGGCGAGAAGAAGTGTGGCAAAAACGGCGCCAGAGTTTTTATAATTGAGAGTGACGTAACAAAGAAATAAGGAAATTGAAATATGACCGAGGGAAGAAAAAAAATTGTCATTGTGCCAGGATGGACTTATAGTGAAGAAAAAATGTTGCCTTTGTGCGAAACTCTGAGAAAAAATAATTACGAAGTAGATTTGTTGAAGGTGCCAGGTTTGACGGGAGAAGCACTGCAAGAAGCTTGGACTTTGGTTGATTATGAGAAGTGGCTGGAAAAAGAAATCAAAGAAAGAACGAAAGCGGGAGGGAAAATTGTACTTTTGGGACATTCAAATGGGGGAAGAATTATTTTGCAATTTTTGAGCATAAAAAGTGAACAAAAGGCAAAAGTGGAGAAAGTGATTTTGATTGGGAGCGCGGGAGTGAAAGATCGAAAATGGTATAAGGTCCTAAAAAGGGACTTAGTGGGACTGGGAGCGAAAATAGGAGGAAGATTGAAGAAGAATCCGAGAGCGAGACGCTGGTTATACAAGCTTTTGCGCGAGAGAGACTACTATCAAGCGACGACAGTGATGAAAAAAACGATGGCTAATTTAATTGGTGGAGATTTACGAGAGAAATTGAGCACAATAAGTGAACAGACGCTTTTAATTTGGGGAACGGAAGATAAAATGACACCACTTTATTTGGGGCGCGAGATGGCGGAGAAGATGCCGCGCGCGACCCTGAAAATAATCAAGGGCGCGCGGCATGTGCCACAATTTACGCATAAAGAAGAAACGATGGAATTAATTAAAGAGTTTTTGTCGATAAGGGAAAAGAAAGAAGGCGAAAATGGCGAAGTTTAATGCTTTAGGTTCTAATTGGACTTTTGGAGAAGCGTTGCAGGTTTTAATGGCTGGCAAAAATGGGGAGAATCAAAACTTCGAAGAATTGATAAAAAGCGATGAAAAAAATACAAGTCAAGAAGAATATTTTTACAAAGGGAGAGAAGCTTTGCGGGCGGCGTTGCGAAAATTGAATTTACCGGCAAAAAGTAGAGTGGCAATGACGGGTTTTACTTGTCTGGCAGTTTATGAAGCAATTAGAGACGAAAAGCTAGTGCCGGTAATTATTGACATAGATGAGACGCTCAATATGGATTTGGAAAAGCTGAAGGCGAAAGAAGAAAGAGGACAAATTGAAGTCGTGATAATACAGAATACTTTTGGTTTTACGCAAAGGCGGATAGAGGAATTGAAGAAGTGGGCGCGCCAAAAGCGAGTAGCGCTGATAGAAGATAATGCTCATGCCTTTGGCGCGCAATATGACAATGGTCAAAAAACGGGCGAGGTGGGAGCAATGGCAATTTTTTCTAGTAGTCAAGATAAAATATTGGACAGCGTATCTGGAGGAATATTGCTAACTAATGAAAAAAAATATCAACGGGCGGACGAAAAAATTGCCAAAGTAGAAGTGCCACGAAAGCAGCAACAAAAAGACAAATGGTACCCGCTACTGACTTGGAGTATTCGGAAAACTTATGATTTGGGAATAGGGAAAGCCATACATATGATGGCGCGAAAAGGAAAAAAACTGTCTGAGCCGATGCATTATTTAGATGAAGGCGGATTTCAAGGGTTACCAGTGTGGCAGGCAAAGGTGTTGATGAAAAGAGTGAAAGTGGCGGAAAAAGAGCAAATAAAGCGCCAAAAAAAGGTAAATTATTATTTGGAAAACTTAACTGACGAGTGGCTTTTTTGGCGCCCAACAGCGGAGGAAGTGGCGCGAGCGGCGGCTTTGCGTTGGCCGGTGAAAGTGCGGGCGGAAAAGCGAGCGCTAGTGATAACAGAATTGAAAAAGGCGGGTTATTATTTAAGTGACTTTTGGTATGACGCGCCAGTGGGACCGCAGAAATATGTACAGGCAAAAGGCTACCAAATTAGTTTAGCGCAATTGCGGCGAGCGAAGGAAGTGACAGCGACGATTATTAATTTGCCGACTCATCAAGAAATTACTAAAAAAGATATAGAAAAAATGTGTGCGATTGTGAAAAAAATTGGTTAATGAAAAAAGAAAAGCCCCCAACCTAAAAGTCAGGGGCTAATTAAAAAATAGCTTATTTTTCCTCTCTTTCAATAATTTCCGCCTCTTCTTCGTGTTGGCGCTGAATTGTTTTTGACATTTCTTTTTGGCGCCAGATTGCTTCAATGCCGCGCGCGGCGAGGCTAGTAATGACTAGCCAGGCTCCTATGAGGAGCACTAAACCTGCGACAAATAAGATATTGTGCAGCTTAATTGCTGCCGGTGTGGGCGCGTCAGCTTCAGTAAGTTTAACAACGACGAGAGGTAGCTGATCGTTATTGTTGCAAAGAGTTAAACATCCGACGAAGATGATCAGAGAAACTAGGAAAACCAAAATCTTGATGACCAGTAATTTTTTCATTGTTATTCTCCTTTTTTGTTTTTTTTACTTGTCTTGACAACTACGGCACCAAGCGGCATAGCCTTTCCGAACTAGAAAAGCTAATGGAGCGCCGACCACATAGGTGGTTAAGCTGCAGGTATAAGAAAATAGAACCTGATTGTTCGGGAAGACCTTAAAGGTCTTCAATAGCGCGATGACAGTGCCGCCACAAAGGGCGACAACGATAGCACCGAGTAACCAACCAATAAGTTTACGCATGGGAAATTCCTCCTCTTTCCTTTTTATTTATAGTGAAATTTATATGTAAATCTGCAGAAAATACAGATGAAATTTTAAGCTATTTCTTTGTGAAAGAGCAAATTGCCTGATTTTATTCAAAAGCGATTTCTGAAAAATCAAACAAAGTGTCCGTTGAATGTATAAGACATTCAGGGTTAGTATTTTAACATATAGGATACTCTTTGTCAAGAATTAAAACTTTTTTTAATAGCGGTTAATTGAAGAGTGGAAGGAATTTGTGTGGCGGAGTGAGCGGACAAAGTTTTGGAGAAAATTTGCGGTATAATAAGATAATGTCAAAAATCGTGGTGCGTGAGGTGGAAAAAAAGGAAGTGTGGGAGAAGTTTCTAGGGGAACACCCAGAAGCAAATTTTCTCCAGTCGTGGAATTGGGGGCAATTTTATCGGAAGTTGGGACAAAAGGTTTTTTATCGAGGATTTTACCAAGATGACAAGCTAATTGGAGTAATGTTGTTAATTCTGGAAGAAGCGAAAAGAGGACGACATTTGATTTTGCCTGGAGGACCGATTTTTGAATGGTATGATCAAGATTTAGTGACAATTTTTGGAGAAGAATTAAAACGATTAGGGAGAGAAGAAAAAGCGGTCTTTATTCGTTGTCGGCCGCAGCTGCAAGATAATGAACAAAGTAGAAAAATTTTTGGTGAATTGGGATTTGTGGATGCGCCGATGCATTTACACGCGGAATTGACACATCGATTGGATTTGAGTTTGTCTGAGGAAGAATTGCTGGCAAAGATGCGTAAAAGTACGCGTTATGAAATCAGGAAAGCGGCAAAAGAAGAGATTAAAATTGTTGGCAAGCAAGATGAAGCACAAATAAAAGAGTTCTATAACTTGCAACTACAGACAGCAGCACGACAAAAATTTGTGCCGTTTTCTTTACAATATTGGCAAAAGCAATTTGAAGCATTTGTGCCAGACGATGAAGTGGTATTGTATAGTGCCTATTATCAAGGACAGTTGTTGGCGCAGGCGATGATTATTTTTTATGGTCAAGAAGCGGTTTATCATTACGGCGCGTCGACGGAGCTGGCACATAAGTATCCGGGGGCGCCAGCCATCCAGTGGGAAGCGATTAAAGAAGCAAAACGACGAGGAATGAGTCGTTATAATTTCTGGGGGGTGGCGCCTGAGGAGGAAACGGGTCACCGATTTGCGAAATTGTCGATTTTTAAACGCGGTTTTGCAGGAGAAGACTTTGCTTATTTACATGCACAAGATTTAGTTATCAGACCATGGGCGTATAAATTGAATTTATTAGTAGAAAAAACGAGAAAAAAGATCAGAAAGGTGTAAAATAAGCTTATGACGGTAACGAAAGCGGAAATAAAAAAACAAATAGAAGCTTTGGGGAAAGTAAGCTTGTGGGGAGTGCGTAAAGAGGTGCGGGATTTGGCGAATAAGATTGATGAAGGAGAAGTCATTATTGGTTTGTTGCGGGCTTTCACGAGAGAAGGAACAATTGTTTTATTAGTAGCGACAGAAAAAAGACTCTTTATTCTGGATAGACGGGCTTTTTATGGTCATGATAATAGAGAAATTTCTTATTTGCAGATAGCCAATGTTCGTTATGAGACAGGCATATTTTTTGGGGATATTTTCATTGATGATCAGGGAGAGGATCACCATTTTGGTTGGGCTTACAAGAGTGATTTGAGGCGATTTTGCAATGTTTTGGGAGATCAGGTGAGTGAATATCGGGAAAAATCGGTGGAAGCGGATACGAAATATTTGAGCACGGCGGACGAGCTGAAAAAGCTATGGGATTTAAAAGAAAAAGGCGTAATTACTCAAGAAGAGTTTAGGGCGCAAAAGCGAGCTTTGCTGATGAATTCTGGCGGTTGATGTTTTGCGCTAAAAAATAAAAAGGAAAAATGTTGAATTTGATCGAGTGTAATTTAGGGATTAGAAAATTGTGGCATGGAGTGGAATGCGATTTGGAAGCTTGTAAGATGGCGCCGAAAGAAGTGGCGGCTTTTTATCACGGGGGGAAAAGAGAATTGCAATTAGTTGATTCACGAGATATTGCACAGGTGAGTAAAAAAGAATACTTGGGAGTGGTGGCGCAGGAATGCGAAAGAGGGCGCGATTTTTTACTGGAGGTAAAAAATCGCGCTGATGAATCGAGAATAGTTCTGGGCGGCGATCACATGGTAAGTTTGGTAAGCATGTTAGCAGATTTGCAAGAGTATCCTGTTGAAGATATCGGCATAATTATGTTTGATTCGCACGATGACTTTAATTTGAGTGAAGATTCGGAAACAGGTAATTTTCACGGGATGTGGGTACGACCATTGCTAACCGAGTTTGATTTTAAGAAAATTGATCAACTGGTGCCAAAAAAATTGAAGATAGAGCAAATTTTGTATATTGGGAATTTGGACATGGAAGTAAAGACGGCGAAGTTTTTTCGAGAAAAAAACATTAGAGTGCTAAATGAACAAGCATGGCAAGATAATTTCGAACTGTGTAAACAAGAAGTAGAGATGTTTATGAAAAAATTCGGGCATATACATGTGACTTTTGATTTGGATGTAGTGAAAGGTGAAAGTGATCAAAAGAGAAGTGGCAGCGGTAATTGGGCGGTAAATTTACCTTATGAGAATGGTTTTTCGGTGGATTTAATAAAGAAAATTTGGGAAAATTTACGCTGGCCAATGGGAACAAGCTTAGATGTGGTGGAGTATAATGATGCTAGGTTGGAAGGATGTACAAAGACGGTAACTTTAGCTCGTAAAATTGTAAAAACAATGTTAGAATAAGTGGACGCGCTTTATGGCGCGCAAGCTAAAATAGTGAAAGAAAGGAAAAATGGAAAAAACTTATTTAAATTTAGCTCAGGCTTATTTGGGAGAAAGTCAAGCTCGTAATCGCTATACTTTTTATGCCAGTGTGGCTAAAAAAGAGGGTTATGAACAAATTGGCGCAATTTTTCAGGAGACGGCCGATCAAGAGAGAGAACATGCTAGTAATTTGTTTAAATGGATTGTGGAATTGGCGAAAAAACCAGAAAATGCTGGAGAATTGAAATTGGACGGTGTAGGAGTACCAAATGTGCGAGGGACAACGGCAGAAAATCTGGAAGCGGCGATTGCCGGAGAACTACATGAAGAAAATTCAATGTATCCAGAATTTGCTGATGTAGCTGAAGAGGAAGGATATACTGAATACGCAGCGAGAATGAGAGCGATTGCAAAGGCAGAAGGCGGCCATGCTACTCGTTATCAAAAACTGCTAGATTTGGTGAAATCTGGTTATTTCAAACGAGATACAGAAAAGGTGTGGATTTGTCGTGAATGTGGTTATATCCATGTCGGCAAAATGCCACCACAAAAATGTCCTTCTTGCTGGCATCCTCAAAGTTTTTATGAGGTGGCGAGAGAAGAGTATTAAAATATTGGTAAAAAGATGTAAATTTGAGCTAAAACCGCGGCAAAAAACCGCGGTTTTAGCGTTTTAATAGAAAGTAAATAAAAAGTAAGGCTGTTGTAAGAAAGGGAAGATGGCAGTAAAACAGATGGGAGAGCACTACAAGTGTGGAGTTTGCGGTAATCAAACAGTGGTAGTGGAAGTAGGCGGTGGGGAATTGGTGTGCTGCGGAGAGCCAATGGCATTAATTGACGTTTGGAATTTGGGGAGCGGAGAGGGAGAGAAAATAAAAATGGCAAAAAAGAAGAACCAGAAAACAAAATAAAAAAAATTGGATTGCTTTATGATTAGCGCCGCTCAATTATTGAGCGGCGCTAATTTTATTCGATATACTTCTAAACCTAATACGCTAGACCTGATATACTTTTGTTTTAAAAAGTTTGGTAAGTTAAGCTCACTTGATAGGAATAAGAAGTGGTGCCAGCTTGAAGGTCGGTGGCGACTGAATCGCTACCAGCTTCGTTCAGAGCCATACTTTTGACATAATTGGTGGCGACGTCGGAATTTAATTCGTTTTCCCAGACGTTAGTGATATTGCCAAGTTTGATGCCGGCAAGCGAAGCTAGCTCTTGAGCATTAGATTTAGCTTGAGCGATAGCTTCTTTTCTCGCTTCTTTTTTGAGTTCGGCTTTTTTAGCATCGCTTAAAGTGAAGGCGACGTTATTGACTTGATTGATGCCGAGTTTGGTGGCGGCGTCAATAACTTGATTGAGGAGAGCGAAATCAGTGCAAGTAACTTGTAAAGTGCTGTTAACGGTGTAACCAGTGATTTCGCTGGCGCCTTTATCCCAATTATAATTAGGATAAACAGAATAATTTTGAGTGCGAATATCTTTTTCAGTAATGCCTAGACTATTGAGCTGACTTTGTAAGCTAGTGACAATGGTATTGACTTGATTTTGAGCGTCAGCGACAGTTTTGTCGGTAATCTCAACGCCTAAATTAATTACTGCCTGATCTGGAATAGCCTCTAAAGTTACTTGACCATCAGCGCTAAAATAATTTTCACCACTACTGGAACGAAGACTGATGTCTTGTTTCCAAGCTGGCCAGCCGATAAGTTTAGTAGCTAAAGTAATGCCTAAAATACAGACAAAACTGCCAATAAAAATACCTAGCAGACTAAGCAAAAAAGTTTTTAATCCAAAGTTTTTCATAAAATTGAGCCTTTCTAGACTTGATTTTTGCATTTATGAATGTTATCATTGTAACATGATTGAACAAATGCGTCAACATAAGAAGATGATGTTAAGCGTTCTTGATGGCTTTTCGAATAAAGAAGATCAATTACAAATTTGGTCTGATTATCATCAAAGACAAATGAATGTTTTTGCCAGTGACCGTCTGATGCTGGTGATAGTGGCGGGATTGAGCGTGGTTTTGGCTGGTATAAGTTTGGGTTTTGGTTTGAGTTTAAACAATTTTGGTCTAGTTTTTTTGGCCATGTTGAGTTTTTTTGGCGGCGTGGCAACAATATATTATTTGCTGGTTTTGTGTAGATTGTTTAATGAATTAAGTGATTTGAGCTTGAAACTACAAGAACAGGCAATCAAAATGAAGACGAAGCCGGTACAAACAGTGCTAAATCGAATTTTGGAAATGGGTGGGGCTTTTTTGAATCAAAAAATTAGAGAATGGAAAAACAATGATTGATCAAGAAAAAGAGCGAATTCAAGATATAAGCGAAGCTGTTTTAGATGAGCGTTATGGCGGCGTAGATGGCTCATTGCGCTTGATTCAAGATTGGCAAAGAGCGGACGATCCAGAAAAAGCAGAAAGTGAAAACCAAGCGAATCAAGTGCTGGGAGAAAAAATTCATGGCATTTTTGTGGGAGAAAGAGAAGAGACGAAGGTAAAAAGCGAAATTGAAAATGCCGTGTCTGAAAATGCAGTACCCGCTGTTTTGGAAGAAAAAGATAGAGATCAAGTTAATGTCGTCAGCGAAAGAATGAAGGAGCGTGAAGGAAATCAAAGTGGTGATTATATTCAAAAAAAAGCGATAGAAGAACAAAATTGGGCAGTACAAGATGTAAATATTTGGGCTCTGGCTTTGGAAGCGGGTAAGGCTGACGATATTAAAGCATTGTTTTTGAAATTGCAACATCAAAAAACTAATGTAATTTATGAGCTTGATCAAGTAAAAAGGAAAAGAGAAAGCCTGAAGGAAAAAATAAAGGTGGAAAAGGAAGCGGGAGAAAAAAATAAGTTGAAACAAGAGTTGAAAGTTTTGGAACGAGCGTTGCAGAGTGTGGAGGATTATGTGCGGAGATTTGAAGAATTAACAGAAGAACAAAAACAAAAGTTTGAGGAAAAAGCGAGTAAACAAAAAATGGTTACAGAAGAAGTGCAAGAGCTGGCTGATTTGGAGGAAAGCGGAGAAGAGAAGAAGAAAAGAGCGAGTTTTTTAGATTTTTTTAGAAAAAAACAGGATAAAAGAGTGGCTGACGATGGAAATGAAGATAAGAACGAGGAAAAGAAGCAAAAATGAAGAGAGTATTGATAGCGGCAATAAGTTTGGATGGTTTTATTGCGCAGGAGCGAAATCAAGCTTCGACGACGTGGACTAGCCAAGCAGATAAAAAGTGGTTTAGCTTGATTTCGCGAGAGGTAGGAACGGTGATTATGGGCAGTACCACTTTTAACACCATTGGTCGACCTTTGTCAGGAAGAAAAACAATTATATATACCAGTCATCAGGAAAAGTATCCAGAGGCAGAAGCGATAGAGAACTTCAATTTGGAGTCAGCGCAAGCTGTATATACAACTGGACGTATGACAATAACTAAACTGATGCAGGTGCTAGCCGAATTAGGAGCGAAAAAAGTGGCTATTTGTGGGGGAGCAGAAGTTTATCGAGAGGCTTGGAAAGAAAATCAGATTGACGAGTTGTATTTGACAGTGGAGCCAGTGTTTTTTGGGGCGGGAATAAAATTACTACCAGAAGAAATAGCAATGGAACGGTTGGAAGTGATAGAAAGAGTAAATTTGTCACCACAAACGACGATGTTTCATTTGGCGGTAAAAAAAGTGGGAAGAAATTGAATTATTGACCAGTGCTGCCAAGACCGCCGCGATCAGGATGATCAAGATGACTGACGACAGTGAATTCTGCTTGAGTTCGCGGGACAAGAATACCTTGAGCAAGACGAGCGCCTTTTTTAATAGCAACTAGTTGATCAGAGAAATTGTAGATAAGTAAACGAATCTCGTCATTATCGCCACAATAATCGGGATCGGCTACGCCAATACCGTTGATAAGCTGGAGTCCGAGTTTATATAAACTGCTACGGGCGGCGATTAAAAGCCAAAAATCGGCTGGATAAGAGAGGGCTATGCCTGTATTAACCAAAGTGACTTGATGAGGTGGAAATGAGACATTAGAAGCGCTGGAAAAATCAAAGCCGGCTGCTTGGGTAGTATGGTATTGAGGAGTAGGCAAGCTGTTTTCAAAAAGTTTAATTTTGACAGGAATTTTTTGCATAGAGGGGTAATTATAACATGCTTTTGCTTTTTCACCAGTTATAAACAACCGCTAAATTTAAATTATAGGATGTGATTATGAAGGTTATAGGATCCTAAAAATTGCTTATAATAGTTTTCCACATTTGTGTTAGAATTGGGAACATGGGAGGGTTCTTTGAAAAATGAAAAAAATGGGCGAAGGAAGGTGCAATTAGCTCGATATCTAAACAAAAAATAAGGAGGAGGACGAGGAAATGAAACAGGTTTTGTTTATGAGCGGGACCGAGAGCGTATTGATGCAGAGGACAGCAGATCTTTTGCAAAAACAATTGCCGAATCTTGAAATTCAGTGTGTGCCTAATGTGATTAAAACTTTTGCTGATGGTGAAACAGTGGCGAGTTTGCCGGTTTCAGTACGGGGAAAGCGAGTTTATGTGTTCCAAGATTATATGGTCGGAGCGCAAATGGCTTGGCAGGCGGCACAAATTGGACGAGCAATCAAAAAGTCTGGTGGTAAAAAGCCATATCTAATTACTCCGTTTTTTGCTTTCAGCAGACAGGATGTACGAAAAGAGCGGAGCTGTGATAGTGCTTCGATGCATGTGAATTTGCTGGAAAGAAATGGCTACAAGGGTATTGTGGCGGTGGATTTGCACGCGAAGCAAGAACGAGATATGGGTGATAAGATTTTGTTCGACGATTTGTCGGCAAGAAAATTGTTTGCTGACTACACAATAGAACAAAATCTGATTAAACCTGGCAAAACGATTGTGGTTAATCCGGACGATGGGGCGCGGAAAAACAATCGTTTGTTTGCAGAGCATTTAGGCTTGCCAATGCAGAGTATGCCTAAGGATCGAGCGGCTCTAAGTGAAGAGCTAGATCACATCGAAAGGGAAGACTCAGTGACGGCTGACGTAAATGGTAAGGAAGTGCTAATGATTGATGATATCTTAGGTTCTGGAGAAACAGCAGTAACGGCAATAGAATGCTTGCGCCGGCATGGCGCGCAAAAAATAGTCTTGTTCATCAGTCATCCGATCTTAGTGGGCAAGTATGAGCATTTTTTGCGCGAAAATCCGCCGGATTTATTGGTGACAACCAATGGCACTGGCAGAGCAAAGCTTCTAGAAGGTTTGTGTCCTTATGTGGAATTGGATTTGGCGGCTTTGTTTGCGCCGATGTTACAGGCATTAATCACCGATGGCAGTATTTCGCCGTTTTTGGCAGAAACAAATTAAAAGGAGGAAATGATAAGCAACCCTCTTTATCCCTTGCCAGAGTTATTACTCTGACAAGGGATTTTTTTTGGGAAAATAAGGACGAAATGGGTTTGGGGTAAAATGGAAATACTGGGGAATGAAAAATAAGACAAATTGACTCTAGCAAAAAAAAATAAATGTGATATAAGTGAAAGTAGAGAAAATTTTTTGACTGTCCAGCAAAAATTTTCTCTGGTAAATGAGTCTTGAAAGAAGAATATTTTGAGACAAGGTGTTTTTTTGGGTGTAAATGGAAAAAGTAAAAAATGCAAAAAGGAGCAAAGGCATGACAAAAAAAGGTCTACTGATTACTTTTGAAGGCGGAGATGGAGTAGGAAAAACTACTCAAGCGCATCTATTGCACGATTATTTACAAAAAAAAGGTGAACAGGCAGAAATAGTACACGCGGTAAGTGGAACAAAAATAGGTGCGAAAATTCGAGAAATTCTTTTGGATAATGAAAATAAAGAAATGAAAGATCTAACAGAGGTTTTTTTATTTCAAGCGGCGCGGGCACAGTTATATAGAGAAAAAATCATTCCTGGTATAGAAGAAGGAAAAATTTTTCTCATGGATCGGAGCGCGGACAGTAGCGTGATTTATCAAGGCATGGCGAGAGGTTTAGGGGTGGCATTAATAAAAAAATTGAATTTGATTTCTACAGCTAGTGTAAAACCAGATTTGACCTTTTTACTTGATGCACCAGCGCAAGTTGGTTTACGGAGAATTGCGAAAGTGGAAACTTTGGATAGATTGGAACAAGCGGGTTTAAAATTTCATCAACAAGTACGACAAGGATATTTAAAATTGTACCAGCAAGATGGTGGTAAAAGATGGATTAAATTGAATGCGTCAAAAACTGAAGAAGAGATTCATCAAGCAGTGATCAAAAAATTGGAACAAAAGTGGGCTGGGGAAGTGTAAAGAGAAAAGAAAAAGGAAAATTGAGATGCAAAAATTGCCAAAAGTAATTAATAGATTGGCGGAGAAATTTGAGCGTTTGCCAGGTATCGGACCGAGAAGTGCTCAGAGGTTGGTATTCTATTTGTTGCATAATCCGGAGAGCGAACTGGAAGATTTTGCTCAACGTCTGTTGGATTTAAAAAAAGAAACGTGTTTGTGTACAAAATGTCATCAGATTGCTGAAAGTGATCCTTGCGCGATTTGCGAGGACACAAATCGCGACACAAGCTTGTTATGCATTGTGGAACAACCTTTGGATTTAATTGCTTTGGAAAGAAGTGAAAAATATAATGGTTTATATCACGTTCTGCATGGGTGCATTGATCCGCTTAATCATGTGGGGCCAGATGAATTGTATTTGAACGATATTCCTTCTCGACTGGAAGGAGTGAAAGAAGTGATTCTAGCGACCAATCCAACGATGGAAGGGGAAGCGACAGCGATGTTTATTACTCAACTAATCAAAGAAAAATGTGCGGATAAGAAGGTAAAAATTACTAGAATTGGGCACGGTTTACCGATTGGCGCTGATATCGAGTATGCTGACGGGTTGACTTTAATGAGAGCGTTGGAAGGTCGGCGAGAAGTTTAAGATGTTATAATAAGAAGATATGTCACTTTCAATTGGAATTGTGGGTTTGCCAAATGTAGGGAAATCAACTTTATTTAATGCTTTATTAAAACAAAACTTGGCTTTGGCGGCGAATTATCCGTTTGCGACAATAGAACCAAATGTGGGAATTGCGCCGGTGCCAGATGAAAGATTGGCGGTCTTGGCGAAAATTGTCAAGACAACGGTGCTAAAACCAGCGACGATAGAGTTTATCGACATTGCGGGTTTGGTGGCGGGGGCGAGCGCTGGGGCAGGCTTGGGTAATAAGTTTTTGGCGCATATTCGGGAAACGAATGCGATCGCGCATGTTTTAAGAGCTTTTACGGATACAGAAGTGATCAGAGAGGGAAGCCAGACGCCAGAGGCAGATCTGGCGACGATCAGAATGGAATTACAACTGGCAGATTTGGCGACGGTGAAAAAACAGAAAGCGCCAAAAGGAGGAATGTTGGCAGCAGAAGAAGAAAAGTGGAAAGTGATTAAGGAATGTGGCGATTTTTTGCGAGCGGGAAAAAATGTGCGAGTGTATATAGAAAGCTTGGAAAAAGAAGAACGAGAAAAAGCGCAAAAAATCGCTGACGAACTTAACCTTCTGACTAGTAAACCAGAAATTTTTGTATTAAATGTGGATGAAGGAGCTTTAACAGAGGAAAAAACATTAAGACAAAAATATACAAAGATTTTAGAAGTAAAAGAAGAACAAATAGTGGTAGTATCGGCAAAAATAGAAGCAGAGTTAAGTGCTTTAAGTGAAGATGACCAAAAGGCATTTTTGATTGATTTAGGCTTGGAAGAAAGCGGGCTTTCTCGTCTAGCGCGTGTGGCCTATCAAACTTTGGGTCTGCAGAGTTTTTTAACGGCGGGGGAATTGGAAGTGAAAGCGTGGACAATTAAAAAAGGCACATTAGCTCCTGATGCGGCAGGAGTGATTCATACTGATTTTATCAAAAAATTTGTCAAAGCAAAAGTGCTCAGTTATGAAGATTTCGTGAAGTATCAAGGTTGGAAAGCAGCTGGTGAAGCGGGAAAAGTGCGAATTGAAGGACGAGATTATGTGATGAGGGCAAACGACGTCGTGGAATTCATGATTAACAAATAATTTTTCAAAGGCTTGCATTGGCACAAAAAATGTTTTAAAATGGGAGTAGAAAAATTTTAGCAGAAGGGTTTTTAAATATGACCGATGACTTCAAACAACCAATGATGAATATGAACGCGCCAGCGATGGATGATAATAATGATGATTTGTTGCCACCAATTGCGCCGCCAACTTTTGGCGGTGTAGCCAACAATACGATGCCGGCAGTGGAAAAACCAGAAGCGGTGAAAAAAAATAATCCAGTAGATTATGTGGCGTTTGCGCAAAAACGTGAGCCGGTGATGTCAGAACAAAAAAGAGAAAACCGAGGGCGAGATTTTGGTGAAAGAAATGAAGGAGGAATGAAAAAACCGGCTAATTTTGATTATCGTCCACCAATGTCGAAAAGTAATCGCGATGAAGCAATCGTTTTTAAGACACGCGAAGAACAAAAAGTGGAGGAAGAAAAAATTCGGCGCATGATTGCTAATGTGAATTTGGAAGCAAGAACGATTTTGAGAAAAATTGGTGAGAGATTTGACGGAAGACTGACTAATGACCAGATCACAATCTTGGTGCGTGAAGTGCAAAAGAGAGAAATGGAAAATCTAAAAAACTTGATTGCACGTAAGAGTGCGACAGCAGAATTAATTTTAGATGCGATCGCGCAGGCAGAAATCACTGGTAGTCAAGCGAAAGAGCTAACGACTTTATTGCGCGATCGCGAAGAAGTAGATATCCGAAACCAAATTGATAATCCGATGGTGATGAGTAGTTATCTTTTGGAAAGAATTGCTTTAGCTGAATTGAGTGAAAATCAGAAACGAGATCTAGTGGAAGCGGTGCAAAGAAGAGAAGAAACATTAATGCGTGATTATATAGAAGATCAGTATTTGGAAACTTATCGTTTGCTGAATATGATTGCGGAAAGAGCGGATGGACGTCTAGCGACAGCACAAAGACAAAGATTAATTGAAAAAGTGCAAAAGAGAGAAGAAGAAAAAATCCAGAGAATGATTGAAAATCCTTATTTGGAAGCAGGCGAATTATTGAAAGAGATTACTCTGAGAGCTGATGGCAGATTGTCTGGACAGCAAATCAAGAATTTAATTGGTCTTGTTCGGGCAAGAATGTAATTTATTGCATAAAAAAGCGATGAAATGAGAAGGCATATCTTGTAGTTGCCTAGTGATTTTTGTGAGATATGTTTGTTGCGACAAAAGGTCGGAAAAAGGACTTGCATTTTTAATTTTTTCATGCTAGAATGATGAGGTTAAAAATGGATTGCAGAGAAAAAATAAGAAGGAGTTTGCTTTTTATGAAAATAAATTTGCATAAAATTAGCATTATTAGTTTAGGTTTGGCTTTATTGCTGAGTAAAACAGCTAAAGCTGATTCAACAGTACTCGAGGTTGGTTTTGTAACTGAAGCAGCGGTAAAAGATGGCGTTTTTCGGGTCTTAATTCCAACAGCGACAGACTCGGCTAATTTAGGACAAGCAACTGGAGTTTGGAATGGTGGCGCAGCGGTCAGTGACGCTTTTGTCACTCAAAATGATGGCGGAGCAAGCATCACTGTGACTTGTCCAAGCGATGTTTCTGGTTTTACATTTGGAACACCGGCTTTGCAATTGGGAAGTGTCTACTATGATTTGACTAGTAATAAAGAGTTAACGCAGGCAGAAGCGACGGCGGCTAACGGCAAATTTGTGCGTTACTTAGGATTCTTGTGTCCTTATACTGGAGATGGGACAATTGGCAGTCAATTTGCGACGGGAACTAATTCGATTAAGATTTCTGGTCTAACTGATCCGGTGGCTAGCGCTGGAACTGCAATAAATGAAGCAGTGGTGATGCCTGGTAAGATTCAATTACTGAAAAGTGGCTATACTAATGATAAGGCAAGCGGAGAAGTAGCTAATTATGTGGTGAGCGATAGAGATGTGGTTATTAGTGCTTTTACCAAAGAAGTGGTTTTAACCGCTCAAGTAAATGCCTCTTTAGGTTTTAAGATTGCCGGTTTAAGCGCGGGTGCAAACGCTTGTGGCAAGCCAACTACAGTGGCGAGTACTCCTTTAGCGGTGAATTATGGCGCGCCAACAGTGAATACTTTTGTAGATGCAGCACAGCAATTACAAGTGATTTCTTCTTCTTCTAATGGTTATGCGGTAACAGTGCAACAAAATTCTAATTTAGCTCGCACTGGTACCAGCGAAGATTGCGTCACGGGTGAAACTGGCGGCACAATTAAGAGAGACTGTATTCCAAATTTTGGTTGGAGTGAGGCTACTCCTTTAACTGCAGCAGCTTCTATGGCTTGGACAGACAGCGCTAAAACTGGTTTTGGTTATACCATGGCAAAAAATTCTGGAGATGGTAGTGTGGCGGCCTTATTTACAGGTGGAAACAACGGTTATTATAGCCGCTTTTCTACAGGCACACCAACGGCGGTCTTTACAAGTGCGTCTACCTCTGCTCAAGATGGTGATGTTTTTGAAATGTGTTATCGTTTGTCTCTTGACGCACAAAATAATGCCGGTGTTTACAATAACTACCTGACTTATACAGTGACGGCGAGTTTTTGATTTTTTGGTGTATAATAAGCGGGAAGTTTAATTGTCTAGTTTGGAGGAATTAGATCCAGAGAAATGATTAAACTGCGTATTTAGGTAATGTTGCGAAGGCAACGAAAGGTTTTTGAGAAATCGGAGACTTGCAGAAAGGGCAAATGGCTTTATTGACAGAAAAGAAAATGCCAAAAAGAGAGTATGAGTTGACCTATTTAGTGGGCAGTGGTTATACCACCGCTGAATTAAATTCAATTCAAGATGCTGTAGTGGCGTTAGTGGGTAAGAGCGGTGGCGAAATTTTGGAAACTCAAGATTGGGGTAAAAAAGCTTTGGCTTATAAAATCAAAAAGGACGGCAAAGCTCATGAAGAGGCAGTGTTTACTCATTTAGTGATTCGGTTGGAAGCTGACAAAGTGGCAGCTTTAAACAAGAGTGTTGATTTTAAGAGAGAAATCTTGAGAAGTTTATTGGTAGTAAGATAAGAAAGTAGGGAAAGAGAAAGAGCTATATGTCTACAAGATCATTGAATAAAGTAATGTTGATTGGCAATTTGACTCGTGACCCAGAGTGCCGTTATACACCGAATCAAACTCAAGTTTGTTCTTTTGGTTTGGCAACAAACCGCGAATGGACAAGTGATAATGGCGAAAAGCAAAGCAGCGTGGAATTTCACAACTTGGTGGTATGGTCGAAGTTGGCGGAAATTTGTAAGAATCTTTTGCATAAAGGGAGCAAAGTTTATGTGGAAGGTCGTTTGCAAACTCGAGATTGGCAAGGAAAAGATGGTCAATCTAGAAGAACGACTGAAATTATTGTAGAAAATATGTTGCTTTTGGATAGAAAAAGTGATAATGTTGGCGGCGGTTATGCAATGAATGAACCGGAAATGGCTGCCAATGAGGAAACATCAGCAGCGCCAGCGAGCGAAACTGACGAAATTGCAGACATTGAAGATACTGACGACATTCCTTTTTAAGGAAAGTATTAAAGTTATTTTAAACTAATGAAAGTATAAAAAGTTATGATAAAAAGACAAAAAAAAGAATATGTGCCAAAATCGGCGCGAACACCGAGAATCAATCTAAAAAAAGATTATCGTTTTAGTTATAAAGATACAGAGATGTTGAAAAATTTTGTGTCAGCTCAAGGAATGATTTTGAGTCGAGATAAAACTGGTTTGACACAAAAGCAACAAAGACAATTGGCGGTGGAGATTAAAAGAGCGCGTCATTTGGCGCTATTGCCCTTTACGCAAACAATCTAAAAGCAAATGAAAAATAACCGATGGGTGAACATCGATAAAATTTTGAGCTATGTTTTGATTTTGGCAATCGGCTTAGTTTTCGGCTATCAAGTAAGCGAGAACGGCGGCCGATTGCCTTTTGTTAACTGGAGGCTGCCTTTTTTGGAGACAGCTGATAAGAGTGAAACCGCATTAGCTTATAGCGGCCAACCGGCAAAATTTGGCACGGTGAGTTTTGATTTGTTTTGGCAAGTGTGGTCGCTTTTGGAAAATAAATATCTAGAACCTAAAGATTTTGATATCACTAAAATGGTAGACGGAGCAATCGCCGGTATGGTAAGTGCTCTCGGAGATCCATATACAGCTTATTTGCCAGCGACAACGAAACAAATTTCTGAAGAAGATTTATCTGGCAGTTTCGGTGGCATAGGAGTGGAATTGGGTTATAAAGATAAAACACTGGCGGTAATGGCGCCAATTAGTGATGGTCCGGCAGATAAGTTGGGGATACAAGCCAATGATCTGATTATGCATGTAAACGATGAAGCTGCAGCGGTGGATGAGGATACTTATGATTGGACTTTGGAACATGCGCAATCTGTGCTGCGGGGGAAGAAGGGAACAAAAGTAACCGTAACTTTCTACCGAGAAGATTACAATAATAATTTACCTTTTGAAGTGAAAATTACCCGTGACGAGATTGTGATTAAATCAGCAGAACTAGAATTTATTGATCAAGATGATGGCCAGCAAATTGCGGTTTTAACTCTGAGCCGTTTTGGTGAAAGAACGGCTGAAGAATGGAATACGGCAGTGAGTCAAATTGTGGCGAAAAAGGGTAAAGTAAAAGGAGTAATTTTGGATTTGCGTAATAACCCAGGCGGATATTTATCGGAAGCAATTCATATCGCGAGCGAATTTATAGGTAAGGGAATTGTAGTGACGCAGCAAGGTAAAGACGAAACGCAAGTTTTTGAAGCGAGCGGTAAAGGTCGATTAACTAATATACCGGTAACAGTGGTAGTGAATGGTGGAAGCGCTTCTTCTTCGGAAATTGTGGCTGGAGCATTGCGTGATCGATTGCAAGCAAAATTAGTGGGAGAAAAAACATTTGGTAAAGGTCTAGTGCAAGAGAGAGTAGATTTACCTAATGATGCGGGATTGAATGTGACAATCTCAAAATGGATGACTCCTGGCGGAAGTTGGATTCAGGAGGATGGTTTAAAACCAGATGTGGAAATAGAAGACGATCTGGAAACAGAGGTAGATGAGGCGATTGAAGCAGCGATAAAAAATTTAAATTGAAAATTATTGCAAAAAAGTGAGACAAATCAGAGGTAGAAGAGTGAGTCTTTTGGTGCAAAAATTGATTCAATTTGGTAGAATGAAAAAAGAAAAGCCCGTCTCATTTTGAGACGGGCTGGTTGAAAGCTATCCATAGTGATTTTAAAGTGGTAATAAAGTAGCGGAGAAAATACGAGCCTTCCAAATCGGATTGCCACTGGCGTCAGGAACAGAAACAATTTGGGCGACAAGAGAACTTTGAATTTCTCTTTGAGTCTGATTGAAGAAATCCACATAGCGTTGAGCCCGTTGTTGGCTGTTTTCATCGGGACAATTTTCTAGATTGCTGGGCAGCTCGACGATAAAATCGGTAGGTTTAACAGGGGTAGACAAAAGACATTCCTCCTCAAAATGTTTTATGTTTTTTAATTATTGCTATCTTTTACTACGGATAAATTAAAGTATGGTTTTAAAGATCAGCTATATATAATAACTTTCGCTTGATTATAGCAGAGAAAAATGCTTTTTGAGTAGGTTTAAGTGCTTTTGAAAATTATATGACAAAACAGAGCCGTATTTGCTGCAAAAAAAGACAGAAGAATGTTATAATGAACTGAAAGGGGATAGTAATGAGATTAAATCTCCAAAATTGTGGGACAGTGGTGATGGGATTGAAAACACCTTATATTATGAGAGGTGATGATTTAGTGGATATAGTAGTAGCAACAATTAAAAAAACAATTGGCTTGGAGAACGTGGAGACTGGCGATGTAGTGGCAGTGACGGAGGCGGTAGTGGCGTTGGCGCAAAACAATGTGGTGGAGAAAAAAGCGGTGGCTGAAGATTTGCAGGAAAAATTGGGTGGAGAAGTGGAAACTTTGGCGGTAGTGTGGCCGATTTTTTCGCGTAATCGTTTTGCGCCAATTTTGGATTGTTTAGCTCTAGCGATGACAGGGAAGAAAATAATTATTCAGATGAATGCTTGGACTGATGAGCAAGGAAATAGTCTTTATCAAGACGAGGAAAGACTAGAAAAGGGGAAAAGTTTTGCTAGCTATGAGGCAGTAAAAAAGCAATTGGGAAAATCGAAACATGTAATTACTGGTATGGATTACCCGCAGTTTTATTTGGATATCTTAAAAAAACACGGCGTTAAAGGAGACATAGTTTTTAGTAATAAAGAAGATTTTCTAGTGGGAAAGGTAGATGCTTTTCTGGTGTCCAATGTGCATGGTCGAGCAAAAGTGAAGACAGAATTGGAAAAAGTTACTAAAGCGCCAATCTTAACTTTGCAAGATGTGGGAACAAAATGGAGTGAATTCGGATTATTGGGTTCTAATGCTTTAAATGAAACAGAGTTGAAATTGTTTCCAAAAGAAGCGGATAAATTTGTGAAAACATTGGTGGAAGCGATAAAAAAAGAAACGGGTAAACAGATAGAGGCATTGGTTTATGGCGATGGTGCATTCAAAGATCCATTTTCTGGAGTCTGGGAATTGGCGGATCCGGTGTGTTCGCCTGGTTTTACACAAAAATTGGCAGGTAGTCCAGAGGAAATAAAATTGAAGATGCTGCTTAACGACCGACTAAAAGGAGAAAAAGATCAGAAAAAATTGAAGGCGCAATTGGCAGAAATTAAGGATGAAGTGAAAAGAGATCAGCAATTGCGCCTGGGGACAACGCCACGACGATGGCATGATCTGCTGGCGAGTTTGGCGGATTTAACTTCTGGCTCTGGAGATAAGGGAACGCCGGCGGTTTATATCAAGAATTATTTTGGATAATTTATTATTTTGTGGATGGTGATAAAGATTGGAATTGGGTTATTTTATCTACGTGTTATAATTGGAGAATATGACGAAAATAGTTTTAACAGGGGTAACACCAAGTGGAAATAATTTGCATATTGGCAATTATTTTGGGGCATTAAAGCCGCTAGTGGATTTGGGGCGAGCAGATAATCAAGTCTATTGTTTCGTGTCCGATTTGCATGCTTTAACGACGGTGAAAGAAAAGAAAGTTTTGGAAGATAATATCAGACAAGTGGTGGTGAGTTATTTAGCTTGTGGAGTGGATGAAAAAAACTTTGTGTTTTTCAGACAATCTCAAGTGCCACAACATTGTGAATTGGAAACAATTTTAAGTAATTTTGTGGGTTTGGGACAAATGAAGAGAATGCACGCTTACAAGGATAAATTGGAAAAAGGAGCGGTGGCAGAAAATATCAATATGGGTTTGTTTAACTATCCGATTCTAATGGCGGCTGACATTTTGCTTTATGAAGCTGAATTAATACCGGTGGGGAAGGATCAAAAACAGCATGTAGAAATCACACGAGATATTGCAGCAAACTTTAATAAAATGGTGAAAAAAGAGGTTTTTAAGTTGCCAGAACCGTTAATTGATGAATCAGTGGGAAAAATTACGGGGACAGATGGCGAACGAAAAATGAGTAAAAGCTTAAAAAATGTAATTGGAATTTTTGATGATTATGAGGTAATCGAGAAGCAGATTATGAAGACATTTACTGACTCTGGACGAGTTCATGCTGATGATCCGGGAAAAGTGGAAGGAAATCCGATATTTGCTTATCATGACCTATGGAATGACGATAAACAAGAGGTGGAAGATCTAAAAATGCGTTATCGCGCAGGAAAAGTGAGCGATGTGGAAGTAAAGAAAGCGTTGATAGTGGCGCATAAAAAGTATTTTGCCAAAATCCGGGCGAAGCGCGAATATTATTTAGAGCATCCGGAAGAAGTGGAAGCGATTTTGGCTCGGGGGCGAGCGCAAGCGAGCCTAGTGGCAGAAAAAACTTTGCAAACGGTGAAAAAAGCAGTCGGTTTGCAAGTGGAGTTTGCTAAAAAACCGCTAGAGTTTGAAAATGATTATGCTCGACCGGTAATCAGTTTTGATAAATTTATGGCAGTAGAAATGCGGGTGGGGAAAGTTTTGGCGGCGAGTTTGCCAGAATGGAGCGACAAATTAATTGAGCAGAAAGTGGATTTTGGACCAATTGGTGTCAAAACAATTTTTTCCGCTTTACGGGCATGGTATACGCCTGAAGATTTCATCAATCGCAAATTTGTGTATGCGACAAATTTGCAGCCACGGAAGATGGGACCGGCGACAAGCGAAGGAATGATTATTGCGGTAGAAAGTGCAAACGGAGTGAAACGTTGGGAAGTGGGAGAAGAAGTGATGGCTGGACAGGTGATTGGCTAAAAAGTGGCGACGTTAATTTGGTTATTTTGACTGAGAATTTTGGCGGCGTTAGCTAAAGCATCGTATTGAAGGCTGGTTTGTCCATCTTTATCGATTAAAGTAAATTTGGAAAAAGGACCTGGGTCACCTTTGAGAACAAAAGGTGTGACCGCGACAATACGAGAATCGTTCCAAATATTTTTAGCAGCGTAGGAATAATAATTGTAAAGTTGCCGGCGAGTTTTGCTGTTTTCTTCCCAACCAGTTTCGGTAATAAAAACCTTGAGATCACGACCAGTTTTTTCTTTGAGCCAATCGAGTTCGTAATTAAAACCGGAAAGGGAGTTTTGACCAGTTTTGGTAGGAGCGCTGCTAAAGGCGGGATTGGGATAGGAATGTGAATTCCAGAAATCAATTTTGCTAAAAACATCTGGTTCGCTCTCAAGCATTTGATCAAGGTAAGCAAAAGCTTCTTTGGTGGTAGCAGTGTTGCTGGCAGCCAGATCCATGGCGGCGGGGAGAATGAGATAGTGGTTATTTTCCGTATGAGCCCAATCGGCAACAAAGGAGAGCGTGCCAGCATATTTACCAGGATTGATTTGACCGCCCCACTCGGAAGAATGATTAACCTCATTGAAAACAATAATAAGCTTTTCTTGAGTGGGCCAAGTGAGCGAATTGAGAAAATCAAAATAAGAGATGATTTGAGCGCGGTTAGGAATAGCCCAAGAATTGGTTTGGCTGTCAAACTGACTGACAAGACGAATAATAGGACGAATTTTGTGAGTAGCACAAAGATTGAAAGCTTTTTGCCATTCATCCTTTTTTTCTAAATCGGTGAGAGCGAGAGGAATAGTAACGTAACTCCAAGAATCTTGATTATATTCATTTTTAATAAGTGAAGCGGCTTCTTCAACTTCTAAAGGGTGAAGAATGTGAACGCCCAAAACTTGTCCAGCTCTAACTTGAGAAAAACTGGTAATAAAGAAAAGCGCTAAGGCAAAAAAGATTTTTTTCACGATGTGCTTTTATTATAACATATTTAGATGTTATAATATGTGCAAAAGGGATTGATTAATAGGGTAAATATGACAAAAGTGGCATTAGGATTGTCAGGTGGAGTTGATAGTGCGGTGAGCGCTCGGCTTTTGCTGGCACAAGGTTATGAAGTGACCGGGGTTTATTTGGAATGCTATCGTGAAGCCGGTTGCCGATCTGATGGAGATAGACAAGATGCTTTGCAAGTAGCTTTGGACTTGGGTATACCGTTTGTTTCTTTGGACATGAGAGAGATTTATCGGCAAAAAGTGTTGGATTATTTTTATCATAGCTATGAAGAGGGAAGAACGCCAAATCCTGATTTGCTGTGTAATTTGGAAGTGAAGTTTGGAGCGTTTTACGATTGGGCAATGAAAGAGGGTTTTGAGAAAGTGGCAACGGGACATTATGCGCGGATTAAAGATCACAAATTGTATACGGCGGCGGATAAAATGAAAGATCAAACTTACTTTTTGGCTTTGGTAAATGGGACAAAATGGGAACGAGTGATTTTCCCAATTGGAGATTTGGAGAAAAAAGAAGTGCGGGAATTGGCGCGCCGAGACGGTTTGCTAGTGGCAGAAAAAGCTGATTCGACCGGAGTTTGTTTTGTGGGGGAAGTGGGCCTGAGAGATTTTTTAGGTTTGCGAGTGCCACTAGCTGAAGGGTTAATCTGGCGACGGACAAAGGCAGGCGCGCTGGAAGAAATAGGTACGCATAAAGGAGCAGCGTTTTATACGATTGGACAGCGGCATGGTTTGACGATAAAGAAAATGGACACAAAAACACCACAATATTTTGTGATCGAAAAAGATGTAAAGAAGAATTGGCTGATTGTAGGTGAAAAAGAAGAATGTTATAAACAAAAATTTTTGGTGCGAGAGCAAACGTTTTTTAATGGAATAAAAGAAAAAACAGTGTGGATAAGAGTGAGACACCAAGGCGAAATTTTGCGAGGCAAAATTTCGCCAGCAAAACCCGCTGGTTTTTTTCAAGTGGAGCTAGAAAAAAAAGTTTTTGCTTTGGCTTCAGGGCAATTTGCAGTTTTTTATCAACCCGATGAAAGAAGTGAAAGCAATTTTTATTGTCTAGGCGGAGCGGAAATAGAATAAATTGATGTTAATTTTAAGATAGGAAGAAAAGAGACAGCAATCGAGACTCTTTTGATCTAATTTGTATAATTGTATATTTTGCAAAAATGTGTTAAGATGGAAGTTATGGTAGTAGGTCCAGAGATGACAATGGGTGTGATAGGAATGGAGAAAAATAAAATAAACGGAGAAAAGCCCGAAGAGGCTAGTCGTAAAGCAAAAATTGGTTTGAGTATGCGAGGAATGATGCTGGGACAAGAAGATATAGCGACGGCGGTGACAGCTGACAAGATGGAAATGCAAAAGGCGACGGCGGAAATGGAAAAAAAAGTGAGCGGAGAAGACGAAAATCCTAGAGAAACACAAATAAAAGACGAAACTTTGCAAGAAGCGATTGATGCGGGTGTAACTTTGGATCAAGACTTGAAACAAATGCAAGAATCGTCTGATGAAACAGAAAACGATGATTTGAAAACTGAATATGTGGGAGGGCCGCAAAAAGCAGAACCAGTGCCGGTGGATGCTCCAGAGTCTGTGTTGACACGGGAAATGAGAGAAACTAATCCGAGCGTGAGAGAAAAAGTGGATACCAAGGCGCCTACAACTGGTTATGAGGTGGTGGAAGTATCACTACCTGAGGAAAATGAGAAGATTGATAAAGAAACGCAGAAACTTAATTTGGAACAAAAACAAGAAGATGACGAAAAAGTTAAAGAAAGAGAAAATATATTTTCTCCAAATAGTTTTGAATTGAAGCCAGAAGAAATTCTGATGACGGAGACTAAAGATGATAAAAAAATAGTCGATGAATTACAGAATCAGGAAGAACAAAAGCCAACTGACAAGCAGATGGAAAATGAAAAACAGGAAGAATCTACGGAAACAGCAAATGAAGAACAGGAGTTAAGAGAAAATGACAATAATGATGAGTTGGAGATAGAGAGTGAAGATAAAAATGAGAACTTGATGGACTATTCGACGGAAGAAACGGATCAATACACAAAAACTTTGCTTTGGAGCAGAGAGGCGCGGGCGCGATTGGATAAGTTTGGGCAAATGAGAAGAATTGATAGCGAACTAAAAAATGCTCGTAAACGTAGAAAAAATTTAGAAAACAGAGGCGCATGACAGTAGACTACAATGATTTGGCCAAGAAAAAAGAGCTAGATGAGCGGATTGCTGATCTCAATCGCGCCCGCGCTAGTATACTGAGAGATCTACAAGGTTTAACTGTAGAAATTGGCGATAAGGAATTTTTGCCTACTGAAGAAGTGGACGAAAAAACTTTGGATCAAGAATTAAATTTGGCACAAAGTGGACAAGATCAAACAGTGGAGTGGCTGCGTCAACAAGAAGTGAGAGATGTTTTGAATCAAGCGCGAGAAGGAAGCCGCTATATTGCTTTGCAAAGGCAATTATTGGCAGATCCCAGTCGATTGCAACAGAGAAATTTATTGCCTTTGCAAGACGAACAGATGCATTTTCAAGAGAAAGCGAATGAGATTTTGGATTATTTAGTGAAATATTTCGCTCAATTTGAAGCGGAAACCAAAGTGGCCCTGCCTGAGGCCGGAGTGAGATTTTTTGAACAATTGACATCGGAGATAGAAAAGAAATTGGGAGAAATTTTGACGACGATGCATGATCTGCAAATCGCGATCGCGAAAGAAAAAAAACAGTTGCAGAAAATTAATCACAAGGAAAAAAGAATTTTGGCAAACTGGCGGCGACAATTGGAGAGTGAAAAGACGGAAGAATCAGCTTTGGCGCAGATTTTAATTGATGATGATCAATATCAAGAGACAATACAAGAGAAAAAGATAACTGCGGTTTTAATTAATTCTCAGATGAATGAAATAAATATTTTAATTGATAGAAGCATTTCAGTCTTGGCGGAGAAAGTGGCGACCCTAAATTCAATTGTGGGACAAAACCGGGTAACAAGAAATGCCTTGGGCAGTTTGAGGGCGCAAGCAGAACAAGAGAAGACAAAAGATGAAATTTTGGGCACAATTCAGCGAAATTTGGAAGCTTTTGATATCAGAGTAGCACAAGTTTTGAGTATGGAAGTGGAAAGGCGCTTTGATGAGACTAGAGGAAGAATGAAAGCGGGCCAATTTATAGAGTTAATAGACGAAGTGATTGATTTTCAGGAGTATTTGGGGCGGATTTTTGCTGATAGTTTGCAAGTATTGCAAAGCAATGAAGAAGATCTAAGGCAAAAAAGAGCGGAATATGGAAGATTAGTGTTGGATTTTTTGAGCGATTAATGGGCAAAAATAGAGCAGCGGAGGAATATACAGAAGAAAATTTGCTAAATTGGTATGAATTTGGTCCAAATTGCCCCTTGACACTTTCAGTAAACTAATATATAATCACAACTCTTAACAACAAGGAAATAAAAACGAAAGCCACAAGCAGTGCTTGGTGGTGTTTTTTATCGCTAGTTAAGGTTCTTTGACAATTTAAGACAAACAAGCTTTGTTTTTGACAGAACAGAGCATCTGAGATAAATATGGTAGTAGGAAGTTGTCAAGAAATTGACGGTACTGCTATCCGGAATTTATTTCAGGACAGCAGTGAATCCGTTAATTTTATTTAATAGTTGAGATAGTCAAGCTCAACAATCACGAGAAATTTTTTGAAACGCAAGTTTCAATGAAACTTTTTTTGAGAGTTTGATCCTAGCTCAGGATGAACGCTGGCGGTGCGCC
>CAYVKW010000003.1:0-49194 GCA_964452285.1 uncultured Pseudomonadales bacterium | reverse complement strand
ATTATTGTTATTATAGATGATTTTTTCTAAATTTATAAATAAATTTTTGGTAAAGGCAGCATCTAGTTATTAATTAAAGTTAAATCGATGGCAGGAGTAAGAATTTCTAAATTAAATGAGTTTTGGTTATCGTCAGTGGCACTACCTAAAAAATGATAATAAGGAATGGCTAATAAATTAGCTTGGTTATAACGATATTCGATAATGACTTCTTGCAAAGTAAGATTAGTTATAGAATTAAAATCAAGAGTATCGTTGGTGCTGTCGACAGTGTTTCCAGCTGATAAAAGATAAACTTGTCCAAGGGTGATATTGTTAAGAGCTTGGTTTAAGCTAATGAGAGAGTAAAATTGAGTTTGAGGAGCAACTTTTATAAGGCGAACAGGCATTTCGGCTTTTTGAAAAGTAGCATGGTGATTAATTAAAATAGCAAAGCTAGAATTACTGTCGTCTTGACTAAGAATGGGAATGTTTTGAAAAAAATGATTGTATTCTAGCTGAATAGAAGTGGCTTGATCAGGAGAGCTATCAAAGAGTTCATAATCACCTTGATAATAAAAAGCGCGGAAAAATAAAGGTGAATATTCAGGTGGAATGAAAAAATTGAGAAAATCCTGAGCTTTATTTTTAGCGTCTTGGAGAGTAATAATATTTTGATTGTCAAAATCCATGACGGAATTATTAACAATTTCTAAATTTTGATTCTGGTTAAAAAAATAGTAATCGCAGTTGGCGCCGGTAAAAAACGGTTCTTTAAAAGAATTTGTTTGACAAAGTTTATTGGCTTGAGAAAGAAGAAATTGATTTTCTAGGAGAGAGATATTTAAAATAGGTAAACTTTTTGGTGATTGAGGAAATGAACCGGTAAATTGAGGAGAAGGATAAGAGACTGAAATTTGATTAGTTAAAATAAGTTCTGCTGGAGATGAAGCTTCTGGTATTGTGGAAGCAATGGAAGGGATAGATGAAGGAACAGATGTGGACGAAGAATAGATAAATAAATAGATAATACCAACTAATAAAAATAAGGCGATTATAATAATAAGTGTTTTTTTCATTCGTGAAACGTTATGTATTCTATATAAAAAATGAAAAAAAAGCAAGACAAGCGAGTTTGATAGTGATTTATTTTTTTAAATAAAAACGTTTGAAGCAGATTGGCTGTGTTTTAGTAGTAATTACCTGTTTATAAGAAAAAAAGATTTCTAATGAGCATTAATTACTTTTGACAATAGTGGGAGGGAATATTTCTTTAATATTGCAGCCGGCGTCGATGGAACAGTCAACGGTAAATTCCCAGACAGCTTCAATTAAGTCGGTTTCTGCATTATTTTTAACGAAGTTTACAAGGCTGATAAAGATTAAATGCTGATTACTAATGTAGGAATAATCAGCTTCAGTTGGAGCTTCGGAAAAGCTGGTGTCAATAAAGTTAACATTTGCTATTTCTATGCTTTTAATGTCGTTCCAGTTATAATTATTTAGAGAGAACAAACTGTCGTCATTTTTAAGACTCATAGCTAATTTTTTCCACCAATCAAGATTGTTGTTAGTGCTAAGAATAATGGCCATTATTCTTTTAGCAAGAGAGGCGATGTTTTCTTGTTGAGAGGGAGGAAAAGTGCTGACATCAAAATAGAAATCTCCTTGATTAATATTTGCTTCTAATTGCTGTAGCTGAATGTTTGTTAATAAAATTGAGTTTAATGGTTGATAAAAAATATTTAAGTTGTCGTTGTAGCTAGGAGAGGTTGTTTCATTCTGGTTGCTATCTGGAGAAGGAGTGGCAACAACATTGCTACTGTCCGGGATAGGAGTTTGGCTTATGATTTCTGGAACAGTAGTTGAAGAAGCTTGTTTTTCTAATTGAGGAATAGAAGTAATTAATTTTTTTTGATTTATATTATTAATACTTAATAAAATAAACAAAATAAAAAGAAAAGAAATGATTAAGATTAAAAATAAAAACGGCTTTTTTTTCATATGTTATTTAAAATCCGCTGCTTCGGCATTAGTAGTGACAGTAAGCGTGTTGCCGTCTGACACGCAAACTAAATTGCCATTGTTTTCAGAGGAATAAATTTGGCCTCCCCAGCCATTCATAAGTCCTTCATTATTAACAATAGCGTTGTTTTTAATTTCATAGGTAAAAGCTACTTCAGGATGGATTTTAGTGAGAACAGCATAGTTGAGAGTAATAATGGCACGCCCGTGATGGGGGTATTTTAAGAAATCTGCTTGCAATTTATCATCGCTTACTGCATTACTTAATTTAATCCAGTTGTCAAAATCGCCAGTGAAAAGAAATTTTTTGTTACCAAAGGTCAAACGAAAAACAAGAGAATCGTTGTTGCCGCAATAGCCGCCACTTCTGCATGAGCTACTAATAGTAATTGGCCCAAGGACTTCTAGTATGAGCCCATCTTCTAATTGAAGGACGTCTCCCGCTTTTAAGGCCTTATTTCCAGGAATAAAAGAAGGATATGATGTGCCATTACCGGGATAACCACTGGCTTTAACGGCAGTGGAATAACGTTCGCCAACCTCAAAAGTTTGGAAAAAAGTTTCAGTATTGCCTACATGATCTTCACAACCGTGACTAAGAATGTAAGTGTCGATTTGAGAAATGCCTAAAGTTTGAAGATATTTAATAAATTTACCGCCTCGATCGTTGCCTTTGCTACCTCCATCAATAACAATGTTTTGATTTTGAGTTCTGATAAGAATAGCGTCTCCCCATAGCACATTAACCATGTGAATTTCTAGAAGTCCATTAATGGTGGAGAACGTCCCTTTGGGATTCGTGGGTTGTCCAGAGTAGCCTAAAGTGAAAGTGTTGTCAAGTCGATAATCGTTGCCATAAGGAAGAGGGTAACCTTCGGGAAGAAAGGCATCGAGATTGAAAGCAACTTTTTGAGTGAGAGGATAATTGTGCAAATTGTCTGTTTTTAAGGTGCGCATGAGTTCGTTACAAGCAGCGACGCTAAGGTCTGAGCCGTCTGCTTGAATGGTAGCAACTTCTGGAGAAAGGCGATAATTGTCTGGGACAGCTTCGGTAGCATTGGCGTTGTGAACGATGCCGGCTGGAAGAGCGGGCACATTGTAGGTAATAGTTTCTGACAATTCTGGACAATTGGGATTATTAGTGTCGCAGCCAATTGACAGAATGTCACTACAATCACCATTAAGTTTAATATCTTTGCAATGTTCGACGTCTGGAGTAACAGTGTAAGTATATCTGGCTTTTTTGGCGTTAGTAGCGTCAATGGCTAAACCGTAAACATTTTCTTGGCCGCCAATAAGAGAAACTGTTTTAGAAACTAAAACACAAGGATAACAATAATAATCTGCTAAAGGAGCTTGATTAGCTGACTGAATGGTAACATTGCCAGCTGGCCCATCACTACTAGTGAACCAAGAAACAACAGCAGTGAAAATGCCAACGGCGCTGGCGACGACTACAATATAAGGAAGAATAGGAAGAATAAGAGTGACAAAACTAACTAGTCCTTTTATCAAAAGACCGGCGGCTTTAATAGCGGCTTTAGTTAATTGGGCCGCAGCTTTGGCGGCTTGTTGTTTAGCTTTTTGTTTTGCTTGAGCTCTTAATTTTGCAAGTTGACGATTGGAGCGAGAATTGAATAAGGGGCGAGAAGTTTTAGTTGAGCGAGAAAAAGTAGATGGAGATGGACTTTTTGATTGTTTGAAACGGTTGAGGGTGTCTTGAGTAAATGAGCCAGAATTAAGAGGAAATTTTGAGAAATCTGAAGAAGAAGATGAAGCTGAAGTGTTGCTAACGGAAGAAGGAAGAGTGGGTGAGCCAGCGGAGGCTGGCTCGCCTGAATTAAAAGTGTCCGGGTTAATTGTACTTCGTGAACGAGAAGGTCTGGCGTCAGTTTCAGCGGAAAAAGGAGAAGGAGAATTAATGGAAGGTGAAGAATGATAATCAAGATGAGAAGATGAGGTTTTTCCAGTAGATGACGGCTCAGAAGAAAGTGGAAGAGTTAAATCTGCGGTAGTAGATGATGAATTAGAAGAAACGGAAGAGGAGGTAGAAGAGGAAATCTCCGTTGGAGATGAAACTGATGTGGCTACGGAGTTGGTTTGATTATCGACCGTTGGCACAGTGGCTGATTCGTTAGTGAGGCTTGTTTGTTTATCAGCTTCGGCGGTTTTGGTAGCAAAGCGAGAAGAACTGGTTAAGTGAGAGCCCGGTGTTTTTTTTTCTGAAGCTGGAGCTGATGTGGATGACGTTTCAGTAGTAGGCGCAGATGAAGCTGAAGAAGAAAAATGAGAGGGAACTGTGGAAGAAGAAAGTTTGGGAGTTGAAGTGGAAGGAGGAAGAGATGAAGATGTTGTGCTGGTGGCGGTTGATGTATCAGCTGTGGCGGGTTGAACGGATGTAACAGAAGGCGCCGAAGACGGAGAGATGGACGTGTCTGGGAAAAGAGAACGTTTTTTTTGGTTAAAATAGCTTTCTATAGAAGAAAGGGGCGAATTATTTTCGTAAATTTGACGGCTAGTGGTGGAAATATCTGCTAATAATTCGCTTTCTTCGGCGCTGCTTGAAATTTCGCTTTGCGATAAAGAACGAAACTTTTCATCGAGAAGTTTGGGATTGTATTGAAGAGAAGCTTGTTGATAAAGTTGGTCATAGTTCTGATTAATTGCCTGCTCAAATGAATCAATAGATTGAGAATCTTGTAAAGAAATACCAGCGGCCTGAAGAATTTGATTTTTCCCTGAGCCATGAAGTAAGTCTAAAAAAGAGTCTTTCTGAACACCGTTGGCGATAGCGCTGAGAGCGGTGAGAGTGGGACGATTGAGTTGTTGAAGATTTAAAATAGGAGATGAGGAAGTGGCTTTAGCGGCAGGGATGGTGACATGATCTGTTGAAAGAGGAGATGAAGATTGAGCTGAAACGTTACTATTTTGTTGAGCATGAATGCTTTTTTCTAGACGTTGAACAGCCGAGGGTTTTTTTGTAGTTAACGATGGACGACGAAGAGGCATAAGGTTATTATATCATTTTTCCTAAGAGATAGAGATTCTAAGGTCCAACGAGATATTTTGAACTCCAAGCTTGATAAGTGGAAGGATAGTCTTTTTGATTGCGAATGGAGCCGTCAGCATTGTAAATAGTGTGAGTAAAGTTGGTTTGAAGACCGCCGACTGCCCAGTCAATTTGTTTGACAGCACCAGAAGGGAGAGAAGGATCGGTAATGTATTCTGGAGCAGGAGCTTTTTTAGCATTAAATTTTTTATAATTGGTAATTGTAGTATAGCGGCCATCGCTAGTGCCATAAATTTTGGCGGTCATATAAAGATTGTCAACATCTGTTTGAGTGGAAATGAGAAGGTAACGGTTGGTGTCATTAATAAATCTAAGATCGACGTTACCTGAATAAACGGTGGCATCGAAACCAGGGTCATTGTTTAATTCATAATAGCTGACGCGATAACTATGCGGGCGGCGGAGAGTAATTTTAAGGCCAGAATCGAGCAAAGCTCGGAAAAGAGTGGTGCTAACTTGACAAACGCCGCCGCCCGCTGATAATTCCGAACGACCTCCTTTAATAACATAGCCAGCCTGATAGCCAGAATTACTGCTAACATCGCCTAGAGCGTGGTTGAAAGAGAATTCTTCACCTGGTGCGACCAAAGTATTGTTAATACGAGAAGCAGTGAGAACGACATTATGAATTCTTCCAGAAGAAGAATGAGCGTAGTAACTTTCGCCGAAGCCAAGAAGCTCGTTGATACCGAGATCGTTAGTTTGAGAAAGAGATTTCTTGGGTGAGGCGGTGGTAAGCGGCAAATCCAGATTAAGAATCTGAGCTTCGTCGGTAGCAAGTAATTGATTGAGACTTTGATTGATAAGAGAAAAAAAATGTTGGCGGTCTAATTGCAATCCGTCTAAAGGAGGAATGAATTTAGTGACGGCGCCGTCGGTAAGTTCAAGAATTGGTTCTTGTGGCTCTCTTTTAACTGAAGCATCAATAATGTCAGCAAAATTATTTTTGATGGCAAGTTGAGTGGAACTACTAGCTCCAAGTAAGGGAATTAAATCAAGATCGGAAAGAGTGAAAGAAAAATTGTCCACCTGATCGGTGTCAAAAGTAAGTTTTTGATTTAAAATGGAGTTGGCTTGAGAAGTGAGAGTTTTAATTTGAGAAGAAGTGTATTTAAGTGGTTCTTGTTCAACTGGAAGAGAAAAATTACTAATATGGCCTAAATTGGAAGAAACGAGCTGAAAAGCTTCTGCTTGATTGAGAGTAATTTTGTCTTGTCCGGCCTCAATAATAAGAGAATTTAAATCGCCTGTCTTTTGTAATAAAAGGTAGCCGGCTTTTCCTGGCTGATTGAGTCTTTGGGCGAGAGCAGAAATCATTTGTCGTAAAGCAGTGGGGTTAAAAGAAGGAGAAAGATTGTAAGAACGAGGGGTAGAAACAGCAAAAGTGGAAAGAAAGTTTAAGAAGGCTAAATTTTGTTGTTGAACTAAAATGTCGGCAAGAGTGGTGTCAATATGATCATTAAGCTCTAATTGAGCGCTGGTGGAAGAAATTTTTTCGTCAAGAGCGGTAAAGATGATTTTATCTTGAGGATGAATAATAAAAGAAGAAAGTTTGGTTTGAGCTTGGAGAAAATCAAGATTGCTGATATCGATTTGGTTAATCGAAGTACGAGGAAGAAAGTGACTTTGATAAAAGATAAAACGTTGATAAATAAAACCTAGAATTAAAATAAAAATAAGACCCACTAAAAGAAGCTTTTTGTAAATGAGAAAGCGAGTGGAGGGAAAATCCTTTTTTTGTGGCATAATTTTGACAAAGAAGTGAGAGTATTATAAAATAGAAAGCTATGATTGACAATACTCAGACGAATATTAATGAACAAAAAAATGGGCCCGGGACGTTTAAAATGCCGACAATCCAAGCTTCGCCTTCTGGCGGAGTGGTAGCAACTTTGCAGCCTGGACAAAGTGGTTTTGAGGACAATATTAAAATAGAAAGTGCCAGAAAAGATAATTTTGTAGAGCAAAATGGAGTAACGGATTTTCGTCAAGAAGTGGCGACAAAAGTTGATTTACCTCAGACAGTGGAGAATAGACGTTTTGAAACAAAAAACATGGGACAAGCGGAACAAAATCAACAAAAGCCAGCTTCGGTATTAAATTATAAAGTGGGCAATGATTTACAAAAGAAGAAGAAGAAGAGTCTTTTTTTGCCGATTCTATTTGGTATTTTAGGATTGGCTATTATTGGAGGATTAATTTTTTATTTTTACGAAAAAAGAGTGGAGCAGTTGTCAACGGCAGTGGCAACTCCTAAGCCAGAACCAGAGGTAATAACTTTGGATTATTGGGGTTTATGGGAACCTTCAACGACTCTAACTCAAGTGCTGCGTGACTTTGAGACGAAAAATCCTGGAATTAGTGTGAATTATATTAAACAGGATGTGAATGGGTATAGAGCGCGTTTGGAAAATGCGATTGAAACAAGTAATGGTCCAGATGTGTTTCGTTATCATGCATCGTGGAGATCATATTTAGATGGGGAATTAGATGCTGTACCTCAAAGCGTGATGACAACAGATGAATTTAAACAAACGTTTTATCCAGTGGTGGCTGAGCAATTAACTAATGAAAAGGAGGAAATCAAGGGAATACCGTTGATGTATGATAGCTTAGCTTTGCTTTATAATAAAGACTTATACGCGAAAGCGGGTTTGGAGGTGCCTCAATCTTGGGCTCAATTTAGAACTAATGCGCTAAAGTTGACCAAATATGGTGCGGATAATTATATTGAAACCTCCGGAGCAGCAATGGGATTGTCTAGTAATATTGATTTTACAAGCGATATCATTGGGATGTTAATTTTACAAAGCGGTGGAGATTTTAATAATTTAAATCAAAAAATAGTCAGCGACGTGCTGGCTTTTTATACTAATTTCTACAATATCAAACAGCAAAGAGTATGGGATAGTTCGTTTGATAATTCACTTTTAGCTTTTGCTCGAGGTGAAACGGCGATGATTTTTGCACCATCATGGGCAATTCATGACGTCTTGTTGGTTAATCCGAATTTAAATATTGGAGTAGCAAGTGTACCACAATTAAATAAAGACGAACCAGTGGAATGGGCGACTTATTGGGTGGAAGGAGTCAATACTAATAGTCCGAGAAAAGAGGCAGCTTGGAAATTGCTGAGTTATCTCAGCTCTGAAGAAGTATTACGAGAGTTGTATGCTGAACAAGCTGATTTAAGATTATTTGGAGAAATTTACCCAAGAAGAGCGATGGCTGATCTGCTGGCAGACGATCCTTATTTGCAACCATATTTATGGCAGGCCGATAAAGCTCGAAGTTTTCCAATTAATGATAGAACCTTTGACGAAGCTTTGGATGATGAAAATAAAAACTGGATAAAAGCAATCATAGATGAATTAACAATAGAAACTGAAGGAACAGACAAAGATTATGAGGGTGCAGGAGAAGATTTCATTAATGGTCTGATAGATAATCTAACAGAATGGGGTTATTTTGCGACGGAAGAAGAAGAGGTGACGGAATAATTGAACAGATTGTTGTGTTCAGTGATGTGAAGTTGTGGTCAAGATATTAATATACCAGTATCGATGAAATCATGAGTAAAAGTTTTTAGGTGCTCTTGTTGGGGAATGAAAAGTTTCTAAGTGATAAGTTTAATTTAGGCGTTACAATAAGATTAATGATAAATGAAGATGAGCGCAATATTTTACTAACTGCTTTTTATGCTGACTTGTTTAATCTGGTTTTAACCAGAGATGAAAGTTGGAAGCGGTTATTGTGCGGGAAAAAAAAGATTCAAAAAAGAAAATGGCAAAAATTGCTACAAGGTCTAATTGAAAAGGGCTTGCTGCTAGAAGTGAAAGAAGAAATTTTTTGGAAAAAGCGGCAAATATGCAAGAATAAATTGAGACTTAATGAAGAGAAAATGGAGTTGGCGATGATAGCAAGCGAAGCAATAAAAAAGGTGAAGGGAGTGCGCGGTGTAGCTTTGACAGGATCAGTGGCTTTGGGAAATCCTAAAGCAGATGATGACCTTGATTTTTTGATTGTGACGGAAAAGAAGAGAATATATTGGACGCGATTTTGGTGTTATCTATTGGCAATAAAAAGAGGAAAAAAAAGAAGTAATAAAAAAGAGAAAAACTCTTGGTGCTTCAATATGTTTTTGGCTGAAGACAAGCTCTTAATTCCTGAGGAAAAGAGAACTTTGTATGGAGCATTGCAGCTGCAAACAATGAAAGTTTTGTGGGACGAAGGGGAAATTTTTGGGAAATTAAGAGAAGAAAATAAATGGGTGAAAGATTTTTTTAATGAACCGTTTGTTGAAAGCGAAGAGCGAAGAGATGGGGCTAAGACCAAAGAAAAACGAGGAAAAAAAAATGATTTTAATCTGAAAAAAGATAAGAAAGACGGGGTTCAAAAAGAATATAAATGGAAGAAATGGCTGAGAAGGGGGAAAGAAAAAAATGGTGATTTTTCCGAAAAGTTAATGAGAAATTGTCAGATAAGGTATATGAGAGGAAAAATCACTAATGAATTATTGAAAGAAAACCAAATTTTTTTCCATCCTTATCGGAGAAAAATTGCGACTAGACAAGATTTAGTGGAAATGTGGAAAAAAAATTTTGAAGATAAAACAATAAAAAAGAATTTAATTTTTTCGGAAGAGATAGAAAATTTTTTAGAAAAAAATGCAAATAAAAAGAAAGGTTTAGTAACGGGAGTCTTCGATTTAATACATGATGGGCATGAAAGTTTGTTAAAAAAAGCGGAAGTATTAATGAAAAAAGAAAAAGGTTTACTATTAATTGGACTGGAAAGTGATAAGAGAGTGAAAAGTGTAAAGGGAGAAAAAAGACCGTTCTATTCTCAAGATGAAAGAAGGATAAGAGTTCAAAATTTGCATCCTGAGACGAAAGTGTTTATTTTGCCAGAGAATTTTGGGGAAAGAAAAATAAGAGAGGAACTGATAAAAAAAATGCATATAGATTATCTAATAATAAATAATAAAGACAAGTTGAAAAAAGAAAAAGAAATAGAGGTAAGACGAATTGGAAAAGAAGTAATGGTGATAAAGCAAGATCAAGATTTGTCAATGACTAAAATTCTGAAAAAACCGGAACTGGCAAAACATTTAATATTTGAATTTGATAAAAAGCAATGGGGAAAGGGAACATAAGATGAGAAGAGAAAAAATAGTGTTTGTGTGCCAAAAATGTGGCCAGACTTATAGTAAGTGGCAAGGGAAATGTGATGTGTGTGGAGAATGGAACACTTTGGCTGAAGAGATTTCGTTAGATAAAGAAGTAAAAAAAGGACAAAAAACTAGAGATAAAAAATTGATGGAAGAATTTGTGGTGTCTGCTCAGATGGCAAAGGCTTCAAATGGCTTATTTTGCCGTTTTTCTACTGAGATTGGAGAGTTAGATCGTTGTTTGGGAGTGAGTGATGATGGGAAAATGGGTTTGGTGCAAGGAAGTGTAGTTTTGTTGGGTGGACAACCGGGTATTGGAAAATCAACGCTTTTATCACAAGTAGTTTTGAATTGGTGTAAGAAAATAAAAAGAGGTGATTTTTCACGTATGGATTGCGTGAAAACTTATAAGAGTACAAACATTGATAATAATGCTGATAAATCTGATGAAAATTTGTTGGGAGAAAAGAAAAAAAGAGGAGAAAAAGGGCTTTCACCTCTGGTAATGTATGTTTGTGGAGAAGAGAGTCCACAACAAATAAACTTAAGATTGCAAAGATTGTTGTCAAAAAGTGAACAGATTGAGGACTTGCCATTGTATTATGTAACAACTACTGACGTTGACATAATTGTTGCGTTGGTTGCGGAGAAAAATCCGAAACTTTTGATTATAGATTCGGTGCAAACATTGAAAACGGATGATTTAACTGGTCCAGCTGGAAGTTTGGGTCAAATAAAAGAAACAAGCGAAAGAATTGCGAAAGTGGCAAAAGTACACAATATTCCAACTTTCTTAGTGGGACATGTAACAAAAGACGGTGAGCTAGCGGGACCAAAAGTATTGGAGCATATGGTGGATGCGATTTTTGAGCTGAGCGGCGAAAGAAGCGGAGATTTAAGATTTTTAAGAACGCTCAAAAATCGCTTTGGTGCCAATGATGAAGTGGGAGTATTTCAATTAACTGATGTAGGAATGAGAGAAATAAAAAATCCAAGTGCTTATTTTTTACAAAGCACGCAAACGCAAATTCCTGGCAGCGGCGTAGTTTGTGTAATGGAAGGAACGAGACCTTTTCTAACAGAAGTGCAAGCTTTGGTTTTACCTTCGCAATTAGCGATGCCAAGAAGAGTGGGAAGAGGAGTGGATCTTTCCAGAGTGCAAGTTTTGGCAGCAGTTTTGCAAAAACATAGTAATTTACCACTGGGAACAAGCGATATTTTCTTGAGTATAGTGGGAGGAATGAAAGTACGTGAATCTGGTATTGATTTAGGTTTGGCAATGGCAATAGCGTCTTCTTTGGCAGAAAAAGCGTTGCCGCAAAAGGCTTTATTTATAGGAGAAGTGGGATTAATGGGAGAAATCAGACCTGTGGCAGCTTTCGAGAGGAGAATAAAAGAAGCAAAAAGATTGGGCTATCAAGAAATTTATTCTCATCAAACCCATCAAAAAGTGAAGGATTTGATTAAAGATTTGAAGTTATAAATACTTCAACTTACAGGTCTCTTTTGGTGGCATAACGTTCTCGACTAACGCGAATAACCTTGTCTCGATTTTGGTTGCTACTTCTAGCTAAAGGCAGAGTGTAGGCGGGAAAAGGGGAAGAAAGAATGTTTTCAATAGAAAGACGATTAATAATTTGGTGGCGATTGAGAGAGACAAGGTCGTCAAAAGAATATTTATCGCCATATTCTTTGGAAAAAACTTGAGCGTCTTCGCTACCCATAACAAAGCTAACCATGCTACCGCAATTGCCAAAGATAGCTTTTTGAACGTCTTCTGGAATTTGAGCAATATACTGATTGGCAAGAATTAAATCGAGACGATATTTGCGAGCTTCGGAAAGGATTTTGTTAAATGAACTAGTGGCAAAATTTTGGAATTCGTCGACATAAAGATAAAAATCGCGGCGTTCCTCTTCGGGAATATTGACGCGGCCCATGGCGGCAAGTTGAATTTTGGTAATAAGCATGGCTCCTAAAAGAGTGGCGTTGTCTTCGCCGAGGGCGCCTTGAGAAAGATTGACGAGTAAAATTTTGCCTTCGTCCATGATCTGCTCGATAGAAAAAGAGCTTCTGTCGGCATTAACAACATTGCGAACAAGAGGAGAAGAAACAAATTGACCAACTTTATTGAGAATTGGAGCAACGGCTTCATTTTTAAGACGATCTTGAAGAGGTTCAAACTCTCCTTCCCAAAAATTGCGCAGAACTGGATCTGATAGTTGAGAAAGAACTTTTTTGCGAAAGTTTTTATCAGTAAAAAGTTCAATGATATCTGATAGTTTAGCATTTTCCATCTGAAGTAAGGTGAGGAGAGCGTTGCGCAAGAAATGTTCAAGACGCGGTCCCCATGAATATTCGTAAAGCTTGTGGAAAATGGAGACTATTCCAGAAGCGATTAATTCACGATGCTCAATGTTGCGACCTTCGAAAAGATTGATTTTAACAGTGCGTTCACCGTCAGCAGGATTGAAATAAATAACATCATTGATACGATTGGCGGGGATGTAGTCTAATAGAATGTCAATGGCGTCACCGTGCGGGTCAATAAAACAAAGTCCCTCATTATTGCGAAGGTCATTAATAGCCATATTGGCCAAGAGGGTGGATTTACCAGTGCCGGTTTTTCCGATGACATACATATGACGTCGGCGATCGACTTTTTCGATGCCATAGCGTTGGATTTCATTTTTAAAGAGAGTCTCGGCAAAAACATTAATATTTTTTTTGACTTCTGGCGGAGAATCTTTTTTAACAATGGGCAAATTGGCCGGTGGTTCACCAAGAAGATTTTTACCCCAAGCAAGATTGGGAATAGTGGCTAGCTTTTCATAAGGAAAATGATAAAGAGTGGCGAGCTCATAAACAGTCAAATGAAAAGCGGTCGATGATTGTTGCGCTCTTTTTTTCATACGGTCGATGATAAATGAAGGAGAAAGTTGGAAGCGTTTTTTTAATTGATTGCTATCTTCTTTTTTGGTGGTATTTAAAGTGTCTATTAAACTATGAAGGAAAAGGTGAGCTTCTTCGGCGCTGTCAGAAACAACAGCTAAATTAAGATTGACCAATAAACTTTTTTCTCTAACTTTGCTGTCGGCTAAAGTTTTTTGGAGACTGACAGCGCTAGAAACTGAAGAATTTGCTTGAGAGCCAATGTTTTGGCAGCTATTTTTCCAAAATTCACTACTGGCGGAAACGAGAAACTGAATAACTGCTCTTTCATTGATTTTGCCTTTGGAAAGTCGAGATAAAAGAGGAGAGAGGGCGTCGGCATCGCTAAATTCGCGATAGTCTTTGAGGGGAAAACATTGATTATTGGCTAATTTGAGCGGCGCAGCTAAGAGGGAAAGATGGTCGGAGAAATAAGATTGGGGCGATTTTTTGTCGAAGTATGACAAAAAATCGCCATCAATAGCTGGTTTAATTGTTGCTTCTGGATAATTAGCTCCAATTAAACTTTTGAGATAGCCAATAAGGCGTTCTGGGGCGCTGAGAAAAAAAGAAATGTTTTGATTTTCTAGAACAATTTCAAAACTCAAACTCTCTCTCTGACCTAAAAGTTGCCAAAATAAATTGTCGTGTAAAGAAGGAAGAGTGGAAAAAAATTCCATCATGGCGGAGGCGTCTTTTTTATTGTCTCTGCCAGTGCGAATTTCTAAAAGTTGATTTGTGGTCATAATTATTGTTGTAATTTGATCCAAGCAAAAACGTCGGCATTTTGATTAGTTGCTTGGCAAACATAGAATTGCCAGTCTGCGCTATTATAAAAGATTTTTCCTGAGTTTTGTTCATCACAAATGCCTGCTTCTGTTTGAGAAATAGCTTGAAAATGCAAGCCGCCATCAAGACTAATGTCGCCGCCAACATCAAGGGTTGCTTCAGGAGTGCTTTCGCCAATTCCAACTTTACCCTCTGAAGAAAGAGTAAATCTTTCAGTGGCAACGTTGTTTTCATCGAGAGTGCGAATACTAAGATCGTTACCACGAGCTAAGTCAAAGAAGTTGCGTTTGAAAAGACTATCAAGGAAAAGATTGCCTTTCAAATAAAGAGTGGGAATGCCAGTGCCGTTAAGATTGAAGAAACCAATTTTGGCACTAGCGGTGGAATCTCCTCCAAGAACGATATCATTATTAGAGGTGGGGGAAATAAGGCCGGAAATTTTTTGCCAAATAAGAGAAGAAGAGGATGACGACGCGGATTGACTATAGTAATTAAGATTAATTTGACCGAATTTAACTTGAGAGGAATTTTTGCTTTTGGCGACAAGGCGCAAATTGAGAGTGTCTCCAGCTTGAACATTGAGACTACTAAGATCGGAAGCGGAAATAATCAGAGGCTGAGTGCCGAGAGCGGCGCTTGACCACTGATTAACTTGATTGCCAATTTGATCGATTTTGCTAATTATATTATCGCTACCATTTTTGGAAATATAAAAATCAAGAGCATTGTCAGTAATAGAAGCTGAGCTGGTAAGAAAGTCAAGAGTAATAGCTTGTTCCTGCCAAGATGAAAAATTGTAAGGAAGGGTAAGATTAATGTTGGTAGATAAATTGTCTAGTTTAGTAGTTTGGCTAGAATACCATTGGTAATAATTGAAGCGATATTGATTATTAACAATGTCGTAACCGCTGGAAATAGTGCCAAGATTATTCTCTCCTTCTCCGGTAATAACGGCGCTTGGATATTCTGGATCGAGGGTAAAGCGACAAACACTGTTGTGACAATAGTTATCTTCTGTATTAGAAGATGAAGCATTTTGGTTGAGAGTAATAAACTTTGAGCCATTAAAAACGTAAAGGAGTTGATTGAGACTATCGTAGACTAGGTCGCCAATTTTTTGACCAAGTGCCGGAGAAGGTGTTCCAAGGGAGGTAGGCAGCTGTAAACCTTGATAATCGCCATGAGAAGTTTCTAAACGGCCATTGGAAACAAAATCATTGTTACTAATAATGGAACCATCTTGATTGAACTGAAGAGCTAAGTTGTTGTTGACAAGAATGCCGCCACTTAAAGGCATGGGGTCATTTTGTACTAAAGCGCTGTCTGGAGTAGTGTCAGTGTAAGAAGTGGTAGAATTATCTGAAAGAGTGGCGAGCAAATAAAAGTCTTGTCCGCCCGCCAAGGTGCGATAAATTTTGCGAGCCATAACATCTTTGGCTGAAGATAAAGGAATGTGTTCAAGTAAAAGACGACGATTATCACCTGATAAAACAATATTGCTACTACCGAGAGAAGGATTGGTTTCGCTGGTTTGGCGAATAAAAGAAACTTTGTATTGATAAGTACCAGTGGAATTATTTTGATTAGAAGCGGCTAGATATAAATCGTCATCGTCAATGTTGTCAACAAAACTAGTGCTGATATTATCATTGAGAGTGTGGATTAAATAAAAAGTGTCTTGATTGGCTTTGGTACGATAAATGCGCCGAGCGACGATATTTGACTGGGGATAAATGTCGATGTCAGTGATTAAAAATTGCTTTTGACTGAGCTGACTAGTAAAGGAAGAAGAAGTGCTTAATGGACCCTCTTTGCCGTTGGCGGTAATAAATGAATAAGCGTACTTATAAGTAGCGGCGTTTAAATTTCCTTCTTCTTGAGATAAGACATTAATAACGAGCGGTTTTTTGGGAGCAGAAATTCTAGAAAGTCCGGGATTGTCAGTGCCATATTCGGAAACAGTCATATTGGTGACGCTGGGGCCATCGGTGAGATTGAAATTGAAACTACCTTGGTTGAGAGAGAGAGTTTGAGCAGTCCCGCTAGAGTTTTGTTGACTAAAAACAAGTTGATTTTGCCAAAGTCCCTGACCAGCTTTGGTTTTGAAAACCAATTGATTATTGTCTTCGAGAGTTAGTTGTGCTTGATAATCATCGTTTTTCAAGACGAGAGAGCCGGAGATAGTGGCGTCGCCATTAACAGAGAGAGAAGCAGCGTGGTTTTGATTGCCGATATAAACGTGTCCAGACCCAGGAGCGAGCAAAATGTCGCCGGCTTGCGAAATCAAACCGAGTGAGCCAAAATTGGTGAAATTAGTACTATTAGTATTAAAATTGAGATTGCCGAAGTTGTCTACTACTGGGACAGTATTGGCAGTAGCACTTTGGCTGGCGCTAAAGCCTTGAAGGGTGGCGCTATTAAGGGCGTAGGGAACGCTTTTAATTAATTGACGGGGGAAAAGAACTTCGTCTTCTACAGTAATTTGAAGCCAAACACTGCTATTTTCGGCAAAAATATTACCTAAATCGCGACCGCAATCTTGATTGTCACTGCCATCACCGTTGCCCGCGCCAAGATTAACTGAAAAAACACCTTGCTCATTGGGGGTGATGGAACAAGTAGAACTTTGCCAGAGTTCATTGCCGCCGATTGGTGGTGGAGTATTGCCGCCGCTAGTATTATAAAAAGAGAAATTCATAGAAAGGGTTTGAGTAACTGAGGCTTGGTCAAGATCGCTTAAACGACCTTGAAAAGTAAGAATATGACGAGGTGAGAGAGGAGAATTGGAATTTGTTGTATCTAGACTATCTTGAGCAGCAAAGTTGAATTGAGCTTGGTCAATTAATTGTTGGCCAAGAAAAATAATGGCACCAAGTCCGAAAACGCCTAAAACAATAAAGGAGAGATTTTTAAATAATGGCAATTGCTGGCTAGAGCTTGAAGCGTTAGAAGATGAAGACGAAGGGAAAGATGAATCTGTTAAGGCTGAGTTTGGATGAGACTGGAAAAGTTGTTGATGAAAGTCTGAAGGCGATTGCTTTTGACAAGAATCAGAAAGAGGCTCTTGATTTGAAGAAGTAAAGTGAGAAAGATCTCCAAGAGAACGAGGGTGGAAAGTTGATTGTTTTGGAGATGGGACGGAGGAACGGTGAGGATCTAAAACGTCGATTAAATTGCCGAGCGAACGGGGAGAAAAGGCCGGATTCGAAGATGTGGAAGGATTTTTTTTGTGAGAAGAAAAAAAGTGCGATAAATCACCTAAAGAACGAGGAGAAAAGACAGAAGAACGAGTTGATTGATGAGTGGTGAGAGGCAAAGATTCTTTTTTAGCGGCAGAGTTGAGAATCTGATTGAGGAGAAAGTGATCTTTTTTGGCACGACAAGAGGGGGCGTTTTTTTTGTTCAATAATAAATCCGAAACCGTTGGCTCGGAGAGTCTTTTTGCCATAAATTTATAGTCATTTTACTATAAATAAATGATGAATGTCAAGAGAAAAATAAAAAAGTTAATATGGATAAATCAATTTTTATTTAAAATTGAGCAGAGAAGAAAAAAAACGCCTAGGTATCGCTTATAAGTTTGAATTAAAAATAATTTGTCCTATAACTAATACGAGTATAAATATTGGCAATCCTATAACAATCTTTTAAACACTTTCGCTTGACTAATGAATTGGAAAAGTGAAAAAATAAAGCGGGAAAAACAGAAAGTGTAAAACTAATAAAAGTTGTTGAAAATAAGAGATTAACAAAAAACGAAAAAGGAAAATATGAAAAATGTGTAACAGAAACAAAAGAAACAGCGCCATAAAGGCGACTGATTTAAAATAATTCTGAAGGAATTGATGAAAAAAGCATTATTATCGCTGGACAGACCACGTATAATAATGCTTTTTCTTATTCGAGAGCGAGTTCAAGCAAAAAATTGGAACTACGTTCAACGATGTCCATATCATAAATCTTTTTTTTGATTTGTAAACCCTCGCTTAATGGCACAAATCGCTCTTAAAAGACTCACTTTTACCAAATTTGAAAAGCAAAACCAAAAATGGAACTAAAAATAAATTGCCTAAGGCCTATAATTAATTGACTTTCTTGATTGCGAGTGCTAGAATAAAAATAAAAAGTGTGATGGAAGAAAATTGGAAAAAAATAGTTACTAATCAGGTATTAAGTGAGAGCTTCGTAAAGGTGCGAAGTCGGTTTTTTAATGCTGCTTTGTTTGATTATGATGAGATAGTGATTAAAAAATCGTGGAAAGAAAAATTACTGAGAACAAGCTTGAATAGTAGTATTGTGTTGGCGGTTTTAGTTTTGGCTTTTTACTTTTTACCAGAGGGAATAATGAAAGTGTTTCCGCAGATAGAGAATCAATTTATTAAAGCAGAAGAATTAACTCAAGAGCTAACTAATGAGCAAATGGAGCAAATAATATTAAAACAATTGCCAGAGAGAATTAATATAGAATCAACGATGGAAGTGAAGCCAAAGTATGACTTAAATTTCCCGGCAGGACAGTGGTTAGAAATTAAGTCAGTGGGAATTAAGACAGAAATATTAACGAATACCAATATTGAAGAAACAAAGGAGGTAGATAAATTGCTCGAAAAAGGAGTTTATGTTTATCCAGGCTTTTCTGAATATGGTAATCCAGAAAAAATGGCAATTATTGCAGGACATCACTATAATATGTGGACCTCGATAAAGCAAAAAGAACAGTCTTTTCAAAAATTGGATGAAGTGCAAATAGGAGATATAATTACTGTGACTGACAACCAAAAACAATGGACTTACAAAGTAAAAGCTATAAGTAAAAATACAAGAATACAAGATAATTCTGCTGATTTGGTTTTGTACACTTGTGTTTTTTGGTGGGATAGCGAGCTGAGATTATTTGTTTATGCTGATTTGGTAGAAGAATAAGTCTAAAATTAATATGGGTCTGTATTGACATTTTGATCAAAATTGCTATAATAGGTTATTATTGGTCTGGTTGACCAAGTTTATTTCCGAAAGTTGATGTAATTTAAGTAAGTAGATAGTTGGTATTAAAAAAGTATTTTGCCAAAAATTGTAAAAATTGATGATTAATTTGAAGAAGGGATGAATTATGACTGATCAAGTTCAGGAAGAAAAAGTGGAAGAAGTACAAAAAGAAGAAATACTGCAGAGCACAGAAAAGGAAAAGGCGATTGATGAACCAAAGCCTAAATCGGTGACTCAGCTTGAGATTCTAAAAGAGAAAGAAACTGATAAAAGCGATATCCAGATAGAAATAAAACCTGTTGAAGTGTCGGAAAAAACGAAACTGAGCGAGAAAGACATAGAAGGTCAACAAGCAAAAGAGACGACTCGTCCAGATGATTCTCTAATAGATAAGTTAAAAGCAAGGACTGAACCTAAAGTCGCGCCTCAATTAGTGCAAAGTCAAATTTCTGCACCGCCAGTGGTGACAAAAATTACTCGTGGAGTAGTAAATGCACCGATATCTAGGTTTAATCGACCGTCGATAATACAGAGAAATTTTGAGCACAGTAAACCTCTTATAGAAAAAAAGACACGACCGATGAGAGGAATTTTGGAGCTTTTGCGAGAAAATATGGGAATTGCAAGAATTCATTATGCAGAAGACGAAAACGATGTATTTGTGCCTGCAAATTTGATTCGAAAGTATAAATTGCGTGAAGGAGATATCATTGAGGGTGTGGCGCGGGAAGGAAAAGAGAGCGATAGATATTGGGCTTTGGCGACTATTGAGAAGGTGAACGGGGTGGAGGCGACGGAATTTATGACTCAAGAAAGAATAAAATTTAAGAGTTTAACTCCAGTATATCCTGATGAGCAAATCAAATTGGAAACGGGTAAAGAACCATTGTCGACAAGAATTGTGGACTTAATTGCTCCGATAGGGAGAGGGCAAAGAAGTTTGATTGTGTCGCCGCCAAAAGCTGGGAAGACGACATTTCTTAAGGAAATCAGCACTGGAGTAGCGGCAAATTATCCAGATATTCATTTAATGGCTGTTTTAATTGGTGAAAGACCAGAAGAAGTGACTGATATGCGGCGTCATGTGGAAAAAATTACTCAAGGTAAGGGAGAGGTGGCAGCAAGTAATTTTGATGAAGCGGCGGATGTACAATGTAAGGTGGCAGAATTGGCCTTGGAAAGGGCAAAGCGTTTGGTGGAAGGAGGAGCAGATGTGGTAATTTTGCTGGACTCAATTACAAGATTGGCTCGAGCCTACAATTTATCTATTCCAACTTCTGGGAGAACTTTGTCTGGAGGATTTGATCCAGCGGCTTTATTCCCGCCAAAAAGATTTTTTGGGGCGGCACGCAATTTTGAAATTGGAGGATCGCTGACGATTATTGGGACAGCTCTAGTAGATACTGGTTCGAGAATGGACGATTTGGTTTATGAAGAATTTAAAGGTACTGGCAATCAAGAAATTCATTTGGACAGAAGATTGGCGGAGAGAAGAATCTATCCGGCGATTGAAGTGCAAAAGTCTGGAACGAGAAGGGATGATTTATTGATTGATCCGGTGACTTATCAAGCAGTGCTGACCTTACAAAGAATGTTGGATACTTTTGATAAAGATGAGAGAACAACTACTTTAATTGAGCAAATGAAAAGAACAAAAAATAATAAAGAATTCTTGCAATGTTTGCGGAAATAAATAAAAATTGATTTTACTGTTATAATAAAAAAGTGATGCAAAATAAATGGAAAAGAAAGAAAAAGTGGGAAAAGCCAGAATTACTGGTTGATTTTGATGGTTATGTTAATTTTTGGTATCGTTACTTGAAAAATAGAATTTATGCGCCTTTTTCTTATTTTGAAAAAGGCAAAAACGTGATTGTAAACGGTCTATATAGACAGAGAGGCAAGTATTCTAAACCGATTTTGCATTTAGGAACAGTGGGAATGATTTTTGTGGTGGTGACGGTGGCGCCGACGATCTTTAATCAAACTCAAAATGAGAGCGGAGGCGCTAATAAAAACGTTTTAGGAGTAGCAAGTGCTGAAGAGGTGAGCTTTTATACTATGCAGGCAGAAGAAGTGCGGCAATTGCGTGGAGGAGAAGTAACCATTCATATTGTAAAAGAAGGAGAAACATTGGAAAGCGTGGCGGAGCAATATGGTTTGCAAAAAGAAACAATCATGTGGGAAAACAACTTGACGGCAAAAGCAACATTAAAAGAGGGGCAAGAATTGAGAATTTTGCCGATAGATGGAATTCGTCATAAGGTAGCTAAGGGAGAAACAGTAACGAGCATTGGTAGTAAATATGGCTTGAAAGATGCTCAAGTGCAGGCAATTGTCGATTTTCCGTTTAATGATTTTGTGAACAATGAAACTTTTGAATTGGCAGTGGGACAATACCTAATGATTCCTGGAGGAGTGAAAAAGCAAGCGGCGCCAACGGCAACTTATGCGTCCAAATTAACGCCGAACGCTGGAACAGTGAGCGCAACAGGCGGTTTTGTCTGGCCAGCTTCAGGTGTAATTTCTCAAGGCTATAGTTTTTATCATAAAGCAATCGACATTGCTGGAAGTGGAGCGATTTTGGCAGCAGATAGTGGTACAGTAATTGCTTCTGGCTGGGATAATTCTGGCTACGGAAATAGGGTAATGTTGGACCACGGCAATGGAACAAAGACTCTATATGCACACATGGAAGTGTTGCAAGTAGTGGCTGGTCAAACGGTAAATAAAGGAGATGTTTTAGGGATAATGGGGAGCACGGGACGGTCAACAGGCAGACATTTACACTTTGAGATTCGTCAAGACAGCGTGTTACTTAATCCTTTTGATTATTTGAAATAAAGATAAGGAAAATTATGTTAGATTTGGTAAGATTATATTTAAAAGCTGGAGACGGTGGAAATGGCAGGGTAGCTTTTTTCCGTAATAAACATGTTTTAAAGGGTGGTCCTTTTGGGGGAAAAGGTGGAGATGGTGGCAGCATTGTAGTAAAAGCGGATGCTGGTTTAAATACTTTGCAAAATTACTCTGGAGTAAAAAAATTTATAGCAGAAGAGGGAGAGTTGGGAGGGAAAAATAATAAAGAGGGGAAAAAGGGCGAAAATATTGTCTTAAAAGTGCCGCTGGGAACGGCAGTGTGGCTGGCGAGCGAGAATGAAGTGTCGGCGCGGCGCAGAGAAAGGCACGGTTTGGAGCGAGCTCTAACAAGAGAAGAAGCGGAATTGCAAAAATATTATGTGGAAAGAGAGACTCAAGCCCCAATAGAAATTGATCCAGACGAAATTGACTCAACTTGGAGACCTAATTTCATGGATTATTTGCAAAAACAAGTAGAAATGCCAGATGGAGAATATTTGCCTCTAGAAACAGGACATTTGCTCAAGTTGACAGAATTAAAAGACGATGGAGAGGAAGTGTTGTTAGCGCAGGGAGGTTTTGGTGGTCGAGGAAATACGGCTTTTAAGGGACCGGCGAATACGACGCCAATGGAAGCAGAGAGAGGATCATTTGGTGAGCAAAAAATGATTTTTTTTGAATTACGATTGTTGGCAAATGTGGGCTTAGTGGGCGAACCAAATAAAGGGAAAAGTTCGCTTTTGTCCAGATTAACAAAAGCTCAACCGAAAATAGCAAATTACCCTTTTACAACTTTGGAGCCAAATTTGGGAGTGATGAAGTTAAGTCCAGACAGAAGTTTGGTAATTGCTGATATTCCTGGATTAGTGGAAGGAGCTAGTGAAAATAAGGGTTTAGGTTTTCAGTTTCTGCGTCACGTCCAAAATTCAGCGGTTTTAGTGTTTGTTTTAAGTTTATCTGAAGAAGAGATTTTTACTAACGAAGTGAGTGAAATGACAAAAGCAGAGCGATTGTGGCAGCAATACATAAAGGTAAAGCAAGAATTGTCAAATTATAAAGAAAAATTGAAAAACAAGAAAGCTTTGATAGTGGTAAATAAAGCAGACTTGTATGAAGAAGTTCTGCGAGCAGCAATAGAGAATAAATTTACTCAAGAAGGAGAGAAAATGTTGTTTACTAGTACAGTGACAGGAGAGAACTTGGAGACATTACAGGAGCAGATGTGGTCTTTATTGAAAGAATAAAAAAGGTTAGCCTGCTAATTGTCTAGCTGTTGGAGTTGATAGTTAATAAGAGTAAGATTATTTTGATAATTTGGACTATTTCTGTCTAGAAGAGGAAGAATCTGCTGATAAGTAGCGATGGCAAAATCTTTTTGATCATTAGATTGATAAATTTGCGCCAATTGATATAAAGTTGGTAAATAATTTGATGCTAGTTTAAGGGCTTGTTGAGTAAGGCTGAGGGCAAGGTCAATTTGTTGATTGGACTGATAAAAAGAAGCCAATTGAAGGTATAAATTTGGATTGTAGGGTTGGTAAAAAATGGCAGCAGTGTATGCAGCAAGAGCACGATCGTTAAGAACAGTGCTGTCGGCGTTGTACTGGACTAATTCAGAGTAAATGTCGCCTTGAGTACTATAATTGACGGCGCGATAGGGATTAAGAGAAACAGCCTGATCAATAAAAGAAAGACTTTGCTGTGCAAGAATTCGAGCTTGAGATAAATCTGAATTTTGAGAGTAATCATTGATTTGAGACACCATTTTTTCAAGGCTGGCGATAGCGGCGAAACGATTAAATTCGTCATTAAAGGGAGCGAGCTTTTGGGCACGTAAAGATTGGGAATAAAAGCGATCTAAATCTAAATTTGACTGAGCAAGAGTTTTTTCTAGGGTAAAATAACTAATGGAAGTACTGAGGTAGCGCCAACTCCACCAAATTAAAGGTAAGCTTAAAAAAAAGAGAAAGGCACTAAAGAAAAGTCGTCGAGAAAATGAATTTTTAATAAAAGAGAAAGAGCAATGATGGCTGACTTTTTTATTGACGGCAAAAGCAATAATTAGTGCCTGAAAAAACAGAATGCTGGGATAAGGAGGAGTAAAGCATTGAATAATAAAGCTAACCAAAAGAATAAGAAAAAGATAATTATTCTCCTTGGTACGTTGAGAAAAAGTGCAGATGAAAGTGCTGATAAAAAGGCCGAGCCAAGCAAGAAGAGGAAAAATACCAAAGAGAGAGAAAATGGCTAAGGGAGTATTGAAAGCGGAAAGAGATTGATCAGACCAAGAATTTAAAGCATGGGAAGAAAAATTGTAATAAAAGTCGGCGAAAGAAAGATGCGGTTGACCAGTAAGAAATGATTGAAGGTGAAAATGCTGATTTTGGAATAGACTTTGGTAGAGAGCGTCAAGAGTAGATGAGAAAGAAATAACGGAACTGGAATAATTAGGTGAGGCACTAATGAAAGTAATAGCAGTGATACCAAGAACAAACAAAGGCAAAAGAGAGTATCTTTTTGGCTGGAAACGGCCTTTTTTAAAAAAAAGAGAAAAGAGGCTGACAAAACCGAGGGTAATAAAACTGAAATGTAAAAGAGGATCAACATTGATAAATTGGCTGAAGGCAGAAGAAAAATTATAATAAAGAGAAAAAGCATAGCTAATCATAATAAGAGAAGATAAGCTAGCAAGAATGAGGGCAAGTTTAACAATGAAAAGCCCATTGTGATTTTTGACTAAAGTGGCTGAGAGCAAACTTAAAAGAGCAAAATTGATAAAAAGACCGCCGAGATTGAGTAAAAATAATGAAGGAGAAGAAGTTTTGGTCAAGGAAACAAAAAAGAAACTGGCTCCTAGTAAAATGAGAGGCCAAAAAAGCTTGGAAGAAGTAAAAGGGATAGACTGGCTTTTGAAAGCGAAATATAAAAAATACAAGCAAATAAGAATGCCGATAAAAAAAGAGATGAGGAAAGCCAAGTTGGCTGAGGTTTGATGAAAAAACGAAGGGGAAAGAAAGAGTGTCAAGAGACCAATAATTAAGGTGATAAGAGGAAGCTGGCGGAGAGAAACCGAGAATGAGGGCTTTCTGATTTGAGCAAACATAATAAGATTATTTTAGCAGCTTTGATGGGCAATTTCAAGCTGTTTGTAAGAGGCATAAGAGCTGCATTTTTAAATAAAAGAATGGGAAAATGGGAAAAGAAAAAAGAAGAGGAAAAACGAAGAGATGAATTTATTGCATTATAAAAGCAGTTTTGGTGATAGTGAAGTGATAAAAGAGAAAGAAATGAAGGGTGCGGAAATTGATTTTTTATATGCAAAAATTGCGATAATAACTATTATCGCAATTTTTGCATGAATTTAGGTCAAGTAAAGAAAAAAGTAAAACAATTGTTTTCTTTGTAAAAAATGCGTAAAAAAATTGTTGCAGAAAAAGCATTAAACTATGTAATAGATTTGAGAGAGCAAGTAATTGGAAAGGCTAAGCAAGCTCAGTAGGCGTTAATGAAATAGCTAAAGATTAATTGGCTGAAAAATTGAACAATTAATAATGGTGTTTTTTATGAAAGAACTTAGTTTTTAATGGTTTAAATTTTGAGAGAGAAGGCTAAAGGAAGATGATAGTAGGAGGGGAAAAGTTTGGGTGTAAGTAAATAAAGCGAGGTGAGAAAATAAAAAAGGTAAAACAAATTGAAAAAGAATACTCAGCGTGATTAAAAAAAGTAAAATAGAGAAATAATTAAAATAAAAGATTCGGAAAAAGAGAAAAAAATAATGAAGAAAAAAAGAGCTAACAAGAGCATAAAAAACCGAAATTGTTTAAAATGAGCGAAAAACTAAAAAAATATTTGTTAGTCTGGTTTTATCACTGTCAGCTAACATTTGCTAAAGCAAAAAATGCTGAATTTATTATGATTGATAGGTAATATCAAATTAATCTAAATTAATTGAGATAAAGACGAAATTATAACTGATTAAGTTTTGGTAATGAAAGATAACCGAAACTGAAAAGAATCTGCTCCATATTAATCTTTGAAAGATGAAGATAACTGATTTTAATCTGGTTTATATCTGGCTGAACCAAATTCAATGGTTTTAGTCAATCTGGTAAAAAGTTTTCTTGAGTAAATTTCGGTTTTTAAAATTGGCAAAAAATTTATCAATGAAAAAGTAACTTTTGATATATTTATAATCTTTTTAAATTTTTTGCGTTAATTATTTTTCTTGAGTTTGCGGGAATAATATTGGAATAATGCGGAAATAAAAAAAAGTAAAAATGAGTTAAAATTATGAACCAAAAATATGACCGAAACAAAAAAATTATCATTTTTTTGTCATAATAGTGTGAATAATTGAACGAAAGAAAGACGAAAATGATTAATATCTTGGGACAAAAATGGCAAATTAAAAAGTGGCGAAACTGGTTATGGTTGGCGGTCGGTTTATGTCTACTAATTTCAGGCGGATATATACTTTTGTGGTTAATGATTAGCAAAAAAGAAAAAGAGCCGATTTTGACAGATCAGACGGTCTCTTACATTAAACCTGAAGCAGCTGTAGCTATAAATGATGATGTGGAGGAAATAAAAAGTGTAATTCTAGATATCGGTGGAGCAGTCAAAAATCCGGGAGTCTATGTATTGCCGGAGGGTAAAAGACTAGCTGATTTGATTAAAGTGGCGGGAGGATTTGAAACTCAAATGGTTGATATCTGGTGGTTGCAAAAAAATATGAATTTAGCTGGGTTGGTGATAGACGGTAATAAATACTACGTGCCTTATAAAGAGGAGGTTCTAAATGAAGAGATAGTGTTCGAGTCCGATGATACCAGATCTGGTCAAAGTACTGTTACAACCTTGATTTCAATTAATAAAGCTTCTTTAAAAGAATTAACCCAATTGTCTGGTATAGGAGAGGTCAAAGGACAGGCTATTATAGATGGTAGACCTTATACGAAAATAGATCAGCTATTAAATGACAAAATTATTAGTGAAAAAATTTTTAACGAAATTAAGAATTTAATTGCATTATAGCTGATATTTTCGGTGTAAAAATTGAAGTAAAATAAATGAGAAAAAATCGATCGGCAAAATATACTTTGATATTGATTGCAATAATGATTTTTGGTTCTATTTTTAATTTTTTTTCAAAAAAACGAAACTTAGCACTATGCAATGGACAAGTGCTAGAAATTGGAATTTTTGTTCATTATTATCCCCCCAATTGTCGTTTCCAGACTAAAGAAGGTTTTGACTTCGTTATTCAAAAATGCGAAACACTAAAAATAGGCGAAGAATATACGATAGTTGGCAGGGTGAACTCTGTGACTGATAAAAGACTGAAGTGGCAAGATAACCTTGAAGTATCGCATTTTTATCAAAATACAAATAAGAGAAGTTTGGTTTCTTTTTACCTTGGTCAAAGTTTCGCCAATTTAGAAGATTTTTTGCTTAAAGGACGTAAAAACTTATTGGGTTCATTACAGATTTACTTTTCCGGGGAAAACCTGCAATTATTAACTGCTTTAACTTTAGGAACGAGAATTTTCCAGTTTAGTCCTGCCTTAAAAGATGAGTTCTCTCGAGCTGGTCTGTCTCATATGGTAGCTGTTTCTGGTTTTCATCTGGGAGTAGTAATGACAATTGTGCCAACGATTTTAAATAAGAGCTTGGGTAAGAAAAAAGCAAAGTTTTTATTTTTGCCTGGAATGCTAATTTATATTTTGTTAGTTGGCAGTCCATTGTCTATAGTGCGAGCTGGTTTGATGATGACTTTTTCCTTTATTGGTCGCTATTTTTTTTATAAACAAACGAAAGGAGTTTTGATTTTGTTTTTATCTTTTATTTTAATGTTCAACTATATGATCTTAAATGTATTTAATGTGGGCTTTCTCTTGAGCTTTGTAGCTACATTGGGAATTTTGCTATTTGCAGGAGAAATGACGAATATGATGGATATTTTATCCCAATATAGAGGTGAATCAATATCTGGCAAACCGCTTAAATGGTCTAAAAAGACGATTTTAAAATTTTTTCAGACAATTGCTGGTTTAATTGGGGTATCTTTGGCAGCTCAAGTATTGACTTTACCGATTACGCTATTGGTTTTTCAAAAGTATGCTTGGTGGAGCATTCTAGCAACAGTGCTTTTTTCGGGTATTTTAGTGTTAATTATTACTCTAGGGATTTGTTTTGTGCTTTTTTCTCCTTTAGCAAATTTGTCTGTTTTATTTAAAATAATATTGATTAATCCTTTAAAATTTTATCTAGAATTAAGTTTAAATTTATTTTACAAAGGCTTGAATCTTTATTTAGCTAGGTTTGGAAATATTTGGGAATTGGAAGATAAAATACCAGTTTATTACTACTATGTTTATTATTTCTTTTGGTTATTATTCGTGTTTTATTTGTATTTAAAAAGGAGGAAAAAGCGAGTATATGTGGAATAAATGGAAGACGAAAGCGCTCGGATTGCTCTGGCTTTTTGCTTTAATTCTAGAATTAGTGGATGGCCAGAGGAAAGCAGAAGAAAGAAATTTTCCCAGACTAGTGATGTGTGACGTAGGCCAAGGAGATGCAATACTAGTTACTCAAGATGATAAACAAATGCTGATTGATGGAGGGCCAGATGCGTTAGTTCTACACTGTCTAGAGGAAGAGATGCCTTATAATGACAAAGTAATAGAGAAAATAATTTTGACTCATACAGACTTGGATCATTTTGGAGGGTTAATTGAGGTTTTAAAGCGTTATCAAGTGAAAGAAATTGTTTTAGATAATTTAGGAAAAGAAAGTGCGGAATTTGAAGACTTTTTTAATTTATTGCAGCTGAAACAGAAAAATGAAGGTTTAAAAATTTCGTCGCCGGTGATGGCGCAAACAAATTGCGAGACAAAATCTATCTGTTGGCAAGTATTGTGGCATAGTCAACAAGTTCTGCCTGGAAATATTTTTTCCTATAAAAATACTTTTGAAGACTTATCGGATATGTTGAAAAAAATTGAACATAAAAATATTGATTATAATAACGGTTCTATCGTGATAAAAATGCAAATTGAAGACAAAAACTTTCTATTAGCAGGTGACATTGCTAAGAACACCGAATTAGCAATGATTGGTAGTGGTCTGCTAAAGAAAATTGATGGTCTAAAAGTGCCGCATCATGGCTCAAAATTGTCATCTACGCTTGATTTTTTAACTATTCTTCAACCCGAAATTTCTTTGATTAGTTGTGGACAGGACAATAATTTTGGGCATCCAGGCGCAGAGACATTAGAAAGACTCCAAGCGATAAATTCAACAGTATTAAGAACGGATTTGCTTGGCAAAGTAGTTTTAATAGTAAAAAATGGAGAACTGATCTACGAAACTGAGAAAAAGATGCCAGGGGAAAAGAATTAAGCAAACGAAAATAAGAAACTAGAACGGAAGGTTTTTTAAAATGTCTGGTAGTTGGAAATTGATGGTGGCAGTTGTCTGAACTATTGATATAATATCAATATATGAGCAGAATGCAAGAAGCAGAACGAGAAATTTCAGGAGCAATTGAGAAAGTATTGGAGCATTTAGATATAAAGGTTTCGGACCATCTAAATTTTAGCCTGGAGAGGTCACCAGAGCCTCAATTTGGAGATTTTGCAAGTAATGTGGTGTTAGTGTCGTGGAAAGAAGCCAAACGGGCTAATTTGGCGAAAACTTTGCAAGAGTGGGGTCAATATGTCAAAGAAAAATTGGAAGAAGATCAGGCTCTTATCAAGATAATAGAGAAAATGGAGATAGCTGGGGCGGGGTTTTTGAATTTTTATTTGCATTCAGAAATAAAGGTGCAGCAATTAGCGGACATTTTGGAAAAGGAAGAATTGGAAACAGTAAATTTGGGTGAAGGAAAAAAAGTGCTAGTGGAGTTTTCTTCGCCAAATATTGCCAAACCATTTACTATTGGACATCTAAGATCAACTATTATTGGAGCGGCGATTGCCAATCTGTTGACAATAAGCGGCTATGAAGTGAAGAGAGATAACCATATTGGCGATTGGGGCACCCAGTTTGGTAAACAATTGGTGGCTTTGGAAAGATGGGGAGACTTAGAAGACATAAAGAAAGATGCTGATCCAATAAAAAAACTAGTGGACTTGTATGTGCGGTTTCATGAGGAGGCAGAAAAGGATGAGACGTTAAATGATGAAGCAAGAAGAGTTTTTTTTGAGTTAGAAAATGGTGATGAAAAATATTTATCAATGTGGCAAAATATCATTGATATTTCAATGAAAGAGTTTGACTCAATTTATAAGAAATTATGTGTTCAATTTACTGAAAACGATGGCAAAGGTTACGGTGAAAGTTTTGCAGTGAACTTGAGTGAAGAAGTGGTGAAAGAACTAAAATCAAAGGGGTTGTTGAAGGAAAGTCGAGGGGCGCAAATTGTAGAATTTGCGCCAGAAAAAAAACTACCACCGCTGATAATTATCAAACAAGATGGAACTAGTATCTATGCCACTAGAGATTTGGCAATTGATAAATTTCGTTTGGATCAATATGGACCAGATATAAAAATCATTAACGAGGTGGGTAAAGAACAAAGTTTGTACTTCAAACAACTTTTTGAAACTGAGAGGATGTTAAATTGGTTCCAAGCTGGTCAGAGGGTGCATATTGCGCATGGACTATATAGATTTAAAGATAGAAAAATGTCGACACGGAAAGGTGAAGTGATCTGGTTGAAAGACGTGATAAAAACGGCAGAAGAAAGAGTGAAAGAGTTAAATGAAGATATTAATGAAAAAAATGCAGAAATTATTGCAATCGGGGCAATTAAATGGAATGACTTGTCGCGTGAAGCGATTAATGATATTGATTTTAATTTGGACGAGATGCTCAATTTGAAAGGGAATTCGGGAGCTTATATGCAATATAGTGTGGTGAGATTGAGGAGTTTGGAGAAAAAAAGCGAAAATGAGGTATTTGATGAGGTCGCCCTCTGGAAATGGTGGGGAAAAGAGAAGAAAGAGGAATTTCTGAATAAAATTGGGTTGAAAATGGAAAATTGGAGTGAGGATGAAAAAGGTTTGTTAAATGAATTATTGAAATTTGAAATGGCAGTGAAGATGGCAACAACTAATTTGGCGCCACATGTGCTGACGGGTTATTTATATAGCTTAGCACAGAAGTTTAATTATTTTTATAATGGCGAAAAAGTGGGAGGAAATTTGCGGCGGTTGAGTTTGGCGAGGGTGACAGAAATGATATTAACTGCTGGTTTGGATATATTAGGGATACAAATACCTGATAAAATGTAAAAGCTGTATCAAACTAGTGAGTTCTATATAAAAATGATATAAAAGAAATATCAAAGTCAGAGGGGTGAGGCAGCGAGAAAATTGAGATAAAACGGAAAATAAAATAAAGAAAAGGAAGAAAGATGAAAAAATATACGGTAGAAAAATTGCAAAGTGGTTTGACAGTAATGAGAATACCTGTGCAAGGAGTGGAATCAGCGTCAGTGGTGGTTTTTGCAAAAACAGGTTCTCGTTATGAAAAACCAGAGGAATATGGGCTAGCGCATTTTTTGGAACACATGGTTTTTAAAGGAACGAAATTGTATCCGACAACGAGAGTACTTTCGGAAACGGTGGATAGCATGGGCGCCCAGTTTAATGCTTTTACTAGCGAGGAAGGAACGGCTTTTTATATTAGAAGCGCGAGCAAAGATTTGTTTTTGAGTTTGCAAGTATTGGGACAGCTGACGACAGCGCCGCTGCTGAAGCAGGAAGACATCGATAAGGAACGAGGAGTGATTTTCGAAGAAATGCATATGTATGAAGATCAGCCGGCGAGTTACAACTCGATTTTGTTTAATGAGATGTTTTATGCGGGCAATGGAGTGGCGCATAATATTTTGGGGGAAAAGGCAACGGTAGCAAAATTGCAAAAGAATAATTTTGCCGAGTTTATGAACCAGTGGTATGGAGCGGGAAATTTATTGGTGGTTCTGGCAGGGAAAGCGGAGGCAATTTTGGCGCCGGATGTGACGAAGAAAATTGAAGAAAGTTTTGATTTTACTGGTAAAATGACGGAACATCCAAGTCAAGAAGCAACTTGGATAAAAGATTTCCAATATGGCCCAAAATTGCATGTGGAAAATCGAAAAACGGAGCAAGTGCATTTTATTTTAGGTTGGCCAGGGATTAATCATTTTGATAAAAGAGAGGATGCACTAGCGCTTTTGTCAACGATCTTGGGAGGAAATATGAGCTCAAGATTGTTTCTACAAGTAAGAGAACAAAGAGGCCTGTGTTATTACATTAATAGCCAGACGGACACTTTTAGTGATGCTGGATTTTTTGGCGCCGGCGCCGGCGTAAATCCTGAGAAATTAACTGAAGCGGTAAAAGTAACGGTGGAACAGTTTCAGAATTTGGATCGAGGCGAGGGGGCAATTACGGAAAAAGAACTAGTGAAAGCAAAAAATTATTTGTCTGGGAATTTAACTTTGGCGCAAGAGAGTACTCATAATTTGGCTATTAGTTATGGAATGAGACAACTTCTGACGGGTAAAGTGGTAACGATAGATGAAAGACTTAAAAGTCTGGCGGCAGTGTCTCTAGATGAGGTGCGAACTTTAGCGCAGGATCTAATTAAAAAGGATCAATTAAGATTGGCATTAATTGGCGATATTAAAGATAAAGACCGAGCAGTAATTGAAAAAATTGTTGGTCAAGATTGATGATATAATAAAGAAAAGAAGTATAAAAAGAAAGGGAAATGATGAAACCACAAAGAACAGCGGTCTTGGTAAAACCAGATGGTTTACAAAGAGGCTTAATCGGAGAAATTATCTCTCGTTTTGAGCGCAAAGGTCTGAAATTAGTAGGAATGAAAATGCTCAATATGAGTGATGAAATGCTTTCTGATTGGTACGCAGAACATAAAGACAAGAGCTTTTTTAATGATTTGAAAACTTTTATGGAAACAATGCCAATTGTGGCAATGGTGTGGGAAGGAATTGATGCGGTAAAAGTGGTGCGAAAATTGGTTGGCACGACTTTGGGGCGCGAGGCAGAAGGTGGCTCAATTCGAGGAGATTTTGGTATGAGTCAACAATATAATTTGATTCATGCATCGGCAACTTTGGATGATGCAGAAAGAGAAATAGCCATTGTTTTCAATAGCAATGAAATTTTTTCTTATCACAGTGTGATTGATAGTGTAATCTACGCCGATTACGAGGTGATGTAAACGTGAGTTTAGGATGAAGACCAGGCGCGTGAGAAAAAACAATTTTCTCACGCGCCTGGCTGAGCTTTCGTGGTGCAATGGATAGCACGGAGGTTTCCGGAACCTTTGATGCGGGTTCGATTCCCGCCGAAAGCACTTAATGAAAGAGATAAACGAACCAGGAGTAGATTTTGTGGGCGTAGGGACTTGCGCTATCTGTCATGATGGAAAAGGGAAGGTATTTTTGAATCGTAGAAGTGAAAAATGTCGAGACGAATGGGGGAAATGGGATAATTGTGGTGGGGCAATAAAATTTGGAGAAACTCCAGAAGAATGTGTGCGACGCGAATTGCGAGAGGAATACGGCTGTGAGTTACTGCAATGCCGCCAAGGCGGCATAGTAAATGCAATTCGCGTAAATAATGGTAAAAAAACCCATTGGCTGATTTTGACCTATTTAGTGTTGGTAGATCCAGCAGAAGTGAAATTAAATGAACCAGAAAAATTTACGGATGGACAATGGTTTTCAATTACAAATTTACCAAAAGAGAGACATTCTTATTTTGACAAAGATTTCAAGACGGTAAAAAAATTGTGGCAAGAATTTTATAGCTCCTGTAGTTAAACGGATAGAACGGCTGCCTCCTAAGCGGCAAATCCAGGTCCGACTCCTGGTGGGAGCACAAAATGACAAGGAATGCGGTATAATATGAGCAACGGAGTGTGGCGCAGATGGTAGCGCGCTGTGTTCGGAACGCAGAGGTCGCAGGTTCGAGCCCTGTCACTCCGACTTGAGTTTTTCTTGATCAAAGAATTGTGTAAATTTCCATTAGACTAATGAAAGAGTAAAGAAAGGTCTACATGGAAGAACAAAATTCATTAATATGTAAGTGTGAACATTTACCTCTGATTGGAGAGAACGCGCCTGAATTTAAGGCGATTACGACTCATGGAGAAATTAATTTTCCTATGGATTTTCAAGGAAAATGGATAGTATTTTTTTCTCATCCTGCTGATTTTACTCCTGTCTGCTCGACAGAATTTATGGCATTTGCCAAAATGCAAACAGAGTGGGAGAAGCTGAATGTCCAGCTTGTGGGCTTATCAATTGATAGTTTGTTTTCTCATTTAGCATGGTTAAAGACACTGAAGGAAACAGTGCGCTTTGATGGATACGACGGAGAGTGTTTTGAATTTCCTTTGATTGAAGATATAACAATGGAAGTCGCTAAAAAGTATGGAATGATTCAAGAGAAGGAATCTTCAACTAAAGCAGTGAGAGCGGTATTTATAATTGATCCCAAGGGAATAATTCGGGCAATTTTGTATTATCCGTTGACAACAGGAAGAAATATGATGGAAATAAAAAGAATTGTGGAAGCATTGCAATTGACGGATGAAAAGCAAGTGTCAACGCCGGCAAACTGGGAGCCGGGGAAAGATGCCGTAGTAGGTGCGCCGACGACTTGTGAAGGAATAATGAGAAGAGAAGCAAATCCAGAGAATCTAACTTGTCAAAGTTGGTTTTTGTGTACAAAAAAAGTTTAAATTTATTTGCTTAACTCAATGGCGTAAATATTGGCTGGTGAATCTGGATTGAATGAAGTGAGAATAAAAATACGGTTGCCGTCTGGAGATGGAACGACGAATTTCTCAGCTAAAGGACCAGAATAAACCACAGTGGGATTGGTGCCGTCATAGTTAATGATGACGATTTTATCATCTTGAATACCAACTAAATGGGTAGAGTCTGGTAACCATTGCCAAGCTTGAACGGCGTAACCGCCGTAATAACGACCAAAGTTGGCAATCGTCTCTTCTTGAGTATCTCCTTGAAGAGAGTAAGATAAAGTCAAAGGTGGAGCGTTGATGATAAAATCATTGACATCGGCTAAAAGATGCTTATAAGTGCTGCTAGCAGAAGCTTCTTGATTGATAAGGAAATTCTTATCTTCGTAACCATCGTAAATAAAAATACCATTAGGAGCGAGCTGACGTTGTTCAGGATAATTATTGGAAGCAGGGAGGGGCGCAATGAAATTGTCTGCTAAAGAGGCACTACTGGTGGCAGTATAAATGAGTTTCTGATGATCTGAAGAAAGATAAAAATTGTTGCCGTTTTGGAGAATGGTTTGGAGAGCGGCAATGGGTAACTGATCAAGATATTGTTTTTCTTTGACGGCTAAATCTGCTTCCCAAGCATTGAGAATAGTGGTGAGTTGCAAACTGACGTCTGGAGAACTTTGGAGATTGGTAAAGGAATTTGTTTTCAAAAGGAAAATACGACTAGGAGTAAAAACTAAAACTTCGCTGCTGTCTGAAGACCAGATGAAGTAAGCCTGAGAAAGATCATAATTGCTGTCGTTGTCAGAAATTTGCTGAGGATTTTTACTGGTATTGGCGAGATCGAGAATATAAAGGCCGTTTTTATTGTCGGCGCTGTTGGCGTCAACAAAATAAAGAAGTTTTTGATTGTCTGGTGAGATGGAAAGATTTTGAGCGCCAGTATAAGTGATGCTGGTTAAGCTAGGAGAATAAGGGTAAAGAGTGGCACTGGCTTGAGTGACAAGAGCCTGTTCGATTTTAACGGTTTTTTGCCAAGGGCTATAGCCGTCTTTTTTGATGACGACATCATATTCTCCAGGAGAAAGGTACAAAATATCATCGGTAGCAGAAGTGAGATTGCCATTAATGTAAACTTGGGCGCCCTGAGGAGTGGAGGTGGCGTGAAGTAGACCAGTTTCTTTGGATACTGACTGATTACTTTCGTCGATACGAAAATCGCCTTTGGCCCAGCGAATAGCAAGATAAGAGCCAGCGATAATAATACAAGCGGAAACGAGGGTATAAATGATACCGGCCCAGTTTTGAATACGAGAGTGTTCTGGAAGGTCGATGGATGATTTTTGATTAGTAGAGCTATCAGAAGAAGGGAGAGCTTGGGAATTCTTCTTGGTTTGTTTGAGTGATTTTTTATTCATAAGTCAGATGATTATAACAAATTTTTGACCGCATGGCAAAACTGATCGCCTCTGTCGGCATAATCTTTGAAAATGCCAAAACTAGCAGCGGCAGGACTGAGTAAAACTAAGTCTTGAGGTTGAGAGAGTCTGGCGGCTAAAGCAATGGCGGTAGTCATATCTTCGACGTCATAAAATTGAGGAACGAGAGCTTTTTTTTGAATAGCTAAATCGATAAGGGTACGTTTGAGGCGTTTGCCGGTGGGAGCAAAAAGAAGAACGGCTTTGACTGGTTGCTTAAGTATTTGTTTGGCAAAGTAAGTGAAATCTTGGTGACGCTCGTGGCCGCCGGCGAGAAGAATGATTGGTTGAGAGGAAAAAGTTTTGAGAGCGGCGGCGGCGGCCACTGGCGTAGTGGAAAGTGAATCGTTGTAGTAGGAAACGTCATTTATTGTAGCAACATATTCTAAACGGTGTCTTAATGGGGTAAAACTGTATAAAGCTGTAGCTAACTGTTGATTGCTGATACCTAATTGCTTAGCGATAATGACGGCAGGCATGAGATTGTAAAGATTGTGTTGGCCAAGCAGTTTAACTTTTTTGAGATCAACAACGGATTCTGGGAAAGGTAAATGAGATGAACGGTAAAAAATGGCATGGTTTTTGGCAAAAGCAAGATGAGAAGGAGCGTCTTTGAGACCAAAGATGAGCTGATGAGCCGGAGTGAGTTGAGCAAAAGTTTTGGAGGTGGAGAAATCATCGCTGTAAATAATAAAGTCTGATTTTTTTTGCCAACGAACAATATTGGTTTTGGCTTCGATATAAGTGGCAGTGTTTTTATAATAGTCTAAATGCTCGCTAGTAATGTTTTGAACAACGGCGTAATGCGGGCTGGAATGGAGATCTTGCAATTGGTGGGCGGAGAGTTCAAGAACGGTATAAGTACGGGAGCCTAGCTCTTCTAAATAATCCAAAGGAGGTAAACCAATATTGCCGACCAGCTGAGTTTTGAGACCGGCGGTTTTGAGAAGATGAGCAATAAGACTGCTAGTGGTGCTTTTGCCTTTGGTGCCGGTGACGCCGATAGTGGTGCCGCGAGCCAACTGAAAAAAGAGCTGGGTATTGGAGGTGAAAGTGGTGCCGAGTTGGCGAGCGTGAATAATCTCTGGAAGAGTAAGAGGAATACCTGGAGTACGAAAGATAAGATCAAAGTCTGACAAATGCTTGAGATATTGGGTGGGACCGCAAAGAAAACGGAGCTGATTATCACAGCGAAAAGCATCTTGCCAAGCAGTTTGAAGCTGATGCCGATAATTATGGTCAGCAATTGTGAGAAGTTGCTGAGGAAGATGACGGCGGAGAAAACGATAAGTGGAAAGGCCTTCTCGACCGGCGCCTAAAATAAGAATTTTTTGGTGAGAAAGAGAATCTAATTGTCTTTGTTGAGTTTTGGTAAGAGACATAAATTGTATTAATCTAATTATTGCTAATAAGAGTTTGAATTGATGGGGGCAAAAAGCTAGAAGTTTGAGTGTGAAGGAGGTCTTGGGCGCGTTTTTGCCAATCGACATTAAGATCGGCAAGAGCGGGCGCGATAGCGGCTAAAAGAGGAGGTAAACTTTGCTGCTGCTGTTTATATTTTTTGATAGTAAGATAAACGGCTAATTGAGATTCTTCAATGGTACCAATACACTCCAAAGGTTTGGTGGGAGCAAAACCTAAGAGTTGCTTAAAAATAGGTAGAAGTTCTAAGTCGTCAAAAAGTTGATGAGAAAAGATTTGAGAAGTGAGAGTATGCGTGTCTAAAAACGGAGAAAGAATGAGAAAAACAAAAAGGCATTTGGGACATTTTTCACACCAAGCGTCTTTCTGTTGGAAACGATTGCAAGATTTAAAAATTGAGAAAAATTGTGGGTTTGTACAAAATAATTGTGCAATTTTAATCTCACTAAATGGACGGATAAGCGAGTAATATTCAACATTGTCGATTAAATAATGTGAACTGTACTCTCTAAATGATTGTTCAAATTTTGTGCTCTTAGAAAATTGATGATTAATATGAAAATCGTGCCAATTAAGGCTGGGTTGATTGGCGCTATTTTCGTTGCCGACGGCGATGAAATCGAAGTCGTAAAGAACGCCAGCGAGTAAACTGATAAAAGCGAAAATAGCGCTGAAGGGCACATGTCCGTTTAAATAATTTTGTGAATTGAGAGCAAATAATTGAGGGTCAAATTGACGGCTAATAAAGTGAGTGGGCTTTTGGTTGAGATGGGCCATTTTAGTGGCGGCGGGAGAAGCGGGCTGCAAAATAAGATTGACAAAAGGAAGTTGGTTTTTTTGAAAAAAGGAGAGCATGACGGCTGAATCTTTGCCGCCGCCAATACCCAAAGCGGTGAGAGAATGCTGATGATTTTTATAAGCAGAAAAAGCTGGAGTTTGAGAAAAATCATTTGGCTTAGCAATTTCAAAGGCGGGCGGATGTTGAAGGAAATCGTCGATTTGATTAACGTAAAAATATTCCCCCATGCCATTGACGAGCAAATCTTGCCACCAAGAAATTTGAGTTTGATTAAGAGTGCCACAATGAATGATAAAAGTGGGGGAAGCGGCAAGTTTCCAATAAGAAAGAGCTTCGACTAAACCAAGGTGAAAAACAAGCTGATTGAGGAGAGTGGAGTCTTGATGGCGGAAAATATCAGGATCAATTTGATGGTAGTGTACTCGATGAGTAAAGGTGGGGCCGTTTTCCAATTGATAAGTGAAAGTACAAAGCAAATCGGTTAAATTTGTTTCTGTCTCAACTAGAGAAAAGGAAAAACTTTGGTAGTGAAAAAGAGGGTGCTTTTTTTGTAAGGCGTGATAATTCATAAAACACTCTTATTATAGCGGAAAAATATGATATTATTGATGAAAGATGCTAAAAACGAAGACTTTTTTTGGTTTGAAGATAGTGAATGAAAGCTGGCAACAATGGCAAGAAGAATTGAAAGAAATGATGAGGCGCGAGCAATTGACGATAATTATGACTCCGAATCCTGAGCAAATTATGCGAGCGCGGAGAGATGAAATGTTTTTGGCCAATCTGCAAAAAGCAGATTGGCTAATACCAGACGGTGAAGGGCTAATTTGGGCGGCAAAATTGAAAGAAAGACTGACTGGCTCTGATACAGTGAAAGAAATTTTGTCTTTGGTAAAAGAAGAAAAGAAAAAAGTCCTTTTAATCGGTGGTCGTTATCAAGCAGATGAAAACAATGAGTTAAAACTGCGATTGCAAAAACAAAGAGTGACGATTAACTATGCCAGTGCTTATAAAAACGTGAGAAAAAAAACTAATGAAGAGGAAAAAAAACTAAAGGAAACGATTGAAAAATTGAAACCAGAAGTAGTTTTAGTGGCTTTTGGTGCGCCAGAACAGGAAAAATGGTTAATCGAACATAAAGAATTATTGAAACAAAATGGAACGCATTTGGCAATGGTAGTAGGAGGTAGTTTTGACTTTTTGACTGGGAAGCTGAAGCGCGCGCCATATAGCTGGCAAAAAGCGCGCTTAGAATGGTTGTGGCGCCTATTACAGGAGCCGCAAAGAGCAAAGCGGCAACTAGTGTTGCCGCAATTTGCTTGGTTAGTTTTAACGAAAAAAATAAGATAATTTATTCGTCTTCGTCGTTGAGATCCATACCCAAAAGCCACATGACTGCTTCTTTTTTGTAGCGACGATCGCCTCGAGAATTAATGCGGATAGCAGGTAATTTGCCGCGCGCGCCCCAACGTTTGACGGTGAGTGGAGACACACGAAGAAGGCTGGCAACTTCTTTGACGGTGAGTAAGTCTGGTAAATTAGTGATATCTAATTTAACTGCCTCTTGAACGGTACCAGATTTTTTAATCTTAACCACTGGTTGCTCGTCGATATTAATGACTTTGTTCATTTTAGCCTTTCTTTTTGCTCTTTTATCACAAAAGTTAATCTTTTGAGATGGTTTGTTATTTTTACCAAAATAGCAGGGTTTGAGGAGAATGTCAAGGGTTTGGTTGGGCAAAAAGCGAAGAAAAGGCGAAGAAGGGGCGGGAAAATTGCTTACCAGAAATATGGTTTGGCGATACCAGAGGCGTCGGAGGATTTTCCGTGTCGGAGGTAATTAATATGAGAAGAAGTGGAATCAGAATTTGAAAGCGGAACGGAAAAAGGTTCTTGATGAAGAAAAATATTTTCTAGACTCAAAGTATCAAGATAAAAATTAATTAAGCGATATTGCATTAATTTGGGAGGAACGACAAAATCGAGGTTAAGAGCAGATAAAGTGCAAAATTCATTTTGCGATTCTAAACAAATAGGAGTAGTAATGGCATTACTGGAAAGAGAAAGAACCTTTATTTTAAGAGGAGCTTGATTTTCGCTAGTCAAGGTGGGGTTTTTAATTGCAGATGCTTGAGGGTGAGTTAAGGGTAAAAATAAGTCGTCAATAGTTAAAACTTGAGCAGCGGAAGAGAAACAAAAGGTTTGGCCTTGACATTGTTGATGATTTTGGAGAGGAATGACACCTGTCCAAGCATTGACAGTAACAAGACCGGTAGAAGCTTTCAAATCAGTAATTGTTCCTTGAACCTGATGAAGAGTGCCATTGATATTTTCTTGAAGAATAATTTCTTGGCCAAGATGAAGAGAACTATTGTTGACTAAATAGAAAGAAGTATTGGCAAAAGCGTCTGTTTCTTGATTTCCGATTGCAGCTGGTTGACTGAGCTGAAGTGGGGCAGCTAAAACAGCAATCTGAGTGGCTTCTTGATTGGCCTCAGAATAAGTGAGAAAAAAATCGGCTTGTGGTTGGAAATTGAGATAGCGTAAATGAAGAAAATTTTGCTGATTGGGAGAAAGAGCGAGAGAGGGTATGAGGAGAGCGCTGGTGGTACCATCAATTGATAAGGGAGAGGACTGGTCGATGAGATTGAAGTTGCCTTGCCATGAAGACCATGGCTGCGCTTCATCTGTAGCAGAACGGTATTGTAGGAGTAAGTTTTTATGAGAAGTGTCTATCTGATTAAACTCATCTAGAGAACTTTCTTGCCAAGAAAGTTGAGTTGGCAGTAAATTGGGGGTAAGGTTTTTAAGAGGGCTATAAGTGACGGTTTGCTGAGTAGAATCAAGGTTTTCAGAAAAGTCTGGGACGAGCTGAAAATTGAGATTAAAATCAAAATTTTCTTCATATTGAAATTGAAGTTTAAAGGGAGAAGCTGAAATTGACGAGAGAGGTAATTGACAAAGAATTTTTGTTGGCTGTTTTTGGCAAGTGGCGAATTGATTAAGTGATGTCCAAGAAGGAGTGGTAGACTCAATTTGAGGATAGCTAATATTGACTTGAAAAGTGGCTGAAGCACTAGCTTGATAAGGAGTGAAAGTCCAAGAAAGAGCTTCTATTGGTTGGTTATCGAGATTGAGCAAGGAAGTGGTATAAGTTTTGGCTTGCGTTCGAGAGGGGAAAAATAGACAAGAAAAACCAAGATTGAAAAGAAAAAGACAAGAAAAAGCACAAAAGAAGCCGGTTTTTTTTGGCATAAAAACATTATAGCATAAGGAAAAAAGAAAAAGGAGGGGGAAAAATAAAAAAACTGGCTTAAAGAAGCCAGTTTTTTTATTTTCCTTAAAGAAAAGAATTACTTCAATTCAACAACGCAGCCTGCTTCTTCTAGGGTTTTTTTGGCAGCTTCTGCAGCTTCTTTTTTGACGTCTTCTAAGACATTTTTAGGAGCGCCTTCAACAAAAGCTTTGGCTTCTCCGAGACCTAATTCTGGTTTGAGAGTGCGAACAGCTTTAATGGCGGCAATTTTATTGCTACCAGCGTCTTTCAAAATGACGGTGAATTCAGTTTTTTCTTCAGCTGGAGCAGCGGCGGCACCTGGCATAGCGGCACCCATCATCACAGGAGCAGCAGCGGTAACGCCAAATTCTTCTTCTAAAGCTTTGACTAATTCAGAAACTTCCATTAAGGAGAGTTCTTTAACAGCGGTAACAATTTTTTCCACTTTTTCTGACATAGTTTTCTTTCTTTCTTTTAACTACTTTTTTAACTACTTTATAAAAACAAATTATTTTTTATCTGCGATAGCCTGTAAAACGTAGGTGAGATCGCGGATATTAGCCTTAAGAACGCTAACTAAGTTGGTAGCTGGAGCATTGAGCGTACGGACCAACATAGACATAAGTTCTGACTTACCTGGAACTTGGCTAAGAACTTTAGTCTCGTCGGCAGTGAGAAATTTGCCGTCTAAATAACCGACTTTCACAGTTAACTTCTCTTTATCTTTCATAAAGTCATAAGTGACTTTAACGGCGCCAACTTCGTCATCGTATGATAAGATAAGAGCGTTCATGCCAGAGAGAGCCTCTTTGATGGTGGGCTGATTGTCAAAACCGAGGCCAATGAGGGTGTTTTTAGTGACAAAAAATTCGCCACCAGCGGTTTTGAGTTGACGGCGGAATTCGCTTTGCTCATTGACGGTCGTTCCTGAGTAATCAACAACAAGAATGGATTTGGCTTGACTAAGTTTGTCCTTTACGACTTCAAGGCTTTGAGTGTTTTTTTGACTAGGCATGTTTTACTTTCTATTCTAATTTAATATAAAAAATCTTTGGTTAAACCAAAGATAAGAGAAAAACATTGTTTTTACCTCGGCGTGACTTATGATGGCGCGCTGTCTTTGGCTTAATGTGGAAGGATTATAACAGAAAAAAGAAAAAAGTCAAGGGTTTTTAGAGATCAATAGACCAAGGTTGAGAGAAAAAGATGAGTAAATTTATTGTATAATGAGGAGAAATATGCTTTTTTATGGTTTGACGGATTGGCAATTTTATGCTTTTGGGCTGTATTTTTTGGCAGTGGTGATGATTTTATGGTGGTTTCCAGGCTGGTTAGTGTTAAAAAAAGAAATAAAATTGAGTAAAATGACAAAAGCGGCACTGGCGGTGGTGTTGGGAATGGTGTTTTTGACGATTGTGGCTTATGGCAGTGGAATTTTGGGGTGTTACAACTTGGTTTATGTTTATGAGGGTGGATTAATATTAATGGCGATTTGGGAAGGATGGCAATGGCGGTGCCGGCAGCAAAAAGAAAAGAGGAAACTGCTGAAGAAAAATGAGAAATTAATTAAATGGAGAAGAATTTGGAAAGAGCAGCGAGCTTTATTAATTTTGGTGGTTTTGGCATTAATGATACAACTACCGGCAATTTTTGGTTCTGGATTGCGAACGGATGATGGGGTAAGATTCTTTTTTACTAATAATCAGGATGGATTAATGCATCTTGGTTTTGTTAATAGTTTAGCTCAGAGCTGGCCGGCGATGAGGCCAGAAGTAAATGCGCCTTTGGAAAATTATCATTATTTTTCTGATTTACTGTGGGCACAATTGGTAAGATTGGGCTTGCCGACGGTAAACGTGTTTTTTCAATTTGTTCCTTGTTTATTGGTAATTTTAATAACGGTTGTAATTTATCAAGCGATATTAGTGGTGACAAAGAAAAAAACGGCGGCTTTTTGGGTAACTTTAGTGTGTTTGATAGCGGGAGACGGAGGTTATTTTCTAAGTTGGTTTATTCCAGGAGGAAAAGGCTGGGAGATGGCAACTTTTGATAATGGAGCAGATCAATTTTTGAATATGCCGTTTATGGCGGCGAAGTTAATATTTTTCTCGAGTTGGTTGCTGCTTAATTATTATTGGCAGGAAAGAAAGAGTAAAATTCTATGGTGGCTGTTAATTTTGTTGGCGCCGCTGATCTTGTTTAAAGTTTATTGGTGGGCTTTTTTCTTGGGAGGATGGGGCGCGAGCCTAGTCTTTAGGACTGGGCGAGCGCTGATGAAAAAAAGTAAAACGAAAGAAGAGTCGATAATAAAGATGATAAAGAGAGAATTTCTTAAAGAAGGAATAATGATGCTTTTGGCGGCTGGAACGGGATTAATTTTATTGAAAAGTATTACTTCAGTGAGCGATGGTTTGATTTACGCACCTTTAGTTTGGCCGCGAGAAATAGCAGCTGAAATGCAATTGAATTGGCGAGAGTGGTTTCTGCGGGAGCAACAATTTATAGCTAATAATAATGGAAAAAGAATTATTTGGGAAAATTTCAAATTAGTGGGAGTAGCATTAATATTTGTATATGGCGCGCGGCTTTTTGGTTTATTGATAGGGAAAAAAGCCGCGCGCTGGCTTAAAGGAGAAAATATCTGTTTTTTTAGTGCCAGTTTTATAGTCTGGACGATAATTGGTTTTAACTTTTTGCAGGCAAAAGGAGGTTTTAATACTTTCAACTTTTTAATTTTAGGAGCAACGGCTTTGTCGGTTTTATTGGGTGTAAACTTAGCATCTTGGTGGGAAAAAAGTGAGGGGAAAAGAGGGAGCGCTCAGTTTCAAAAAGTGTGGATAGGCTTAAAAAGAATATTGGTGATAGCGATTGTAATTTTATTAATACCAAGAACGAGTAGAAATATGTGGCATTATTGGCAAGCAACAATAACTAGAAATGAAGAAGCTGGTTTTTACGAAAGGAAACTTTTGGAGCTATTAAATAAAGCTCAAGAATTGACCATAACGGATAATCTAATCGGTGTGGCTCCGACAAATGAGCGGATGAAAAGAGCAAGCGTGATACCAGGGTTAATTGGCAGAAAGACTTATCTAAGTAATCAGATGATCTTAGAAACTCACAATTTTGATTTTAAAAAAAAGGAGAGTAGTATGAAAAAAATTTTCCAAGAAACTGACGCAGCCAATTTTGGTAAGAGTTTGAATAGTTTGGGTATAGAAATATTAATTCTGGAACAGAATGATATGAAAAAGATGTCAAAGGAACTGCTTGATGGTTTAAAGTCGAATTTGATGGTGGTATTTGAGAATGATGCAGGCTGGCTGATAAAAGTGTAAAACTTGTACGTGCCGGACATGAAAAACAAGAAGAACTAAAAGAAATAAGAATTGTTTGCAGTAAATTGAAGTTGGGTGGTATCTAGGTGATTAAAATAAGATTTTGGGAAACAATGTAGACAAAAAATTGATTTGAAATAAAAAGATGAAAAAAATGACTTAGATGATTTTTGATGCAGAAATTTTGGTGGAGTTTTTCGATGAAAGAATAAGAGAAAAAATATTATTAATAAGACGACCAAATCGCAAATTATAATATCAGATATTTTTTTTGAGTAAATTATCACTAATTTCTTAATAAAAATTCTTATTTATCGGATAAAATTTACTAGAAATAATGTAGATTAAATTTGAACGATTATGAACTTTTTTTAGGTATGAGATATGCTTGCATTCTTTGAAGCATTCATGTTAAAATGAATAAGCAAAATAAAGAATAGAATGAAACAAATTTGGTTGAAAATACTGGTAAAGCTAGGTGTTGTGATCTTGACGTCAGGGTTGGTGTTTTTGGGCGCGAATTTAACTCAAGAAGTGAAAGCTATAACTTATGATGCTGATAGTAATGTCTGGTGCGCATCGGATTTGTCTGCCTCTTTAAATAATAGCTCGACGGGTTTTTTGAGTTTACTGGGTGATTATGCAACTTATGTTTTGAATACCACTTGGAGTTCTGGAGTGCAAGGAAATGAAAGTGGAACGTCTTGTTCTTCACCAAAAATTTCTACAGTTTCTTACTCAGAATGGGCGAGTGTAAAAGAAACATACAGAACGGCATTAAATGGCAGCGCGACTGGAAATTATTTGCCAACTGGTGCTTCTTATGTGTGGACGAGAACTCCGAGTGCTACAAGTGGTCAAGCTTACGCAATTAATACTAGTGGGGCTTTGGCTTCTACAGCAATTACAACCACTACTGATTATGCTAGCCTGCCTGCTTTGTATTTAGATCAAACTGCAGTTTGTCTGTCTGATTTTGATAATGGAACTGGAACAACCAGTGCACCATATGATTTGACTGTTAATGGTTGTGATGAAACTGCTCCGACGGGTATGACAATTGCTTGTTCGGCATCTGTGTCTGATAGCAGTTTTACAGTAACAGCAAATTTTGCTAATTTGGTGGAGACTGGATCTGGAGTAGATACGAGCAATTCTTATTTTCAAGTGTCTTCTTCAACAGCTTTTGCTTGCAGCGGTATGAGTTCTTATGCTAATGTAGGTAATCCTTATGTAACTTCGTTAACTCAAAATCCAATGGCGCAGGGTTGTTACACTTACCGTTATAAAGTGATTGATTATGCGGGAAACGTTGGATATTCTAATACCTGTACGGTACAAGTGGATACGACGCTACCGACAGTAAGTGCAACAAATGTAACTTATGGTGCTAAATCATCAATTACTTTTCAGGATGCTAATTCTGGTATTAATGGTTGGCAAGTGACGAATAGTTCAACTGCGCCGACGAGTGGCTGGACTACTATTACGGCGACGACGGCGAGTACGACAGTAACTGATTCAACAGTTCGTAATGCTGGAACTTATTATGCTTGGGTGAAAGATGTGGCCGGCAATACTAAATCGGCAAGTTTTACGATTGCCCAAGCTACCCCGACTTTAACTTTGTCGGCAAGTTCTGGAACTACGACATACGGAACAGCGAGTACTACTTTTACTGTGTCTGCTAATACAAGTGGGGGGACATTGTCGGTGGCAGAAACAACTTCGACGTCAGCAGCGACAACGATCAGTGGGACAACGGTAACAATTTCTTCTTTGGCTGGATTGGCGGCTGGAACAACGGTGACAGTGAGAGTGACGAGTGCAGCAACAACTAATTATGTGAGTGTTTATAAGGATTACACTTTGACGATTAATAAAGCTAACCCAACTGTTTCTTTAACAGCGAGATCAGAAACATATACTGGTTCGGCGATTGCAGCGAATACAGCTACAGTTTCTCCAGCCTCTGGTGGAGCTATTACCTATACTTATTATTCAGGGACTGCTTGTGGTACAACTTTATCTTCAGCCCCAACTAATGCGGGCTCATATTCAGTGAAAGCAACAGTGGCGGCTACCAGCAATTACAATAGCGCGACTTCGGCTTGTACTGCTCATACAATCTCAAAAGCCACCCCGACTTTAACTTTGTCTGCGACTTCGGGGACAGTGGTAGCAGGTAAAACAATGACTTTTACGGAAACGGCCAATATTGCTGGAAACTTTAGCAATGTCTCTGGCACTACTGCTGTAGCAACTGTGTCCCCCGCTTCCTATTCCTCGATTGCAGCTAATACAGCTCAAACTGTAACTGTAACTGGTGTAGCTGGAGGAGCTTCAACTATCACTGTGACTTTTACACCAACGGATACGACTAATTACAACAATAGGACTGCTACGTATACAGCAACAATTGCTTCGAGCGCGACTATTCCAACTAATTCCTTATGTGTAGCTCGGACTTATACTGGTTCGGCACAACAATTGACCTCAGTTACTTCCGGCACTGGTTATACTCTGTCTGGTTATTCACAAACTAATGCTGGTTCGTATACCATTACTGCAACTTTGGCGAGTGGCTATCGTTGGAGTGATAATGCTACGTCAACTAAAACTTTCACTTGTAGTATTGCCAAAGCCACTCCAACTTTGACTTTATCTGCGACTTCGGGAACAGTAAATGCTGGATCGACGATTACCTTTACAGAAACGGCTAATGTAGCGGGAGGATTTGAAAATGTCTCTGGCACTACTGCTGTAGCAACTGTGTCCCCCGCTTCCTATTCCTCGATTACAGCTAATACTGCAAAGACTGTGACTATAACAGGTGTTTCTAATGGTACTTCAACTATTACTGTGACTTTTACGCCAACGGATACGACTAATTACAATAATAGGACTGCTACGTATACGGTAACTGGCTACAAGGTGGCTACAACTGGTTCGTGCGCTTCTTTAACTTATAATGGCAGTGCTCAAACTCTAGCTTCTGGAGGTACTGGGGTAACTTATTCTAATAATACGATGACAAATGCTGGGTCCCAAACAGTGACGGTAAATGCTACTTCTGGTTATCGTTTCTCAGACACAGCTACTTCTAAAACTCTTTCTTGTTCCATTGCTAAAAAATCGGTGACCGTCACAGCTGGAAGTGCGAGCAGAGCATATAATGGAAATGCATTAACAAATGGCAGCTGTACAGGAGCGACTTTGGTGTCTGGTCATAGTGTAACATGTACAATGACAGCTGGAAGTACGATAACAAATGTGGGGAGCGTGGTAAATACAATAAGTACATCAGTAATAAAAGATGGGAGCAGTAATGATGTGAGTAGTAATTATACAGTAGTCAATGTAACGGGAAGTTTAACTGTGACAAGAGCAGCTACAGCCACGACGGGTTCATGTAATACATTAACTTACAATGGTAGTGCGCAAACTTTGGCAGCTGGTGGAGCCAATGTAACCTATACCAATAACAGCCGAACAGTGGCAGGAACACAAACAGTGACGGTAGTGGCAAATGATAATTATGCTTTCTCTGATGGAGAGACGGAAAAGACATTGTCATGTAGTGTGGCTCAAAAACCGGTGACATATACTGCCGCTTCAACGAGCAAAACCTATGATGGCTCAGCTTTGAGTTTGGCGTCTGCCTGTAGTTTAACCACGGGCACTTTGGTCTCGGGACACAGTGCAACTTGTACTAATACGGGATCACAAACAACGGCTGGATCAGCAGCAAATACCTTGTCAACGGTAGTGATTAAAGATGCTTCTGCCAATGATGTATCGGCTAACTATGCAATCACTAAAGTGAATGGAACGCTGACAGTCAACAAGAGAGCGATTACTGTGACAGCAGGCAGTTCTTCAAGAGCTTACAATGGTTCAGCTTTGACTAATTCGGCTTGTACAGGTAACAATCTGGTGTCTGGTCAAACAGTAACTTGTACAATGACAGCTGGTTCGACCATTACCGAGGTGGGAGAGGTAGACAATACAATTGCAACAGCGATAATTAAATCGGGAACAACTGATGTGACTGCTAACTACACAGTGACAAATGCAACTGGTAAATTAACGATTACCAGAGCCTCTATCTCAGTTCCAACGGCAACTAATCGCACTTACAATGGATCGGCGCAAGTGGGTTTGGCTGCTGGAACTGGCTATACTGTGGGCGGAACAGCTTCGGCAACAGATGCTGGCTCATATACAGCAACTGTTACACCTGAAGCTAATTATGCTTGGAGCGATGGGACGACAGCGGCAAAGACAGCAAGTT
>CAYVKW010000002.1:12247-51730 GCA_964452285.1 uncultured Pseudomonadales bacterium | reverse complement strand
TGACCCTCCAAGAAATGCAGGATTTAGACGTCTCTTTTATGATTCAAGGCGAAAACGCGATGAGCGAAGCACAGGCTCGTCAAATTGTGACCGAATTTGTTCCTTTGCTCAAACGTTGGCAAAATAAACTGAAATAGAAAGAAAAAATTATGTCAAGCACTGTTTATTTTAGCCCTCACATCACTTCCGAGCAAGTAGTGAAAATGTATCAAGTCCTCAATCAAGATTTGCCTAGTGCCGTTGCCGTCAAGGTTCATAGCGGTGAGAAAGGCAATCAAAATTATTTACATCCAGAGTTTTTTCAATCTATCATTGAAAAAGTCAAGGGCACGGTCGTAGAGTGCAATACTGCTTATGAAGGCGCTCGCAATAGCACCAGTAAGCACCGCCAACTTCTCGCCGAGCATGGTTGGGAAAAATTATTTCCCGTCGACTTAATGGACGCAGAAGGTCCAGATTTGGAGCTTGATATTCCTCATGGCCAAGTCATTAAAAAAGATTTTGTAGGCAAAAATATCGCCAATTATCAATCTCTTTTGGTTCTATCGCATTTCAAGGGTCATCCTATGGGCGGTTTTGGCGGTGCTTTGAAACAATTATCTATCGGCTGCGCTTCTTCGGGCGGCAAAGCTTATATTCATTCTGCTGGTCGCACTACCGATCAAAAGGAACTCTGGAGTGATTTGCCTGCTCAGGATCTTTTCTTAAAATCTATGGCTGACGCCGCCAGTGCGGTCTTTAATTATTTTCAAGGCCGGAGTGCTTTTATTAATATTGTCGCTAATTTGTCGGTTGATTGTGACTGCTGTGCCGTTGCTGAAGATCCGTGTATGAAAGATATCGGTATTTTGTCTTCACTTGATCCAGTTGCGCTCGACCAAGCGTGTCTAGACTTAGTCTATAATTCCACTGATCCGGGGCGCGATCATTTGGTCGAGCGCATAGAATCTCGCCATGGCGCGCTCACCGTTGAAGCCGCCACTAAGCTTGGCATTGGCTCGCGCGCCTACGAACTTATTACTATCTAAGTTACTCTGTTATTATTAGCTTTAATTATTTTCTGGAAGAAAATGACTGGAAGTTTTAGAACACTGAAAATGCCCATTCATCCGTATTTCAAAGGAAAAGTATTGTAGCACAATCAGAACGATAAAACAAGGTCTTGTTTTATTAGGTTTTTCGGGTAAAATGCAATTCCAGTCGTTAAATTATTGTAAAGGTTTTTATGAAATATATTTTTGTTTCCGGTGGCGTTCTTTCAGGACTGGGAAAAGGTGTCACCGCCGCTTCTTTAGGCGTTACTCTCAAAGCTCGCGGTTATAAAGTCACCAATATTAAGTGTGAAAATTACCTCAATCTCGATTCTGGTAATATTAATCCGATTGAGCACGGTGATGTTTTTTTGTGCGAAGACGGCACTGAAGCCGATTTGGACCTTGGCACTTACGAGCGCTTTTTGGGTCAAGAAGTCAGTCTCAAAAATTACACCACTATCGGTCAAATTTATCAATCCGTTATTACTGATACTTGCAATTTGAAATATAAAGGCGCTACCGTTGACGCTATTCCTTATGTTCCAGAAGAAGTGATTCGCCGAATTAAAGCGGCCGCCAAAGGCTATGATATTATCCTCATTGAATTAGGTGGCTGCGCTGGCGAATATCAAAACATTGTTTTTTATGAAGCCAATCGCATTCTTAAGTTGCAAGAACCAGAAAACGTCGTCCATATTCATGTCACTTATTTCCCAAAACCAGACCATATTAATGAACTCAAATCCAAGCCCACTCAGCTTTCTGTCAAACAACTCAATGCTATGAGCATTCAGCCAGATTTTGTCGTTGGGCGTGCCGCTATTGCTATTGACGATAAACGCAAAGAAAAAGTCGGCTATTATTGCAATCTTTCTCAAGACGATATTATCTCCAACCCCGACTGTGCCAGTATTTACGAGCTACCATCGATTTTCGAAAAGCAAAACTTTGGTGCCAAAGTTTTGCGCAAACTTCATCTTCAAGATAATCAACCTGTCGATTTAAGTGCTTGGGAAAAAATGGTCAAAAAAATTGCCAGCAAAAAAGATCGCACTGTCACTATCGCTATTATTGCCAAATATTTAAGTAGTGGTGATTATGAACTTAAAGACTCTTATGCTTCGCTTTTGGAAGCTTTAAATCATGCTGTTAATGCCGCTGGCGTCAATTTGGATTTACGCTTTGTCAAATCAGAAGAATTGGAAAAAGATAAACCAGAAGCTTGGGAAAATTTACGCGCCGCGCAAGGCGTGATTGTGCCTATTGGTTGGGGCTCACGCGGCGCGGAAGGTAAAATCAAAGCTATCCAATATGTGCGCGAACATAAAATTCCCTATCTTGGTTTGTGTTACGGAATGCAGCTCGCTGTCATCGAATTTGCGCGCCACGTGGCTGGTTTGACAGGCGCCAACACCACTGAAATTGATCCGCATACTGCTTATCCCGTGGTCCACGATATTCCAGTGGAAGACAAACGTCAGAAAATCAAAGGCGTTGGCGCCAGCATGCGTCTCGGCGCTTATGACGCTGTCATTAAAAAAGGCACTCTTGTTCATCAAATTTATGCTAAACATCACGCTTTTAAAGACGAAGCTGCGAGCTTAGTCAGCGAAAGACATCGTCATCGCTATGAAGTCAACAATGCTTTCAGAAGCCAATTGGAAGCCAAGGGTTTAATTTTCTCCGGCACTTCACCAGACGACTTCTTTGTTGAAATGATTGAACTGCCCAAAACGATGCATCCGTTTTTTGTCGCCACTCAAGCTCATCCAGAGTATAAGTCTCGTCCATTAACGCCGCATCCACTTTTTAGCGAGTTTATTAAAGCTGCTCTCGCTTAAATTTGGCCGAAATTTAGTTTATAATTAAAATCAGATTTTATTATGTCAACAACGGACAAACCGGAATTTGTGCATTTGCACGTTCATACCGAGTATTCTTTACTCGACGGTTTGTGCCGCGTTAAGCCTTTAGTTGCCAAAGTCGCTGAGTTTGGTCAGCCAGCTGTCGCCATTACTGACCACGGTAATATGTATGGCAATTTGCATTTTTACAATGCGGCTCTGGCTAGCGAGACACCGGTAAAGCCAATTATTGGCTGCGAAGTTTACGTCGCCGCCCATTCCCGTTTCGATAAGCAGCCTCGTCCTGGCGCGGATCAAAATCACTTGATTTTACTGGCCAAAAATGACGTCGGCTATAGAAATATTCTTAAATTGGTTTCCATGGCAAATTTTGAAGGTTTTTCTTATAAACCCAGAATTGACGAGAAGCTTCTTTTCCAGCATCATGAAGGGATTATTGTCCTCACTGCTTGTATCAGCGGCACTATTCCTTCGCTGATTGTACAAGGAAAACTAGCTGAAGCGGAAGCAAAACTCAAAAAATATCACGAAGTTTTGGGTGATGATTTTTATTTGGAATTACAAAAACATATTGGCGTTCCTGACCAAGAAAAATGTAATACACAATTGATTGAGTGGGGGAGAAAGTACGATTTGCCGATTGTCGCCACTAATGATACTCATTATCTCAATCCTGACGACGCTGAAGCTCAAGATGCTTTATTAGCAGTCGCCACTCGCAAGCTTGTTAGCGATCCTAAACGTTTGAGTATGTTGAGCTCTCCAGATTTTTATTTACGTTCCACCGCCGAAATGGCAGAACTTTTTGCTGGCTATCCCGAAGCGCTCAAAAATACTTTAGCTGTCGCTGAAAAATGCAACGTCGTCATTGAGCGTGGCACTTGGCACTTTCCACATTTTCCTGTGCCCGAAAATGAAACTGAAGAAAGCTATTTCCGTCATTTAACTCTTGACGGACTTAAAAGAAAATTAGGTGTCGCCACTTTGCCGCAAAACGTTATAGACCGAGCGGAATATGAAATGGATATTATTACTAAAAAAGGTTATGCCAATTATTTTTTGATTACTCAGGATTTTGTAAACTGGGCCAAAAATCACGAGGTCGGCGTCGGTCCGGGTCGTGGTAGTGCCGCTGGTTCTTTGGTTGGTTTTGGCCTCAATATTACCACCATTAATCCTTTAGTTCATGATTTGCCTTTTGAACGCTTTCTCAATCCACAACGACCGACTCCACCGGATATTGACATGGATTTCGCCGATGTCCAACGCGACCAAGTTATTAATTACATCGCTCAAAAGTATGGCACAGACCGAGTAGCGCAAATGATTACCTTCGGTAAAATGGAAGCACGAGTGGCTGTACGCGACATTGGTCGCGTTCTCGGTTTTCCGTATGAAGATCCAGACAAAATCGCCAAACTTATTCCCAATGAGCCAGGCCACAAAATTAAAATTAAAGACGCTATTGATCAAATTCCTGAACTCGCCGCTTTCGCTCAACAAGACAAGTTTAAAAAACTTTTTGAGCTCGTCGGCAAAGTCGAAGGCATCGTTCGCCACAATAGTGTCCACGCTTCTGCTGTCATTGTGGCCGATAAGGCGCTTGATAACTACACTGCCATTCAAAAAGATAGTAAATCTGGCAAAACTATTACTCAGTCAGATATGTATGTACTCGATTGTAATGTGGACGACAACGCTATCGGTTTGCTTAAATTCGACTTTCTTGGTTTGCGCAATCTTTCCACTTTGACCAAAGCTAAACAGCTTATTAAAGAACACAAAGACGTTGACATTGATCTCACCAATTTGCCTCTTGATGATCAGAAAACTTATGACCTTCTTCAATCCGGTGAAACTATGGGTGTCTTTCAACTTGAAAGCGCTGGTATGCGTCGTGTCGCTAAAACTCTTTTGCCAAGTCAATTTAGTGATATTACCGCTATGCTCGCTTTGTATCGTCCTGGTCCAATGGATCTGATTCCAAAGTTTATCGAAGGTAAACATAATCCGGATAAAATCGTTTATTTGCATCCAGATTTGAAAAAAGTTCTCGGACCTACTTATGGCGTTTTAGTGTATCAGGAGCAGGTGTTGCAGATTGCTAATGTAATGGCTGGTTATTCTCTGGGAGAGGCTGACATTTTACGTCGCGCTATTGGTAAAAAGAAGAAATATCTTTTGGACGAAAATCATAAGCGGTTTGTTGACCAGGCTGTCGCCAAAGGCTATAAAAAAGAAACCATGGAGGAAATTTGGGCTTACATTGAAGCTTTTGCTAACTATGGTTTCAATAAAGCGCATGCTGCTTCTTACGCCATGATTTCTTACCAAACCGCCTATCTCAAAGCTAATTATCCAGTGGAATACATGGCTGCTATGATGAGTGTGGAATCGGCTTCTTCTTCTATGAACCGAGATATGAAAATTATGGTTGCCATTGACAATAGTAAAAAAATGGGCATTAAAATTTTATCTCCAGACATCAATAAATCTAGTATGGATTATGAAATTGAAGACGTCCCTGGGTCACTTCAAAACTTAGGTATTCGTTTTGGTTTCACCGGTATTAAAGGTGTAGGCACCGCCGCCATTGAACATATTTTGGAAGTTAGGAAAAGAGTGGGGCAATTTCAATCTTTTACTCATTTTTTACTTGAAACTGATAAACGCAAAGTTAATAAAAAAACTTTAGAGTCATTAATTAAGGTCGGCACTTTTGATAGTTTTAGTAATCGAGCCACTCTTTTGGAAAATTTCGAGCAAATTCGTGAACAAGCTTTAGGCGCGGATAAAATCGAGGGACAAGATGATCTTTTCGCCGACGTCACCCAAGTCAGTATTGAGGATAATTTCCCTCGACGCGAAGAATATCCTCGCGCTGAACTCCTTTCTTTTGAAAAAGAGCTTTTCGGTTTTTATTTAACTAGCCATCCGATGGCTGCTGCTTTAGCTCTTGTCGGCAGGCAAGCTGACAGACAAATTGACGATTTAGATCTTAATCTAGATGTCGGCAATACTTATACTTTTGGCGGTTTGATTACTCAATTCCGTGGCGTCACCACTAAAAAAGGCGATCCGATGGGTTTTGGTCAATTTGAAGATAGCACTGGCGCGCTTGAGTTTGTCGTTTTCCCGAAGACTTTCGCTGCTTATCAGAAACTCATTCAAGTCGATAATGTCGTAACTTTGCGCGCCAAAGTTGAAAACAAAGAAGGAGCTTTGCAGCTTGTTGCCGAGCGTTTCGGTCAACCTGGTACTAGTGCTATTGAGGATGAGCAACTCGCCCAAGCCAAAAAGATTTTTATTCCTCGTCAGATTAAAAAAGACAATCTCCAGAAAATCGGTCAGCTCCTCAAAAGTCATCGTGGCAACGTTCAAGTCGTTATCGCCATCGCTACTCCTGCTGGCATTGAAAATAAAGTTTTGCCTTATACCGTTGACTGGAGCGATGAATTGGAGAAAGATATCCAAGCTTTAATCGAAGACAAATCGGCAACTTAAATTAAATCTGTTACAATATCTTCATGTTTGATTTTAAACAACAATTTGATTTTTATCAGCAACATGTCAATCAATTTCTCTCTTCCGTCTTTGTGGAAACGGAGGCTCAAAAATTAAATTTAGTGGCGCAAGCTGCTGCCTATAGCCTTCAGGCTCCCGGCAAGCGCTTGCGCCCTATTATCGCTATTGCGCTTTACGAAGCTTTATCGGGAAAAACCGCTACCTCGGACATTTATCGTCTCGCTTGTAGTTTAGAAATGGTTCACACTTTTTCTTTAATCCATGACGATTTGCCCGCTTTGGACAATGATACGCTGCGGCGCGGCCTACCTACTTGCCACGCTCAGTTTAATGAAGCCACTGCGATTTTGGCCGGTGATTTTCTGCTTAATCAAGCTTATCTAAATCTCTCTACCGCCAAAATCGCCCCAGAGTTAATTGCTTCTTTAACCGCTGTTCTTTCCCGCGCCACCAGTCAGCTTATTATCGGTGAGCAAAACGACTTACTCGGTGAGCAAACACCACTTAATTCGTCAGCATTACGACAAATGTTCATTGATAAAACTGGAGCCATGTTTTCTGCTAGTTTTGCTTTTGGTGCGCTTTTGGCTAATGCAGAATCCACGGTTGTCCAATCATTTTGGCATTTAGGCACCGATTTTGGTTTGGCTTTCCAAATTCAAGATGATGTTCTTGACCAAATCGGCGATCAAGAAATTTTAGGCAAAAATATCGGCAGTGATTTGGCAGAAAACAAAAGCACTTGGGTGAAATTATTTGGTCTTGAGTCTGCTCAGGAAGACTATCTACATTTTTATCAACAAGGCGAGCAAAAATTGCGCCAGCTTCTTGCTGATCAACTCACGGCTCCGCCCACTCAATTTTTGCTCGCCCTCATCGCTTCTCTGCAAAAACGGCAAAAATAAAGTTTTTCTTGCCTTCATATTTCCTTTTTCTTTGCTATAATAGTTACTCATTATGATTTGTATCAATTTTAACATTGGCTCTCGCTATCAGGTTGATCGCAAACTCTTACGCCAGCGAGCGACTGCCTTTCTCCAAGCCAATCAAATCGACAATGTTATTGTCGACGTCCACATTGTTGGCAGTCGCAAAATCAAAGAGCTCAATGAACAAAAAGTCGGACATCAAGGTGTTACCGATGTCCTTTCTTTCCCACAATATGATCCCAAAGAAGACGACTTTGTCATTCCTCGTGGCGTGCCCAAACATTTAGGTGATATTGCCATCAATTTTGGCATGGCTGTCTCTCAAGCACGCAAAAAAGGTAAACTTGTTGATGAACAATTATGGTTCTATTTAGAACACGGCTTGCTTCATCTTTTAGGATATCATCACAATGACGGCATGTCGTAAATTTATTTTACCCGCGCTCCTTTTAATTTTGGCCGCTTGTTTATTTGCTTTTATTTTTCAGGTGTCCAAGGTTTATCGTCGTTTTTCCGCTCAAACTTCACTTGATTATTCAGAAATCGCTCAAATTTGGCAGCAAGCGCAAGCCCAAACCGTGAAAAAAGACGACAATCATATCAATTTTTTACTTCTTGGCACCGACACTCTCGAATATCGAGTGCAAAACTATCCCATTACTGATACGATGATTTTAGGCAGTTTAAATCTTGACAGTGGCAGCGTTTCTTTGGTTCCAGTTCCACGTGATATTTATTTAGCTGATTTTGGTTATAAAATTAATATGATTTATCCTGTCGCTTATCAAGCTAGCGCTGCTGCTGCTTTGCAAAAAACCACTGCCACCCTTTCCACCCTTTTTGATTTACCGATTCATTATAGTTTAGTTGTGAGTTTAGACGATGTTCGGGAATTTATTCAGTTATTAGGCGGAGTTGATGTGACCATTGATCGCTCTTTCACTGATGAAAAATTTCCTCGTACTGATGTCGATATTACTACTGTCACTGATCCTGCTCTTCTGTATGAAACTATTTCTTTTGCCAGCGGTGAAGCACACTTAGATGCTCAGACCGCGCTCAAATTTATTCGTTCTCGTCACGGCGATAATGGCGAGGGTAATGATTATGCGCGCTCCGCGCGCCAAGAAAAAGTTATTGCCGCCGTTGTTGACCAAGTTTTTGCCCGCCTTTCTTCTCAGCTCAAACAACTTGACTTTACTTTTTTAGGTCAACTTTATGATTTTTATCAGTCTCATTATAGTCAACAAATTTCTTTTGTTGAGTTACTTGCTATCGGTCGTGATTATTTACTCGCCAATCAACCTCTAACTGTCAGCAGCCAAAGTTTGAATATTTCTCCCGGTTCCGCTACTGCCAATCTCCAAGAAACTCAAGCTTCATGGCGCAACGGCAATCAGTGGTCGCTCACCGTCACCAGCTGGCCTGCCTTGCGCCAAGAACTCCATTCCAAACTCAACCTACTCGCCAATAAAAACTAGGTTTATTCCATTCTGTCTTTATTCCGAGCTCTCTTTTTTTCTATTTAAAAATTGCTGACACTTAATCATGTTTTTTTATCTCGTTGATTTTTCTTCCGTAATAATGATTTTATCGTCTAAAATTATCTGTCCCTCTTTCATTTGATGTTTTTCAGCTCCAGTTTCTTCATCTATAGTAATATCGTATTCCGCCGTTTCCTCAGTTACCACTTTGTAAAATTGACCATTCTCACCGACAATGGTCACTCTTTTTTCTTCTCCTGTATATAGCCAATTATTATTTTCATAAATCATTACTGTTTCCCAATCACCACTTTTGGTTTTAATTGTCAGTTTTGCTTCTTTTCTTTCGTCATCTTGATTGACATCCACTGTTTTGATATCCTGATAGTTGCTGCCTTTTAAAATTACTTCTTGATTAAATAGCCGCCATTTTTCTTCCTTAGTCGCTGCCTGAGCAGTTAGGGTATTAATTTTATCAATGAGCTCTTGTGAAAAATATTTTCCCCCAATTTGCGCTATTTTTGTAAAATCCGTTGTTGATTGTAATTCTTTTTTCATTTCCAAAAAACTTTGGTTAATTTGATTTAAATTCTGATTTGTTTCTTCTCCTTCAATCTCACTAGTTGCTTCAGCTGGAGCAACGATATCATTCCTTTTTAATATCTCCAAGTCTTGTTGAGATCTTTGCTCTTGATCCAATTGCTTCTCCATACTTATTTTAATTATTATAGTTATTAATAATCCAATCAGTAATATTATGTCGACAATCGTGGTTATTCTTTTACCTGATATTTTATTTTTTTGCATCTTAATACATCATATAATATTTGCAAAAAAAACGCAAATATGCTAATATAAAAATATGCAATTACATGGCAAAAAGCCTCATTTTATTTCACGTTCTTTTTTGATAGCTAAAATGTTGCTTTTTGCCCTAACCTTTTTATTATTATCCGTTTTCTTTTTTACTTCCTATATTTCCGCTTGCAGCATTACCGGTTATAGTGATTGGGGTGCTTGTAATATGAATAGCTGCAGCCAAAACAGAACAGCTTATTTATCTTGTTATCAGTCTGATACTTGTTCTAGTCGTAGCTGCCGTTCGTGCAATTGTTATACAAAGATTATTTGTTTAGGCAGACAATGTCATAAGAAATATGAGGAAATTAGAGTTTGCTCCACTTGTTGCTCCACCAGCTATTGGGAGTGCGGTTACTCATATTCTAGTTCCTCCACCGAAACTCAGCATTGTGGCACTACTAATGGCGTCGCTGGCAACGCCAATAAGCATGTTTTTCTTAATACCGACACTTCTTATGGTAGCTATAAACAATGTAGTACAGGAAATCCTGACAATACTGCTTTCCCACCTAATCCAGGAACCACTGTTAGCTGGAATTGTTTAGGATTATGCAGCGGTCAGACAACTGGACCTTATACCGCCTATCGCAATCTTTATCCCACTATTGAAGATACGGTTTGCCCACAGGAAAGCTATATCAACGACTATAATAAAGCTCCTTGTGTAGGTAACGACTGTGCTCAAGCTAGTACTTGTTCACCTACTCAAGACTGCGTTATTAGCGATCCTTTCGATTATTCTGAAGAATTCGTGAACAAAAAAGGTGTTTGCTATTTACCAAAAATGTGTCATGAGATTGTCGGTACAGGTCTGCAAAATGAGCTTCAAAACGATGATTTACGAAATTCTGATTTTGATTCTACTTATCAGATTGGTACTTGTCCCAGTACTGGTTCTTCTTTCTCTCTTCCCACTGGTTATAGCAACGGTGATAGCGCTAATACCAATTGTGTCGCTTGTATCAAAGTTTCCGACCCTTGGTTTCAAGTGGTTAATGGGAATTTATATGCCAATGGTGATATTAAAGGTAGTAGCACTGGTAAAGTTGATGCTTATGAGGTTAGAGGCACCGATTGTAGCAGTAATACCGATGAAGGTGTTGGCATTCCCATTTCCAGTAGTGATATTAAATCTTTAAATTCTCAAATTGGCAATAGTAAAGATATTAATCTTTCACCCGGAGCAGTTACAATAGATAAAGAAGACTATGATTTCTTTGCCAGAAGCTTAGGTTACCTGCCTGAAGAATTGGAGCATAATCTTAAACCCTGTCCCAACAATCTTAATAGTCACAATACTAATGATTTTACTAAAAAGATTGACAGTCTAGTCTGCTATGAAAACAGTGGCCTTACTCTTAATCAAAATCTTACCGTTCCCAATACAGAAAGTAAAATTATCTTTGTTAATGGTGATTTAAGACTCAAAAGTCAGACCCAAATAGCCAGTGGCGGTTTTCTCCTTTTTGTTGTTTCAGGTAATATCATTATTGATCCATCTTTGGGTCATTTTCCTGCTCCTTCAGACTTAGCTTCCGTCGATACTTCATCTTGTATCAATCCCAATGAAACCACCATTGATCTTCATGGTCTCTTTATTGCTGATGGTACTATTAGCATTGCTTCTGGTGCTGGCGCTGATAATCAAAGTAGCTATTGGCACAGTCTCACTTATACCAATGGTGCCACCGGTGGTGCTTCTTGCGATAAAAAGCTCACTCTCAAAGGCTCTTTCATTGGTTGGGGTCAAGCTGCCACTTCTTCTACTACCAGTACTTTCAGTAGTACTAAAAAAGGTATTCTTATCTCTCGTACTTTTACTGGTTGTATTAAAGGTTTTACTCATTCAGATTTAACTACTCCGTATATCAGTTACCTCTATGATTTCAATGGCTCTATTCCTGTAGTAACCTTTGTTTATGACATCAATCTTGTCAAAGCCATGCCAACCTGGGCACAAGTCTCTGCTCGCTTGAGACAAGAGGTGAGATGATTCTGACGGTATACAAATATGATTTTCCTCTCTATCCATTGTCCCAGATATATCAGCGGTTTGACTAAAACAATAATTCTTTTTTTCCTCTTTTTCTATTTTACTGCTACTTTTACTTCTGCAGTTAGCATTTCTGATTTTGGTAGCTATACTGGCTCTGTTAGCTTAATAGATGATGGTAACAATACTTATCGTATCCGTTTTTTAACTTCTGGCACTTTTGTACCCAAAATCAATTTATCCGCAGACGTCTTCCTTGTCGGCGGCGGTGGAGCTGGTGGTCAAAGTTATGATTATCATCGTGCTGGTGGTGGAGGAGGAGGCGGCTATGTCCGCAATGCCACTGTTTCTTTAACTGCGGGTAGTAGTTACAATATTGTTATTGGAAACGGTGGTGCAGCCAACAGTGCTTCTGGTGGCACTTCTACTGCATTTGGCTATAGTGCAGCTGGCGGTGGAGGAGGAAGTCCTGCAGGTCATCCAGTCGGTGGTCACGGTGGCTCTGGCGGCTCTGGCGGTGGTGCTGGAGGTGCAAACTTTAGTGATTCTTATGGTCTTTGGGGCTATCCTGGAGGCGCAGGTGGTAGCAATGGTGCCGGCGGTGGAGGTAGCTGGTCACAATATAATCCAGAACCAAATACGATTGATGATTCGGCTGCAGCTGGTAGAGGCGCCGGTGTTACGACTTATGAATTTGGAGATTCAAACAAACCGCTGTATGCTGGCGGCGGCGGCGGAGGTTTTAATAATTATTCTGGTGTCGGCGGCGCTGGCGGCGGTGGTAATGGTGGCAATCATGCTACCGGTACGGCGCCTGTCGCTGGTAGCCCCAATACCGGCGGTGGCGGTGGCGGTGGTGCTCAATACAGAAATCAAGCTGGAGCAGCGGGCGGTTCTGGCATTGTCATTATCAGGATGGAAAAAATACTAGACACCACTGCTCCGACTATTTCCTCTATTACTGGCACGCAATATATTAAAACCCCTGCTGCTATAGTGACAGCTTCTGGCATCATTGACACGGGAGGATCGGGCTTAGCAGGCTTGCAATGGGCTTGGCGTTTTTTACCTTACAATAGTAGCACTTGGACAGCATGGACATATGTCAGTGAAAACAATACCGCTTCTACAGCGGACTTTGTTAATCTTAGAACATCTGAACAAATTATTTCAACTAATAGAGGTTCTGGTAGATATCAAATTGCTGTCAGGGCTTATGATGCAGCTGGAAATTATAATAACAGCTGGCTTTATACCAATGTCTACTATGACATTATTACTCCTACTTGTACTGCTTGGTCTCCCAATCCAGACGTTTGGGGAAAAGCAACCAAAACTTTTACTCTTTCTGGCTGTAATGATCTTGGTAGCTCTACTCTTGTTGGAGATAGCAGTAAAACTTGCACCGTCTCCACCCATGGTCAATCTTGTTCTATTACTGTGTATGATAAGAGCGGCAATACTACTACTTATGTTTCACCGACTGCTAAAATTGATACGATTAGTCCTACTTGTACTGCTTGGTCTCCCAGCCTTGATGCCTGGGGTAATTCAACTAAAACTTTTACTCTTTCTGGTTGCACGGACGCTGGCGGTTCTGGTTTAATTGGTGATAGCTATCGTACTTGTTCAGTTACTAGTCACAATAATACTTGTAGTATTGTCGTGACGGATAGTGGCGGTAATTCTAAAATTTATGTTTCCCCAGTGGCTAAAATAGATATCACTCCGCCAAGTTGCGGCGTTGGTAATTGGCAAAGTGTCACCAATGATGATAATACTGTCACTTTCACTTTGCCGCCAGACATCAGCGATGATTTGAGTGGGATTATTGCCAGTCAAGTTCTGACTTGTCAAACAACTAGTAGTAACAATAGTTGCGTTATCACTTTGCAGGATAACGCTGGTAATATGTCTCAGTGTGAATCTCCAAAAGTAACTTGCGAGATGCGCTCTGATAATATCAGCGGTCTTGAAAATACAACCCTTTCCTCTCTTTCTAATTGTCAAACGGCTAATCATCTTTCCATTCCAACTATCTATACCGACGGTAACAGTGGTTTTGCTTGCGTCGCTTGTATCAAAGTTTCCGACCCTTGGTTTCAAGTGGTTAATGGGAATTTATATGCCAATGGTGATATTAAAGGTAGTAGCACTGGTAAAGTTGATGCTTATGAGGTTAGAGGGATAGATTGTAGCAGTAATACTGATAAAGGCGTTGGCATTCCCATTTCCAGCAGCGATATTAAATCTTTAAGCTCTCAAATTGGCAACGCCAAAGATATTAATCTTTCACCAGGAGCAGTCACAGTTGATAAAGAAGATTATGACTTCTTTGCTCGCAGTTTAGGCTACCTACCTGAGGAATTAGAGCATAATATTAAACCTTGTCCAAGTAATCTTAATAGCCACAATAGCAATGACTTTACCAAAAAGATGGATAGTTTAGTTTGCTATGCTAGAGATGATCTAACTTTAACCACTAATATTGTCGTGAATAATAATGAAATCAAAGTTATCTTTATTAATGGCAATCTTACCCTCAAAGCTAATACTAGCGTCCAAAGTGATGGTTTCCTTCTCTTTGTTGTTTCTGGCAACATTATTATTGATCCATCTTTGGGTCATTTTCCAATTCCTTCTGATTTAGAGACTAGCGCTAGTTCTTCTTGCATTAATCCTGATCATACCACCATTGATCTTCATGGTCTTTTTATTGCCGATGGCACTATCAGCATTGCTTCTGGCGCCAGCGTTGATAATCAGAGTAATTATTGGCACGGTCTAACTTATACTGATGGTAGCACTAGTGGAGCTGCTTGTAACAAGAAACTCACCCTGAAAGGTTCTTTTATCGGTTGGGGTCAAGCAGACTCTTCCCTCACTGTTGGGACCTTAGGTACCACCAAACAGGGCATTTTTATCTCTCGTACCTTTGCTGGCTGCATTAAAGGCTTCGATCCTAGTCGAGTTAGCCATGATTTGTCCAGCTCTCTCTATCAAAGTTATCTTTACGATTTTAACGGTTTTATTCCCGTAGTCACCTTTGTTTATGATATCAATCTCGTCAAAGCCTTGCCTTCGTGGACGCAAGCTTCTGCTATTTTGAAGCGAGAAGTGCCGTAAAGTTCTAAACTTTTTATTTTTTACATTAGATCTTTGTCCATGTCTCTTCCATGTTATAATAGTTCCATATGAGCAAATTGATTATCACTGGCGGCACTCCTCTTTATGGCAGTGTCCGCGTCGGTGGCGCCAAAAACGCTTCTTACAAAATTATGATTGCTGCCCTGTTGGCGGATTCTTCTTCTCGCTTGCTCAATTTGCCCAACATCAGTGATGTCGAGCTCACCGGGCAGATTATTAACGAGCTTGGTGGTCAAGTTTCTCATTGCGGTGAGCGGATGCTTGCCATTGACCCTCAGAATTTAAATAAACAAGATTTATCGGGTAAATTTGGTAAATCATCTCGAGCTTCTACCATCTTTTTACCTGTTCTTTTGGCTCGTTTTGGTCAAGCCAAAGTGCCGTTGCCGGGAGGAGATAAAATCGGTAAACGTCCTCTGGACAGACATTTTGCTGGTCTTCAGGCCTTGGGCGCGCACATTGAAATCAAAGATGATTTCATTTATGCCAGTCTCCCTCAGAAAACTTTTCAAGGTAATACTTATCGCTTTCTTAAAAATAGTCATACTGGCACAGAAACTTTGCTTTTAGCCGCTGTTTTAGCCAAAGGTATCACTGTTTTAGAAAATGCCGCTCAAGAACCAGAAGTTCTTGATTTAGTCGCTTTTTTGAATACCATGGGCGCCAAAATCGAGATTGCTGGTCCACGCATGTTCCGTATCACTGGTGTGGATCATCTTCAGGGCGCAATTTATAAAATTATGCCCGACCGCAATGAGGTGGTTAGCTATGCTTGTGCTGCTATTGCCACCAAAGGCGACATTGTGGTCGAGAATGCTCGTCCAGATCATTTAGCTGCCTTTTTACAAAAACTTGCTGACGTTGGCGCTGGCTATCAAATCGGCGACTATGGTATTCGCTTCTTTTATCAAGGACCGCTGACTGCTACTAATATTAGTACTGCCATTCATCCTGGCTTTATGACCGATTGGCAGCCATTGTGGGCTACTTTAGTCGCTCATGCCAATGGTAGTAGCGTCATTCATGAGACTGTAATGCAAAACCGTTTTCAATATGTCGATCCTTTGACCAAAATGGGCGCCAAAATCGAATTTTTTCAGCCGTCTGTGCGTCGTCCAGATGAAGTTTACAATTTTAATTTAGCTGACGACAACACTCGCGCTCTTCATGCCATCAAGATTCTCGGTCCGACCAATTTTCAGGGCGGCGAGTTTGAGATTCATGACCTTCGTGCTGGCGCTACACTTATCCTCGCCGCCCTTTCCGGTCAGGGAAAAACCATTTTGCACAATCTAGAACAAATTGACCGTGGCTATGAAAAGTTGGATACGCGTTTGCGCCAATTAGGTGCTAAAATAGAGAGAGTAGAATCATAAGGATTTTTTATGCAAGCTGTTTTACCGCTCGGACTTCTCTTTTTGGCTTTTTGTTTATCTGTCATTGCAATTATTCCTTTTATTGATTTGCTTTACAAAATCAATTTTAAACGTGCTAAACAAAAAACTATCGATGCTTTTGGTCAACCGACACCGATTTTCGATCACTTTCATGCTCACAAAGCTGGCACTCCAGTTGGTGGTGGCATTCTCATTATTACTATTGTCAGTCTACTTTTTATTTTAATTTTGCCTCTGCTTGACTTTTTTGGGATTCCTATCACCTTTAATCATCTCAAAAATCCTCAAGTGGAAATCAATTTATTGCTTTTCACTTTTATTTCTTTTGGCTTGCTTGGGCTTTACGACGACGTCAAAAAATTTTTTGGTTTTAAGAAATCCGGCTTTTTTGGTTTACATATGCAACAAAAACTTTTTATCCAAATCGCGCTTGCCGCTATTATTGCTTGTGCTCTTTATTTTTCTCTCGGGATTTCTTTTATTCATATTCCTTTTATTGGCACTCTTCAGCTCGGTTGGTGGTATATTCCTTTTGCTGTTTTCGTGATCGTGGCTTTTACTAATGCCGTGAATATCACTGACGGTCTTGATGGTCTTGCTAGCGGTGTTCTTCTTTTCTCTATGATTGGTTTATGGGTAATTTCTTTTTCTATTCTTGATGTACCCCTTTCTATTTTCATCGGCCTTTTTATTGGTAGCCTCATGGCTTTCCTTTATTTCAATATCTATCCCGCTCGTATTTTTTTGGGTGACGTTGGTGCGCTTTCCTTTGGTGCCACTTTTGCTGTCATCGGTTTACTTTTAGGTAAACCTCTAGCCTTAGTTATTATTGGTTTTATTTTTGTCTTAGAAATCGGCAGTTCTTTCATTCAACTGCTCTCAAAAAAGTTTTTCCATCATAAATTATTTCCTGCATCACCGATTCATCTTTATTTGCAAAAAATCGGCTGGGAAGAGCCAAAGATTGTCCAGCGTTTTTGGTTAATACAAATTATGTTCACTCTCTTTGGCATTTGGATTACCTTTTTGTAATCATTTTGCCTATGAGTGCTTTATCAACCAAACGTCTACTTTTACTTATCATCACCATTGTTTTGGCTGCAATTGGCCTGTTTTTTCTTTTTGAAAGTAGCGCTGTGGAATCCTTTTACAAGGATGGTACCGCTTTCTTTTTTTTAAAAAAGCAAAGTTTTGGTTTGGCGGTCGGCATCGCTGCTTTAATTGCTGCCAATTTCATGCCAGTCAAATTTTATCTCAAATTTCCTTACTTATTTTATATTTTTGCCCTAATTATCGGCGTGCTTTGTTTGTTTCCCAGTCTGGGCGGTTTTATTAAAGCCTCTCCTCAAAATGGTGCTTATCGTTGGTTGAGTATTGGTGGCATTTCTGTTCAAACAGCGGAGATTATGAAATTTTGCTTTATCGTTTTTTTTGCTTACTTATTATATAAAACAACCGACTGGAAGGTCTTTTTGAGTTATTTGGCCGCTCCTGTAGTCGTGCTTTTATTACAAAAAGACTTAGGATCTTTATTGGTGATTTTGGCTATCACTTTTGGTTTATATTTTTTAGCTGGAGTTGATCTCAAGATTTTAGGTCGAATTATCGGTGTCGGCATCGTCGGGATTATTTTTATGATCCTTTTATCACCTTACCGACGCGCTCGTTTTCTTACTTATCTACAACCAGAAGAGAATTTACCCACGACTGGCTTTCACGCTCAACAGCTCAAAATCGGCATCGGGCGCGGCGGCTTGATTGGGCAGGGGATTGGCAATTCGCAACAAAAATTAGCTTATGTGCCTTTCGCTAGCAGTGATTCTATCTTTTCCATTGTCAGCGAAGAATTAGGTTTTTTAGGCGTTGTTTGCATAGTATTTCTATTTTTTGCCTTTTTAGTTTTGATTTGGTCTATTAGTCAATCTTCTCCTGCTCCGACTGATGAAAAAATGATTGGTTACGGCATTTTTTTTCTTTTCGCCAGTCAGACCTTCATTAATCTGGCAGCAATTTCTGGTTTAGTACCTCTTACTGGCATTACTTTACCATTTTTTTCCGCCGGTGGCTCTTCACTAGTTATTTCCTTATTTCTTGTTGGCGTTGTTTGCAGCCTCAGTCGTGATCACGTCATTCAAACTATAAAAAAGAAAAGGTTTCGTCATGCCTAAAATTCTCATTACTGGTGGTCATCTCACTCCAGCTTTAGCTTTTATTGATTATTGTCAAGCCAGTCATCCTGACGCTTTTACTTTTGTTTTTGCGGGCCGTCAATGGGCGCAAAAAAAAGATGGCCAACTGTCTTGGGAAAAAACTGAAATTAGCAAGCGTCGAGTGAAATTTGTCAACTTTAAAGCGGTGAAGACTGGCAGTTTTAACTTAGGCGCTTTTTCCCAGAGTTTTCAGCAAGCCTCGCGGCTTTTACAGCAAGAAGAGATTTCCTTAGTTCTTTCCTTTGGCGGTTATTTAGCTTTACCTTTTGCTCTCGCTGCTAAGACGTTGCACATTCCTGTGATTACTCACGAGCAAACTCAAGTTTTGGGTCGAGCCAACCGTTTTATCGCTGCTTTTGCTGATCGTCTAGCAGTCTCTTTCCCGGATACGACGCCGCTTTTTCGTCGTAAAACTGTGGTTACTGGCAATCCGCTCAGACCAGCGATTTTTGCTAGCCAGCAAAAATCGCCTGCTTGGTTTACCGTTTCTCTTGCTGGCCGGCATTTACCCTTACTTTATATTTCCGGCGGCTCTCAGGGTTCACAAACTATTAATCAACACCTTCTACCTCTTCTAGCTGATTTAAGTCAACGTTTTTTGATTATTCATCAAGTCGGTAGAGCTTCTCTTCAGCGCCAGCCGCTCCACTTTATTCAGCAATTCTTGCACACCTCAGCTGGCGCCAAAATCAATTCTAAGCATTACTTTCCGCGTGAATTTATTAGCGAAGACGAGTTGGCTTTTTTCTACCCTCGTCTTGATTTTGCTATTGCTCGTTCTGGTGCCAATACCGTTGCTGAGCTTGCCGCTTTTGCTGTGCCCACTCTTTTTATTCCTTTACCATTTGCCAATTATCACGAACAAGAAAAAAATGCTTTGGCCTTAGTGAAAAAAAATGCGGCTAGTATTTTGTTACAGCCAGACTTAGATGCCGCTACTCTCGCTGAACAAATTCATCTGTTGGAAAAAAATGCTGCTCTTTATCGTCAAAACCTACAAACTTTTACTCATTCTCATCAACATGCTGCTGCCAATCTTTATCAATTGGTGACACAAGTTTTAGCTTTTCGTTCTCTCCAATTATAACTATATGACCAGACACTCCACTATTGCTACCAGTAAAAAAACTTCGTTTCTTGCTTCTCCAACTAAGTCTAAAACCTATGGGAAAAGAAATTCTTATTCCATTTCTTCCCGCGCCGCCAAAACTCCCGTCACTTCCGTTCGTCCTCATTATCAGTCTCAGTCTCGTTTTGGCGGCGCCACTCTCAACCGCTCTTTTTCATCGTCCGCTTCCGTTCATCGCCGTTCTGCTAGCTCCTTTTGGCAACAGAATTTTTTTTGGTTATTAGCGCTTGGCCTTTTTTTTCTCATCAGCTTTTTTCTTATTAATCATTTTTTCGTTGTCACCAAAGTCTATTGCACCTTGAATCGCGACAACACTCCTTGCCCTTTATCTTTAGCTACTCAAACTCAAAATCTAATTGGTAAACCAATGTTATTTAGCGATATCAGTTCTATGCTTACTGAATTTCGCACGCCAGTTCTCAATTTTACTACTGCCACTTATAAAAAAGTTTTGCCCGGCACGATTTTGGTCAATTTTGATTTTGCTCCAGCGCTCTATCAATTAACTTTGCCCACTGGCCAAACTTTTAGTTTCGATCGCGCTGGCCGCTATACTCTTGCTCCCGTTGCTACTGACAACTTTGCCATTCTGATTGCTCATCCGGCTACTGCCAATAGTCTGGTCTCATCCTATACCTTAGATTCCGTTTTGGCACAAAAATTTGCTTTTCTTGAATACTTTTCTCGAGAAAAAAGACATTATTGGCAAAAAGTGATTTTTTACGACCTTGATAAATTAGCTATTGTTGCTGATGATCGCACTTACATGCTCGACCTTTTTTCTTTAGACGAGAATTTGCAGAAATTCTTTTATTTACAGAAAAATTGGACACCGGCGGATTCTGATTTCTCCACTTCAATTATTGATTTGCGTTTTCGTTTACCTGTGATCCGAGCCGCGACTGATAGTGCCACCTCCACTTCCGTTTTGGCGCCTTAATTGCTCTTAGAGTCTTGCCTCATCATTATTTTTTATGTTATAATTATCCTAATCAGAAAATGCTACTTGCATTTTTGTTATAAATGGAGTATATAAAGTTGTATTATGATACAAAAAAGTCATTCTGCCAATAATCTATTAACCGCAATTGATTTAGGTTCTAATCGTTGTTTGACTTTAATGGCTACGCGCGATGGCCAAACTGGAGAAATGCGCATTGTCGGTGTTGGCAGCGTGCCATCGCGCGGCATTCGCCGTGGCACTATCATTAATCTCGAAGAAGCTGCTCAAACCGTCGAGGCAAGTGTAGCAATGGCGGAAAAAGTCTGCGGTATCAATGCTCAAAGTGCTTATGTCAGTGTCAATGGTCCTCACGTTAGCTCTCTCAATTCCAATGGCATTGTCGTGGTTGCTGATCCCAATAGCGAAATCAACGAAGACGACGTCGACCGAGCAATTGAAGCGGCGCGCGCTGTTAGTTTGCCGGCCGATCGGGAAGTTCTCAATCTCGCGCCGCGCTTTTACATCGTCGATGGCCAAGAAGGTATCCGCGATCCTTTGAGAATGAACGGTATGCGTTTGGAAACAGAAATTCACTTAATTACTTGTAATAGCTCTGCTCTGCGCAATCTAGAGAAAACTCTCAGCGATGTTGGTTTGGACAAAGACGACTTTGTTTTCTCCGGTTTGGCCGCTAGCGAAGTCGTTTTAAGTGAAGCTGAAAAAGAAGCTGGCGTGATTTGTATTGACTTTGGGGCTGACACCACCAGTTACTGCTGCTTTTTTGAAGGCGCTATTCTTTTTAGTGGTGTGATCCCAATCGGTTCGCGTTATATCACTCAAGATATCAATGCTTTTATTCATGTTGGCTTGGAAAATTCGGAAAAAATCAAAGTCAATTTAAGCACTGACACAGAGGCAGTTGAACCACAGCGCCCAGATGAGTCAAAAGAAGAATATCGCCACCGGATGAAACAGGCTGATACTCTGAACTTAACTGAATATGATCCCAGCGCCAGACCAGCTGCTATTTCCAAATTGAGCTTGATTCGGACTGTTATTATCCCTCGACTCAAAGAAATTTTTGAACTGATCAATACTCAAATCCAAAAACAAAAATTAACTAATAAACTTGGAGCTGGCGCTGTGATTGTCGGTGGCGGCGCGAAAACCGTAGCTCTTATTGAAACTGCCACTCGTATTTTGGGCATGCAAGTCCGCGTTGGCGTTCCAAAAGGTGCACAAGGTGTAGTTCGTCATTTAGACGATCCTTCTTATGCCACTGCCATTGGTTTGCTCACTTTTGGTCTCAAAGACCAAGAGTCTAATGCTAGTGTTAGCGGTAATTTCAAAAAAAACAGTAAGGAACCAACCTTCGATGGCTTTTTTGCCAAAATTGGTCAGTCATTTAAAAAGTTCATACCGTGAAAGTAAAAATTCCTTGTCACAAAATTGCTATTGTGTGATATATTAAGACCAATTTGGTTGAGCAAAAATAAATTTTTTAAGGATTAATATGGGACAAATTAAACCAACTAATAACACTTTCGCCAAAATCAAAGTCATTGGTATTGGTGGCGGCGGTGGTAATGCCATCAACTCCATGATTAATTCTAAACAAATTCAAGGTGTAGAATTTATTAGTGTTAATACTGATGCTCAAGCCCTGCTCAATTCTTTGGCTGAAACCAAAATTCAAATTGGCGGTAATTACACTCGTGGTTTAGGCGCCGGCGCCAATCCGGAGGTCGGCAAAGCTGCCGCTGAAGAATCACGAGAAAAACTTAAAGAAACTCTTTATGACACTGAAATGGTTTTTATTACTGCTGGCATGGGCGGCGGCACTGGCACCGGCGCTTCACCAATTGTTGCTCAAATCGCCAAAGACGCTGGTGCGCTGACCGTGGCCGTTGTCACTAAGCCTTTTATGTTTGAAGGCGCTCAAAGAATGCGCGTAGCTGAAGAGGGTATAGAATCCTTGCGCGATTTTGTGGATGCACTCATCGTTGTGCCTAATCAGCGTTTACTTGAAGTCGTGGACAAAAAGATGACTCTCATTGAAGCTTTCCGTTTGGCAGATAATGTTTTGGGTCAAGGCGTTCAAGGCATTTCTGACCTCATCACCATGCCAGGTTTAGTTAATGTTGATTTCAATGACGTCGCCAAAATTATGACAGATTCCGGCACCGCCATGATGGGTATTGGCGAAGCCAAAGACGAAGAAAATCGCGCCACCATTGCTGCCCGCGCTGCTATCTCTTCGCCTCTGCTCGAACTGTCCGTCGACGGCGCCAAAGGCATTTTGTACAATATTATTGGCGGCCCTGATTTATCTATGCAAGAAATCAGTGAAGCTTCTCAAGTCATTCAAGCTTGCGCTGATCCTGATGCTATCATTATTTTCGGTAATGCTATTCGCGAAGACATGGAAGGTCGAATTAAAATTAGTGTCATTGCCACCGGCTTTGACAATAATCAATTTGGCTTTGTTAATTCTCCTCGTTTGGGCATGAATAATTTTCGTGCCTCGAGTCCTGCTAGACCCTTAACCGCCCCCAGTCCGAGCTCAAATTATAATGCCAATACTAGCCCCAATTCATTCTCCAGTTATCCCACCACTAATGCTAATATGGGCAATTATTACCAAAATAATCAATCAAACGCTGTCTCAAATAACATCCCGACGCCGCCAGCTACATCCGAACCTTCATATATCTCTACCGCGCCCACCAGTTTTGTACAGCCTCAGTATGCTCAGGCCGCCGCCGCTCAGAATAGCCCTTTTGCTCCTCGAGCTCCTTACGAACCGATTCCCGTCGCTCGACCAATTAATGTCGAAACTCCTTCTTCTATTAATCAAGACACCAATAACTATCCTGACAACAATCAAGCCTTCATTAACGCTGCCAATAGCGAATTGGGAGATGAAGAGGATCCTTACGAAATGCCAGCTTTTCTGCGCAATAAATAAGCCATTTGACTTTATTTTTCTGTGTTATAATATCCAAGTTCGTTTAAATTGCGCTTTCGGGTGCGAGCCTATCTTTGATAGGTTGCGAACAAAGATGCCCTCGGTCTTCCTCCATTCCGGGGGTTTTCTTTTATTTTTTTAACTCCTCTCCTTCATTATTTAGCTTTAACTTTAGCTTTTGCCTTTTTTTCATGTTTAGTTTTGCCTTAATTTCTATGATCGATAAAATCCATAAATATCTTTTTTATCCTTCCTTTTTTCTTTGGATTTTTTTGCCGCTTTTTTTATAACTAATCAGTTGTTCGCTTAGTTATTTTTTGCCGCTTTTTTTTGATTTATTTTTAACTTTTTATCCAGGCTAATTAAAAAATAAATCCTTAAATTTTCGTCTGGCAAAGGCCAGTTTTCCACAGTTTTTAGTCAAAAAGTGAATTAGTTGTGGGAAAATTAACTATTAATCGCTGTTTTTCTTTATACCCAATTTTGTCTAGTTTTTTCATCATTTTCGTCTTTACAAAAAGTGGTAAATTGTGGTAAAATAACTTATAACAAAAAATAAAGCACAATCATGTTTGTCGGCACTTATTACAATAAGCTAGAAGCTAAAGGGAGATTTACTCTGCCCAAGGCTTTCCGACAGGACACGACTGACTGGATCCTCACCTCCGGTCTTGATGGTTGCCTCTTTATTTTTCGACAGCAGGACTTTGCTCAAGAAGCGCAAAAACTTGAACAACTTTCCTACTATCAGGCGGATCACCGGGCTCTTATCCGCCATCTCGCTGGCAACGCCAACGAGCAAAGGACAGATCAGCTCGGTCGTTTGCTTTTACCAGAAGCACTTCAAAGTTACGCTGGTATTAGCAAAAATATCGTGATTGTGGGCGCTTTATCTCGGATAGAAATCTGGGATCAAGAACGCTACCATCAGCTCTTAGACAAATTAAATAAAAATATAGAAACACAAGCCGAAAAAGTCCGTTTCCTTTTTGATTCTTCACAGAAAGATCTCTCTCATGCTTAAACATCAAACAGTTTTTCTCAAAACTGCCATCGACTATTTACAAGTGAAAAAAAACACTTGGTATTTGGACGCCACTTTTGGCGCTGGCGGTCATAGTCGGGAAATTATTGCTCGTGGCGGTCGCGTCGTTGCTTTTGAATACGATCAAATTACTTACAATCAAGTTCTGGCCGCTCATCAAGATTTTATCGACCGCGGTCAATTAGTTTTGTTAAACTATAATTTTGCCAAAATGAGAAAAGTCATCCAAGCTTTACCAGATTTTGGAGTTGGATTTCATTTTGACGGCGCTCTTTTTGATTTTGGCACTAATAGTGATCAACTTTTGAGCGGTGAACGGGGCTTAAGTGTTAGTCAAAGTGGTCCTCTCGATATGCGTCTTGATCAAAATTTGGCCATCACCGCTCGCGATCTTTTGTTAGTTTTAAGCGAAAAACAATTATCACAATTGTTTTTCGCTGTTGGCGGTGAACTCGAAGCCAAAAAGATCGCTCGCGCCATTGTTTCCTACCGTCAAAAAGATCCAGAAACAGCTTTTACCGATGCCGCCGAATTGAGCGACTTGATTAAAAAAACCAAACGCGCGCCTCGCACTCATCTACATCCTGCCACCAAAGTTTTTCAAGCTTTACGTTTGGCGGTTAATGGCGAATTGGAAAATCTAGAAGCCGCTTTACCTCAGGCATACTTTCTTCTTCAACCAGGCGGACGTCTAGTCAGCATTGCCTTTCACGAAGGTGAAGACCGACCAGTGAAGAAATTTTTTCAGCAATTATCGGAAACTGGCATTGCTACTCTTTTGACTAAAAAACCAGTCGTGCCTTCAGACTTTGACATCGATGCTAATCCTCGCTGTCGCAGCGCCAAAATGCGCGTCCTCGAAAAAATTTCTGAACAAAAAGAAGAAATTTAGCTTATTTTTATTTAATTAAAGGTAAAAAAATAAAGAAACAAAATATAAAACAAAAATAGAAACTTGAAAACATTACATGAAAAGAATTATCGCTAACTACTACCTTTTTATCACTTTGGCCGCTATTGCCCAAGCGATTTTCGTTGTTTGCAGCGGTAACATTTCCATCGCTGAAAATTTAGAGCTTAAGCGTCTCCAAGCTGATAATCACGTCATCGAAAATCGCATCCGCGCTCTTCAAGATCAAATTAGCGCTCATACTTCTAGCGCCGACTTGGAAACTCAAACCGAGTTTATCGCTTATGTACCGATTGCTGAGTACACCACTATTAGTCAACAAAATTTAGCCAGTTTGCCATGAGAAGATCATCATTGCGTCCACAATATTCTCGTCTCCATTCTTCTTCTTCATCATCATCATCGTCTGAACCTATTGCTCGCGCTCAAATCGCTCTCCTTGTTATTACTGGCGCCTTTTTTATTTTACTTTGTTGGTATTTTTATCTGCAAATTATTTGTCATGAATACTACAATCGCCAAGCTCAACAGCAATATCAGCGTTTAGTTAATTATGAAGGCGAGCGAGGGAAAATTTACAGTAGTGAAGGCAATTTACTAGTTGGCAATCACCAGCTTTATCAGCTTTATCTCGAACCCTCAGCCATGACGCTGAGTTGGGAAGAGGCTTATCAACTGATTTCTCCCATTGTTCTGGCTGACCCAGAAGCTAGTGCTAGTCTCAAACCACTTGAGTCTGCTCGCCCGCAGCTCATTAGTAAAAAAGACAAACCCAATAGCATTGTTGCCATTGCCAACTATTTGAGTCAAAGTTCAATGACGGCTATCGACGCTTTGGAGATTGACGGTGTGCAATTTCAATCGCATCTCACTCGTTTTTATCCTGAAAAAACTATGGCCGCTCAAACCCTTGGTTTTCTCAGTAAAGATAAAAACGAAGGCAATTACGGCATCGAGGGCGGTCTAGATAAGGAACTGGCCAGTAAAAGCAGCCAGATGATTGTCAGCAATTCAGTCTATCAAAATCAAAATCTGATTACTGAAAATTTAGACGGTCGTGACATCTATCTCACCTTGCGCAAAGATGTTCAAATTTTATTAGAATCTAGTTTGGCTAAAGCGATGAAAACTTATGGTGCCGCTCGCGGCGAAATTATTGTTATGGAACCAAGCACCGGTAAGATTTTGGGTTTAGCTACTTCTCCTTCTTATGATCCAGATAAATATTATGAATACGATGCTAGTCTTTATAAAAACCCCGCTGTTATTGATCTTTATGAGCCTGGTTCTACTTTCAAAGTTATTACCGTTGCCGCTGGCATTGACAGCAAAGTGATTTCTCCAGATACTCAGTGCCCGAAGTGTTACGGTCCGCGCGTGATTGATAAATACACTTTGCGCACTTGGGACAATGTTTATCATCCTAAAATTAACATGACCGAAGCTTTGGAAAAATCAGACAACGTCGCGATGATTTATGTCACCGACCTTTTAGGCGGCGAACGTTTCAAAAATTATCTTCAAGCTTTTGGCATTGGTGAACCACTCAACTTGGGTACTCAAGAAGATACTCCTAGTTCTTTTCCACAAGATTGGGGGCCAGTAGAAATTGCCACTCGCTCTTATGGTCAAGGTGTTACAGTTAGCAGCCTCCAATTGATGCGTGCCGTCGGCGCTATCGCTAATCACGGTGAAATGATGCAGCCTTATCTAGTCGAAAAAGCGGTTGATCCTACCACTGGCGAAGTTTTCGTTACTCAACCACAAAGCTTGCGTCAAGTTATTAGCACCACTTCCGCTGCCACGGTTTCCAAGATGATGCAACAAGCCGCTCAGCACGGTGAAGCACAATATGTTTATAAAAACACTCGCAGTATTGCTGGCAAAACCGGCACTGCTCAAATTCCTGAGGCTGGCGGTTATGAAGAAAATGCTACCATCGCTAGTTTTATTGGTTTTGCTCCTTACGATGATCCACAGTTCTTAATGTTGGTTAAATTTGAACGTCCTCAGAGTTCTCCTTGGGCCGCTGAAACTGCCGCGCCTACATTCAAAGAAATTTCAGAAAAACTTTTGGTTATCTTAGGTATTCAAGGTGATTTGGAAACTGACACTGATAATGACGCCGATAATTAAGCAGCTTGAAATTCTCTCTTTATCCGCACACAAAACACATTATTCCCGTCGCTAAGCTCAAAAATACCACTGGCACTACTACCTTCTGAAACGGAAAAAACCCTTTGTGATCGCTCTTTATCGCCCGTAAACTTTTATCTGTATAGAGACCTAAAATTAGGAATATTGTGCCAATTATCATTCCTAGCAGCAACCGGCTCATACCATTCCATTCTCCTCCTTGTGAAAACAAATCAAAAATAAAAAAGAACGGGATTGTTAGAGTATAAGTGCCAATTACGCTTGCTGATGTCCACCATCGAAACTTTGGCCATTTATTTTTTCCCCAAGCAGCGGTAAAAAGTGCCACTGCTAGTAGTAAAGCTCCAATCCAAACTCCTGTTAGTGAATCATCAATTCCTAAAGCTCGACTAATTCCTAAACCACTACCAATAGCAATAACACAAACCGCGCAAGGTGCTACGGCTGCTGTTTGAGCAGTCGCTAATAAAAAAAATAATAAAGTTGCACTGGTTATACTTTGATATTTTTTCCACGCTTTCATTTGCTCATTATAACATAAATTTTTGCTTTATAATTGAGGGCATGACTTTAGATCTTCTTAACCAAAAACTTATTCATCAAATTAGCGATTTTTTTGCTCAAGCAAAAAAATCGCATGCTCTCATCGCTTTAAGTGGCGGCATTGACAGTGCTTACAGCGCCATGCTCCATGTCGCTGCCTTGGGTAAAGACAATGTTATTCTTCTCAATCTACCCAGTCGCCACAATAGCAGTCTCACCAAAGATATTGCCGCTCAGGTCGCTCACAATCTCGGCTGTTTGTATTTAATTATTCCTATTCAAGCCATGGTTGACGAAGTTAATTTAAGTCTCGACGCTATCGCTCCACAATTTCCGTGGCCGGTTATTAATCCGCGTGACGAAAACACTCAAGCTCGCACTCGGGCCAACGTCATCGCTAGCCTTGCCAATAAGTATGATGCTCTTTTTCCTTGTAACGCTAATAAAAGTGAGTTGGTTATTGGTTATGGCACGCTTTACGGCGACATTAGTGGTTATGCTTGTCCTTTTGGTTCTTTGTGGAAAAGTGAAGTTTTTACTCAAGCCAAACTACTTTCTCAGCATTTGGGTGATATCTTACCAATGGAGATTTTTACCACTCATCCCAGTGCAGAATTAGGTGAACATCAAGATGTAACTAAAAATCTTGGTGATCCTATGGTCGACCCTTATCACGAGAAGTTATTACGCTTCTGGTCTGAACACGATGGTCAAACAGATTTTTATAGTCAGACTGTGGCCAGCGCCAAAAGCGAGCAGTTAGACGAACTTATCCGTCTTACTCCAGCTGAAAAAAAAGTTATGCTCGACCTTTGCCCGACGCTCGACGTTCTGCTTGAGGATTTAGCTTACTTCTGGGGTTTGTTTACTGGTCCAGGGCAATTCAAAAAAGCGCAAGCGCCGCCAGTTTTCTCACTCTTATGATATAATCTGTTCTCTTATGTTAGAAAAAGCCTCTCACTCTCTTGAGTCACAAAAATATACTTTTAGTCGCCGTCATTTGTCTCTTGATCAAAATCAAGTCCAAGCCGAGCGTCAACAGCACAAATTGGAAAATCGCCGTCAGTGGTTAAATTATAAAATTGACCTTTATCGGTTGTCGGACACTTTGGCTGCCTATTGTTTGGAACACTTTTCCACTGTTAATGCCACTACTGCTGATTTGGAGTCATTAGTTAATAACACCAATTGTAGTTTTGCCGATTTGAAAGCTTTAGCTCTTGTTCTTGCTGGTCGTTTGGAAAAAGTCAATGATTATGCCCCTAATGCTTCTCTTGTCGTCAATGAGGATCAAGAAGTAGAAAAATTTTATCAAATTCTTAAAACCACTTGGGAAAAGAACCATCCTTCCTTGATTTAGGTTCTCTTCTTTTTCTGGACCATTTATTATAGCTGATTTGATTTAGCGCTCACTTTAGTTTTGCTGTTCAATCTTAATTTCATTTTACAAAAAATCTCAATTTCACCTTGCTCCAATATTCCTCTTTGGTTCAGAATTATATACCCCAATCCTGATCTTCATTCATTGCTAATTTCAATCAGTGATTTCCTTTCCATTAGAAAAAATGAGTTATTAGGCAACTTCGTCGCCGATGCTGTTAAAATTTTTCCGTCGCCTAATAACTCATTTTTAGTAAAAAAACACCTTGGTTTTAATCCCAAGGTGTTACGTTTGTTCTTTTTTTCGATCTTAAATTTTTTTTCGATTCTAGCTTTCGTATCCGCACACTTTTTTGTTACTTTATGGACTTGTCGTCCAAGAGTGGCGATTTTATTTCATATGCGCGCAAAATTTTTCTGATTTCATCCACTCCTTCTTCATCGAGAATTTTGCGCGCGTCAAAAACAGTCAAGCGACCCAAGTCGCTCAGTTTTTCCGCGCCAGCTTTCTGCAGTAAATTGAAAGTTCTCGGACTTATATTGAGATCTTCTAGATCCCAATCTCTCGTTAATTGTTTTTTTTCGCTTTGGTCGCTGACAAGCAGCAATTTATCCAAATTCCGTTTGCCGCTCGAACCTTGCAACATTTTAATTGCCAAGATCTCGGTCCAACGCGCCCGTGCTGGCGCTAAGCCAAAACTCCTCATCATCATCGCTCTTGATAACTGTCTGGTCTCATCAAGACCATAGCGCAGTCTGAGCCACCGATGATCTACTTTTGGCAAATTAAACAGCATTTCGTTGACAATCCAAATTAGATTGGAGAAAAAGTGTCTCAACTCACTATCGATCAGCATCATCCTTTCGATTTCTGACCACGTCGCTCCCATCTCTACTTTTTCTCCGCTCAAATATAGCTCCAATTTTTTTTGGCCTGCTTTTGTGAAGTGCTTTTTGTTTTTGACTAGGGGAGAGGCGGCGATAATCCACGCCACCGAAGCGTCTTCCTCTTTGTCGTAAATCGCATTAATTAATTCCAAGTAATTTTCTATGATTTCTCGCGACGGTCTGAATATATTCCCCAAACAAGATAAAACCAATTCATCCTTCTTCATTTTCAACGTCCTCCTCCAATTTTGAAAATTAGTTTAGTCAAGAATCCTTATCCGAATTTATTTCACCGAAAAATTTCATCCTCCTTTTGCTAGAATTTCAAAGAACAGTCAATATTATACTTTATAAGACATTAAAAGTCAAAATAGAGGATACTCTGCCGTTTACCCATTAACCTTTGCGACTCACTAAAAGCTATTCCTTTTTCATTACTAATTTTTTCTAACTCATTTTTGCTCAATTTTACTTCTTGACCGTTTTTTGCTAAAAGCGGATCAGGATCATTAACGAGAAAAGTTTTCTCTTCTTCTAAATAATCAAGAACCAACATTAAATGTCCGCCAGTTAGTTTTTCATCTATTTTATTTTTATCAACTGATAAAATTACTAAGTAATTTTTTTTCAATAACTCAATTAATTTTTCTGGCGAGACGTTTTTTATTATTTTGCCGGAAAAGCCATTTTCTCTGGCTGTTTTCACCAAAGCTTGATGAAAAACACCAACTCTTTCTCCATTTTTATCTTTAAAACCATCGAATTTCCGACAAGTAGTTAGTAATTGCCAAAGAGAAACCTGCTTTGTTTTTTCAAAATAATCACCAATCATTTTTAAGCAATAAATACCGCAAATATCTTTATTCCAACTATTAAAAATATCTTCATTTTCTGCACCAGATTCCCGTCAGTTAATTTGTTTGGAATAATAAGGAATTTTTTCTCTTATCATATCTATTATTATAAAGCCCTTTTCTATGATCAATCATAGAAAAGGGCTTAAATTTGTTCAATACCAATTAAACTAGTTTTATTAAATTTTTACGATCAATATCAAAATTTTCCAGACTAAACGATATGTTTCTTGAAATATTATAGGTCTTGCGGAAGCGGTGGGACTCGAACCCACGATGGATTGCTCCGACAGATTTCAAGTCTGTTGCCATAGCCGCTAGGCGACGCTTCCATTATTTTATTTTAAGTTTATATTATAGCAGAGTCAAAGCTGTTTTTTTAGTCTAAATGTGTTAGAATGATGGTTATGTCCAAAAAAGTTCGTCTTTATTTATTTATTGCTGTTGCTTTGATTGGCATTGCTTTTTTCGCGCTTTTACTTACTTCTGCTGGTAGCGTTATTCCAGAAATTTGGCATATTTTACAGAGTACAAATTCTCAAGGTTTGGAAACCTATTTACGGTCCTTCGGCATGGCAGCAGGGATTATTTTATTTTTTCTCCAATTTCTCCAGAGTCTGCTGCCCATTTTCCCCGCTATTGTTTTACAAATTGTTGCCGGCGTGTTGTATGGTCCGATTTGGGGCACTATTATTATTACCGTTGGCAACGGTTTAGCTAATTATTTAGTCTTTTGCTTTTTACGTCGCTATGATCAAGAAAAAATTGACAAACTCCTTGATTTCAAAGCTATACACAAACTCAAAATTTATTTTCAAAGCAAAAATCCCAACACCATTGTTTTTTTATTCTATCTCATGCCTTTTCTTACCAATGCTTTTGTCCCTTATTTAGCCGCAACTACCAAAATTAGCAAGCGCGGCTTTCTGTTTTCAATGATCAGTGCTACTTTGCCCATGACTTTTCTTTCGGTCTATTTAGGCGATACGATTATTCGCGGACAGTGGCGCAGCGCCATCACTCTTTCTATTGTTATTGTGATCTTCACTTTAATCGCTTTCTTTTTGAAAGACCCACTCTTGCGTTTGCTGCGCCAAAAAAAATCGTCATCAAAGCAAAAAAACTAACATCTCGTACAATTAAGCCCCGCTTCGGTTGTTTGTCACAACCTCCGCGGGGCAATTTCTGTTTGTGCTCAATTGGTGCCGAAGAAATCGCGAATACGATCTCCCCAGCCTTTTCTTTCTACGTAGTCGTAAACACCCCATTCGGAGTATTTCCCGTCTAGCCAATCGCCTAGCGACTGACTCTTGTCCCAGAGAAATTGACCCGCATCTTGAGCATAGCTCTTCATGCTATCCCAAACTCCAAGTTTTTTTCCTTCGTCGATTTTCATTATTAAATCATCCAGATTTGTTTTACTTTTTCGAAGCAAGTAATGATGAAAAGCAGGTAATTCGCTCTCTTCATCATCTGCGTCAACGGTCAAAAGAATCCGCGTTTCGTCTAGCTGTGAGTAAAACCCTCCTTTAGGCAAATCTAGTAGTAATACTTCCGGATTACCCTCATCATCTAGTTTGTCTACTAGTTCAATAAAAACCCAGCTATTACTAGGTATCTTTACCGTTTTTCCAGTAGCATTTGCCCCTGAAATAGAGAATGTGAACATCGCTAATATTAGCCAAGTTACCAACTTTTTCATTTTAATTTTCCTCCATTCTTTTATTAAAGAGCTCCAAACAGAAAACATATTATAACACATTATAGGTCTTTTATCAAGTGGCGCATTACGTTTTAGAGCTTATGTTTGTAGGTTTCACAAATATATTGGACCATTTACCCAAAAGAAAACATTTTAACTCATAAAATCTGCAATTTTTCCTCTCTTCAGATTATAACTTAAACTACATAGTCTACTTCTTTGTTACGTTTATCATTTCTTGTTTAATTCTCATTTTTATTCTTTCACTTCAACCATTCCTTGATTTTTCATAGTTTCCGTTCATTACTTAGGGCTTTTAACATTTTTTTCTTAATTAACAGTCACTTTCTCTTCAAGACCATATCTAAGAGCAGTTTCATTTATGAAACTCACCTAGTTGCTAAGATAATTAGTTTCCTTGTAAGAGTTGCTTTTTAATGCTAAAATAATCACTAATAAATGTCAAAAACAGCTAAACTTTTCTTTTTCTGCCTCACCTTTTTCCTTTTGGCCACGAAAATTGGCCTCACTCCAATTTTCGCCATTACCTGTGACTATGAAGATAATAGCTGCTGCGCAGATGATTCAAATGGTGGAAATATCGTGAATGGTTATATTTTTTCTCCCAATGAAGACCTTAAAATTGGAGTATTATATTCTGCAGAATATGATTTAAGTAATAGCTGCCCAGAAGATAGCGAGCCAGCATTTATACAAAAGTGGATTTCTGGAGATGGAACATATTATAGCTCTGGATATTGCGGTAGTTGTGTTCAGGCAGAAGAAGACAGTATACAATTCTTTTTTTGCAAAAAAACTTCACTTAATGATCAAGGAGGATGTCAGAAAGCAGGCTACTATGCTGATGCAGCAGCTTGCAGTAGTGCTCATAATGGTGCAACCTGCTATGAAGATGCAAGCGCATGTAGCAGCTCGATAGGTCACGGAGCAATCTGTCAAGAATATGAAGGTGAACTCTCATACAGCGGTAATCCCTCCAACTCCCTTACTCTCAACCTAGACGTTGTTAAACTTAAATACAGCGATCTAGAATCCATGAATCCGCTTAAATTTTCTTCCGTCTTCAGTGATCCTAGCAGTCGTACACCAGGCGCGATTATTAATCGCGCCTTGACAGTTATTATTTTCCCCGTTGCCGGTATCGGTCTCCTCATTCTTATCCTTTGGGGAGGTTTTCAAATGATTTCTGGTTCTACCACTGGTAAACAAAATAATATCGATATGGGTAAAAAAAGAATTACCACTGCTATTATTGGTTTTATTGTTCTCTTTTGTGTTTACTGGATTTGGCGACTTATTACTCTGGCTACGGGTTTGTACTCTTAGTTTTGTTTTGTTGTTGCAAGTCATTCTTTTTAATGCTAAAATAATCACTAATAAATGTCAAAAACAACTAAACTTTTCTTTTTCTGCCTCACCTTTTTCCTTTTGGCCACGAAAATTGGCCTCGCGCCAATTTTCGCCTCTGGTTATAACTGCTCTGATGGCTGTCCAGCTGGAACAAGCATTTATTCTGAATCAGATTTAGGTAATGATTCTTGCACTGGCGCCAGCAGTGGCAATACTGTTAAAGTTTGCTGGTATAAAGATGACAGTGGTAAAGGATACTCTTGTTGCGCTCAGGGGACTACTTCCCAATGTCAGTTTGCCAATCAAACTTGTAGCAATAATGGACTTTCTGGCATTTGTAAAGAATATAATGATCAAGTTTATTGTGATCTTGTAACTGGCAATAGTAGTGAAGACTATACTGTAGAAACAATGAAATCAGAATGCTTGAAAAAAAATGCGCGGTTTCTAACTTTTAATACATGGTTTAATAGATTTCAATCTCCTTGTCTGGACTCGGAAACCTTGATTATGCATTTTTCTTATGAAACAGGAGGAATACCATTACAAGCCTATTGTTGTGCTCTTGTTGAATCTGAAGAAACAAATGAGGAAGCTAATTTTATTAAAGCTTGTCAGGGTCATTCTTTAGTTATTAAAGATGAGCCTTCTGGTTGTCCAGTTGTGGAAAACAAAGAAAATGCGGAAATTAGTATTGGTGTATCTCAGCCCTGGCTCAATAAAAATACAAATAAATATTATTATTGTTGCAGTTGGAACTCAGCAGATGCATTTGATCCGTCTGTTTTCAATGATTCTCCCTCCAACTCCCTTACTCTCGACCTTGACGTCGTTGACCTCAAATATAGCGATCTAGAATCCATGAATCCGCTCAAATTTTCTTCCGTCTTCAGTGATCCTAGTAGTCGTACACCAGGCGCGATTATTAATCGCGCCCTGACAGTTATTATTTTCCCTATTGCTGGTATTGGCCTTCTCATTCTTATTCTTTGGGGAGGTTTCCAAATGATTTCTGGCTCTACCACTGGTAAACAAAACAGTATTGACATGGGTAAAAAAAGAATTACCACTGCTATTATTGGTTTTATCGTTCTCTTTTGTGTTTACTGGATTTGGAGACTTATTACTCTGGCTACGGGTTTAAAGAGCTAAAAACTTTTTTTGCCTTATTACTGAGCACACTTAATTTAAAAGAATCTCCTATGAGATACCGCTGTTAAAACTTTAAAACTGTTCTCTTATTATCGAGATGACCACCACACTAACTATTTTAACTCAAGGAACAACCTTTTTTCTTGCAAACTATCCAATTCCATCGTGTCAACTTTTTGCTCAGTACAAGCGCCAAACAAATTTTATTTCTCACTTTATTTTTCAAGCTATTCGATGAGCAAGTCGGCGTCTTGAGAATGATAAATCTGCGCATAAAAGCCCTTTTGCTTCAGTAATTCTTCCTGTGTTCCTCGCTCGACAATCTCTCCTTCTTTCATCACTAAAATTAAATCTGCATTTTTTACTGTTGACAGACGATGAGCAATAACTAGGCTGAGGCGACCAGCTAATAACCGATTCATCGCTTTTTGAATGGCTAATTCAGTCAAGGTGTCGACATTGCTGGTCGCCTCATCCAAAATTAACATTGGTGGATCAAGCAAAAAAGCTCTAGCAATTGCTAATAATTGCTTTTGCCCTTGACTCAGAGTGGTTGTATTACCATTAATTTGAGTTTGATAACCTTTTTTCAAATGCTTGATAAATTCATCCGCATGCGCTTTTTTTGCCGCTTCTTCTATTTCTTCTTCGGTGGCATCTAATTTGCCCAAACGAATATTGTCGGCGATTGTGCCATCAAATAAATGTACTTCTTGTAGCACCACTCCGATTAAATTTCTTATTTGCTCGCGTCTGGCATTTTGCACATTGATGCCGTCAAATAAAATTTCGCCCTTCGTCGGATCGTAAAAACGCAATAGCAAACTGGCTAAAGTTGTTTTACCGCTACCTGTTGGTCCCACCAAAGCTACCATTTTCCCAGTCTCTATTTCTAAGTTGATATCTTTCAAGATTTTTTTATCTGGATTATAAGCAAAATCCAAATTTTTAATTCTCAATTTTCGGCATAAAGAAATCTCAGCTACTGGTTTTTCTGGCTCACTTTCACTTTTATAAGTAAAAAGCTTCATGACTCGCTCGCCGCTGACCAAGGCTAGTTGTAAAGTCATAAATTGATTGGCGAGTGTCCCTAGAGGTCTAGTAAATTGCCTCTGATATTGAATGAAGCTCGCCAAAATTCCCACTTCTAGCAAGCCCGCAAAAGCTAAGCTGCCTCCCAAAATACCTAGAATTACTACATTCAAATTATTCATCACGATTACACTCATCATCATTAATCCGGCAAAAAAATTAGCCCAAAAATTCGAGCGATAATATTTTTCTACCAAATTATTAAAATTTTCTATTACTACTTGCTCTTTGCCGTAGGCTTTGATCAAAATTGTAGCATTGAGAATTTCTTCGGCTTGCCCATTAATTTCGGCTAAATCTTTTTGCTGTCGACCAAAAAATTTACCCGCTTTGGTAGCCACCACCTTTCCACTAATCAAAGTTAGTGGCACTGTTACCACTGTTGCCAACGCCAGCCACACATTTTGGTAAAACATAAAAGCGAGCGCACCTACGACCGATAAAATACTCGTTAGGATTTGCGTTGTCGTTGTACTTAGAGCATTATCTAAATTGTCTAGATCGTTTGTGAGTAAACTCATAATTTCCCCGTAAGCCTGTTTATCATAAAAACTTACTGGCAAATACTGCAATTTTTGATAAGCATCAGCTCTAATCTTGGTAGTTATTTTTGGTACGATTTTTGCCAACAGCCATTCATGCGTCCAATTCGTGATACTGCTAAATAAATAAATCGCTACCAATATGATTAACATTCTCACTAACTGTGTCCATTTGCCTGGCAAAATATATTGATCAATAATCACGCTCATTAGAAATGGTCCCACTAATTGTAGACCGGTGGAAATAATTACAAAAAAGATAATTCCGAACCAAGCCCACTTTTCTGTCTTCATATAGGGCCACAATTTCTGCCAAAAAAACTGCAGTTCAGCCTTTGTTAGTTTTTTTTCTACCGGTGCTGCCATCATTGGACCTGGCATTAATATTCCTCCTCTTGAATTTGATTAATTTCTTGATAAATTTTATCTGTTTTGAGTAATTCTTGATGAGTGCCAACGCCGTGAATCTTACCATTATCCATCACTACGATTTTATCACAGTCTCTGATGGAAGCAATTCTTTGACTAATAATTAATTTGGTCGCGTCGCTCACTTTATCATTGAGGGCTTTTTGTACCGCTGCCGCTGTTTTTAAATCTAGCGCGCTAGTCGTATCATCTAAAATCAGAATTTTGAAATCTCTGGCTAGCGCGCGTGCTAAACTTAATCTTTGCTTTTGCCCACCGGAAAAATTACTCCCTCTTCTTGCCACTGTTGCCTGCAAGTTTCTTTCGCCATCATTCCTGGAAACAAAAGTTTCCGCTTGAGAAATATTTAATGCTTGAGCGATTTTATTGTCAGCCACTCTGTCGCCCCAAACGATATTTTCTTCAATTGTGCCAGACAATAAAATCGCCTCCTGTAGAACCAAAGCCACTTTTTGCTTGATTTCCGCTAGAGGATAATCACGCAAATCTATATCGTCAATCAAAATTTTACCTTCAGTTGGATCGTAAAGTCGATTGAGCAGCAAAGCTAAAGTCGTTTTCCCGCTTCCAGTTACACCAATGAACCCCACACTTTTTCCCGCTTCTATTTTCAAATTCAAATCTTTTAACACTGCTTCAGCATTGCTTTGATAACAAAAACTGACGTTTTTGAATTCTATTTTTCCTCGCTTTATTTTTGCTTGAGTAGGAGATTTGATTTCCGTTAAATTAGGTTTCTTTTCCAAAACTTCATTAATCCTTTTTAGACTCACTTTGGTTCTGACAATATTAATAAAAATAAAAGAAATCATTAGGAAAGAAAAAAGTAATTGCGATAGATAGCCAATTGCGGCAATTAAACTACCAATACCTATCGTTTCTATTTTAATTAATTTGGCGCCTTGCCACAAAACTAGAGCAATCGCTAGATTTAAAACAAACGACATTAACGGCATCGCCGCCGCCATAATTTGCCCTCCTGTTATTTCGGCTTTTTTTAATTCATCATTGGTCAGTGCAAATTTTTCGATTTCCAATTTTTCTCGATTAAAACTTTTTACCGTTCGAATTCCCGTCAAACTTTCCGACATTAAATTATTTAATTTATCCAAGGCTTTTTGTAAACGTTGAAAAAGTGGTGTCGACATTTTTACTACCACTGCGACCACAATTAAAATTAGTGGCGCCAAAATTAAAACAATGCCTAATAACTGAAAATTGATTCTGGCTAAGAAAAACAATGATCCGAAAAACATTAATGGTGCTCTGACAGCAATGCGCAAAATTTGGGTTAACAAATTTTGCGCCTGATTCACGTCATTCGTCAATCTCGTTAGCAGCGCTCCTGGTGACAATTCTTGCACTTGTGCTAATGATAAACTTTGGATTTTAGCGAATAATGTTTTTCTTAAATTTCGGCTAAAATAAGCTGCTACCTTATTCGCCGCATATAAAGATCCTAAAAAAGTTATCACGCTCATCAGCAGATAAGCAATCATTTTTATTCCTGTTTGCCAAATCACCGTTTGGCTGCCTCCGCTTTGATAAGTATTTACAATCTCTGCTAACAAATTTGGTTGTTGCAATTCTGCTATCACTTCCCCCATTACCAACACTGGCGCCACAATCAAAAGCCATTTTTTTTCTTTACTATATTGCCAAAAAGTTTTCCACATCAAACACTCATTATATCACTATTCTTCTCTCTTTTTCATCCTTTTCTTTGTTGTTTTTGCCAATGTTTTAATCATAATTTTCCTGTATAATAAGACCCATGCTCACCGCTTATCAAGCTTCCAATAATGGCCAAGAATTGCGAGAAACCAAGGATTTAGCTCATTCTTGTTGGGTTAATTTGGTTAATCCTAATATCGAAGAAATTGGCTTAGTTTCTAAAAGTCTGGGCGTGGAACGAAGCTTTCTGCGTGCTGCT
>CAYVKW010000002.1:0-12147 GCA_964452285.1 uncultured Pseudomonadales bacterium | reverse complement strand
GAATATCTTAAAAAAATTGACAGTCGCTCGCGTCAATTAGAAACTCAATTATATGCCTCTTTGCAAAATAGCGAATTAATTAAAATGTTTGGTCTGCAAAAATCTTTAGTTTATTTTAATACTTCTCTTAAATCCACCGAAACCATGCTCAATAAATTATCTCGTTCTCCATTGATTACTAAAAATGAAGCCAATCAAGAACTTTTCGAAGATGTTACCATTGAAAGTCACCAAGCTATGGAAATGACAATTATTTATACCACCACTCTTTCCGGTGTCATGGATACTTTTGCTTCAATTATTAGCAATAATCAAAACGTGGTCATGAAAACTTTGACCGTTGTTACCGTTGTCATTTCTGTGCCGACGCTTATTTTTTCTTTCTACGGTATGAACGTCGATTTACCTTTTGACCATATCACTACTGACATTTTGACGTGGCTCGTGCCAGTTATTATTTCTCTTATTTGTACGCTTTTAACCGTTTTTTTTCTTTGGAAAAAGAAAAGTTTGTAAGGTTTTATGTCTTCTCAAATTACTTGTCCCAATTGTCATTTTCACTTCGATGTCGATGAAGTTTTGAGCCAAGAAGCTGAAAATAAACTTCAAGAAAAATTTGCTCAAGAAAAAGTTCAACTGCAAAAACAAGCTCTTCAGGAACAAGAACAATTACGTACTCAGTTAATGGCTCAACAAAATCAAGAAAAGTTAAAATGGGAAAAACAGCTGCGGGAAGAATTAGCTTTGAATCAAAAAACAGAATTGGAGCGTTTAGCGCAACAAGTGAAAACTCGCGACGACGCTTTGGCCAAAGCTCGAGCTCAAGAAACCAAGTTACTGGCTGAAAAAGATCAATGGGAATTGCAAAAACAAGATTTTATTTTGGAAAATAAACGCCAGTTGGATGAAGAAAGAGAGAAAATCATGACGGTCGCTAAAGAAAAAGCTTTGGCGGAGCAGGAACTGATCATGAAAGAAAAAGATAAAAAGATTGCTGATGCTCAGGCGGAATTAGCGACCGTCAAACGCAAACTTGAACAAGGCTCGCAACAATTACAAGGAGAAATTTTGGAACTAGCTTTGGAAGATAGTTTGCGCGCCGAGTTTAATGACGACGTGATTGAGCCGATTGGTAAAGGTGTCAATGGCGCCGATATTCGGCAAAAGGTTTTTGATAAAAACGGTGCTTCGTGCGGGGTCATTATTTGGGAAAGTAAACGCACTAAAAATTGGACTGAAGGCTGGGTCGCCAAGCTCAAACAAGACCGCAATCAAGAAAACGCCGACTTAGCCATTTTAGTGAGCACAGTTTTACCCAAAAATCTTAAGACTTTCGGCTTTTATAATGGTATTTGGACATGCGAACCAAATTTCGCTTTGCAATTAGCTACTCTTTTGCGCTTTGATTTGGTTCGCGTCCGTCAAGTCAAACTGAGTCAAGAAAATCAAGACGAAAAACTTTCCAATCTTTACGATTATATGACTAGTCCTCGCTTTGTCCAAAAAATTGAAACTTTAGTGGAAAATTTCGTCGCTATGAAAAACGATTTAGACAAAGAACGTCGAGTTTTGACTAAGCGCTGGAGCGAACGAGAAGAACAAATCAACCGTTTGATGGAAAACACCTCGCGTCTTTATGGAGAATTGCAAACCAATACTAATCACGCTTTACCCAAAGTCTCTCTCTTAGAACTTGAGTAACTTTTTTCTCTCCAATCAAGACTTTTGCTTTCTTTTGTAGTATAATAGAACTATGCCAAAAAAAACAGACATGACCGAATTAGTTTCTTTTTGTAAATCAAGGGGTTTCGCTTATCAATCGAGTGAAATTTATGGCGGTATGAGTGCCATTTATGATTACGGTCATTATGGGGTTTTGCTCAAAAATCATATTCGTGATCTTTGGTGGAAAGAAATGGTTCAGCTCCATCCAGAAATTACTGGTCTTGATAGTGCCATTTTTATGGCTCCCAAAACTTGGCAAGCTTCTGGTCACTTAGATAATTTTGATGATCCTCAGATCGATTGCAAAACTTGCAAAGGTCGTCTGCGCGCGGATCATCTTTTGGAAGAATTTGGCATTAGCGCTGACAAACAACCGCTTGATTTTATCAATCAAGAATTAGATCAGCTGCGCGCCGATGGTAAACTCAAGTGCCCACTTTGTGGCAGCCGTGATTTGACTAGCGCCAAACGCTTTTCGTTGATGGTGAAGTCCAATATCGGCGCGCCCACCAACGAGCTCTCAGATGACAACGTCGTCTATTTACGTCCTGAAACTTGCGGCGGTATTTATTTGGAATACAAAAATATTCTCGACAGTTTGCATCCGAAATTACCTTTTGGTGTTGCTCAAATTGGTAAGGCTTTCCGTAACGAAATTATTGCTCGCCAATTTATTTTTCGCACTCGCGAATTTGAACAAATGGAAATGCAATATTTTTTGCGTCCCGAACAAATGCAAGAAAAATTTGCTTATTGGCAAGCTAGACGCTGGCAATGGTATCTAGATTTAGGTATGACAGCTGATAAAATTCGTTGGTATAAACATGAAAAATTAGCTCATTATGCTAGTAATGCTTATGACATCGAATACGATTTTCAGTTTTTAGGCGGTTTTAAGGAAATTGAAGGCATTCATGCCCGTGGCAACTGGGATCTCTCTCAGCACAGTAAATTTTCTGGTGTTGATTTAAGCTATTTTGATCCTCAAACTGGCGAAAAGTTTATCCCTCATATCATGGAAACTTCAGTCGGTTTGGGCAGACTTTTTTTGATGTTTTTAGATCATGCCTATACTCATGAAACTCTCGCCAATGGTGAAACACGTTTAGTGCTCAAACTTCATCCGCGCTTAGCGCCAATTAAGGCCGCTGTTTTCCCGCTTTTACGTAATAAACCAGAATTGGTGGCTCTAGCGCAAAGTGTCGCCGACACTTTGCGCCCTCTTTATCAAATTGAGTTTGACGATCACGGCAATATCGGCAAACGTTACCGTCGCCAAGACGAAATTGGCACTCCTTTGACTATCACCGTCGATTTTGATTCTTTAGATAATCAGGACGTTACCGTCAGAGACCGCGACACGATGCAACAAGAGCGAGTGCCTTTGGCTCAGCTGTCTGATTATTTGCACCGCAAATTAGGTTTTTAATTATTCATGAAAAAACTTTTTTATCAGCTCAAACGCCCTTACCACTTTTTTAAGACTGGTCTTTTGGGTGGTTTTTTCGCTCAATGGCGTTATCGTTTTCCAGAAAAAAAACTTAAAATTATTGCCGTTACTGGCACCGACGGTAAAACCACTACTTCAACCATGGTTTATCAAATTCTCAAAGAAAGTGGTTATAAAGTTGGCTTGATTTCCACCGTTGCCGCTTATATTGGTCACGAGAAACTCGATACTGGTTTTCATGTTACTTCTCCACATCCTCGAGATCTTTATCGCTTTATGCGCGAAATGGTGAAGAAAGACATCGAATATCTAGTTTTAGAAGTGACTTCGCAAGGTGCTTATCAATATCGCACTTGGGGAATTCACCCTTTTATTGCCGGCCTCACCAATGTTGATTTCGAGCATTTAGATTATCATCTGACTCGCGACAATTATTTAGCGGCAAAAATGCTGGTGCTTAATAGTGCTCAAATTGCCGTCGTCAATGAAGATCAAGATATCTTCCCTGCCGTCAAAAAGTCGCTTCATTCTGGTATCAAATTGCTCACTTTTGGCAAAGACACTCGTTTCGGCGCTGCTTTGGAAAAAGCTATTCGCTCTACTTTTAGCGAAGATTATAATCGTCTTAATGCCTATCTTGCCATTACTATTAGCAAAAAAATTGGTGCACTTGATAAGGATATCATTGCTGCTTTAAATAAATTTCACTTGCCTGAAGGTCGGATGGAAATTGTGCCTAATAACTTAAATTTCACCATGATTGTCGATTTTGCCCATACTCCTCAAGCTTTAGCTGGCGCTTTAAGTAATATTCGCCGTAGCTATTTATCCAAAGGTAAAAAATTAATCGGTATTGTTGGTTGTGCTGGTTTGCGTGATCATTTCAAACGCCCGCGTATGGGTCGTCTTTTAGCTCAATATTGCGACCTTGCTATTTTAACCGCCGAAGATCCACGTAGTGAAAATGTTTGGTCGATTATTAATCAAATGAAATCTGATTTAGGTGATTTACACGCCAAAGTCATTTCTATCCCTAATCGAGAAGAAGCTTTGGCGCGAGCTTTATGGGAATTTGGTAATGACGGTAATACGATTGCTATTTTCGGTAAGGGGCACGAACAAAGTATGAACTATGACGGCAAAACAGAAACTCTGTGGAACGATATCACTGGCGCCAAAAAAATCATTAAAAATTTAGAAAAAGAAGCGGAAAAAGCTAAAGCAACCGCTGCTTAAATTTAATTAAATCATTGGGGAATTTGATTTTATGCTGGAAAAAAATAATTTTTATTTAGTCGGAATCAAAGGCGTAGCTATGACTGCTCTCGCTGCTTGTTTAGTTGATGCTGGCAAACAAGTGCGCGGTAGTGACGTGATTGAAGATTTTCCAACCAAAGAATCGTTGGCGAAATTAAATTTGATTCTCGATTTTAGTTTTGACGCTCCTTTACCAGCAGACACACAGGTAGTGATTTTTTCTGGCGCCAATGGTGGCTCGCACAATCCTCAAATTTTAGCTGCTAAAAAACGCGGTTTGCTAGTTCTCACTCACGCTCAAGCTTTGGCAGCTTTCTTTAATTCTAAACGTGGTCTTGCTGTTTGTGGCGTCGGTGGTAAGTCAAGCATCAGTGCTATGCTCGCCTTCGGGACACAAAAACTGAAGCCACAAAGTTATGCAGTTGGCGTGGGCGAGATTTTAGGTTTAAAACAAATTGGACAGTTTTTACCTCAGGCACCTTTTTTTATTGCCGAAGCCGACGAATACGTGGAAGATCCAATTGCCGCTCAGACGGCCATCAAAAAAGGCGCCCCCATTACTCCTCGCTTTAGCCGCTTAATCCCAGAAATTATCATCTGCAGCAGCTTGCGTTTTGACCATCCCGATGTTTATCGCGATTTTGTTCACACCAAGCAAGTCTATGGTGATTTTTTCCGCTCGCTTAAATCAGGCGGTACTTTGATTTATAATGGCGATGATGTCGAACTAGTCAATTTGGTAAAAATTATTCAAGGCGAAAATCACCCTTTTCATTTTATTAGTTATGGGGAAGGGGAGAAGTGTGATTTTCGCCTCACTTCTTATCAAATCGCTCAGGGCAAAGCCCATGTCACTGTCCGATATCAGAAAAAAGATTTTTGCTTTACGTTTTATCTGCCTGGGAAATTCAATGCTCTTAACGCTCTTGCAGCACTTGCTGCCGCTTCAGTTATGGGCTTGCCGCTTGATCTTTTTGTTCAGGCGCTCGCCGATTATCGTTCAGTCAAACGCCGCTTCGAATTTATGGGCGAGCGCCACGGTGTTCTTTGCTATGATGATTACGCTCATCATCCCGCCGAAATCGCTGCCTCAATTGCCGCTATGAGAGCTTGGTATCCAGACAAACGTTTAGTGGTTGCTTTTCAATCTCATACTTATTCACGTACTAAACAACTTTTCCCCGCTTTTATTGATGCTTTTTCTTTGGCTCCGGAAGTGGTTATGATCGACATTTTTCCTTCAGCTAGAGAAGCCTTTGATCCTAGTATCACTTCCGACATGCTTTGCCAGGCTATTGAACAAAAATTTCCTGGTCATCGGGCCGTAAACCTGCGGACTCTTACTGCGCTTCAAGATTATCTCGCCCAAGAAAAAGCCGGCACCGTTTTCTTAACTCTTGGCGCCGGCGATATTTATCAAGTCTATCACTAAATTTTATTTTTTTATTTAAACGTTTGCGAGAACCACGTAGATATATCCATCTCCGAGAGGCATCACTTCGTCTTGATTGTAAGTCTTCCAGGATTTGTTGTCCCAAACAGCTACTTTTGCCTCTTTATATTCTGCAAAAGTAACTAGGGCTTCATTAGTTTTCGGTGCTGTTGTAAAATTAATTTGATACGCCACCGGTTTATTGCCTCCATCTTTACCCCCGTCACTAATCATTGCCGCTGTTCCTGGTAAATCATTAGGCAATCCCATTGCTTCCGCAATTAGGTAATCACCATTATCAGCTAATGCCGCCGCCTCCATTTGAAACGCTCCATCTTCAGTGCCACTGATTTCTTTACCATCTTCAAAATAAGTCCAATTACTCATTACTGCATATTTTGCTTCACCATCAAAAGTCAGAGTCAGACTACCACCTGAAACATTATTATTGATACAAGCACCACCGGCGCTACAGGTTCCAAATCTGTTTTCAGTTTTTGTTGGCAGTTTAGTTAAATCCAATTCTCCCATAAAGCCTTGTTGACCTTCTTGTGCTTCACTGTCAGGTACTTTTATTTTTGCTCCGCTTGCGCTCACTGCGCTCGCGCCAATAACATTGTAAACAATTTCATATTCTGCGGCGGTCGCGCTTTTTCGCAAATCGCTCACTTCGATACTTACAAAGCGACCGCCTGTCTGCGTATATGGCTTTAGCGCCACCACTGGTCTCTCATTCATGTCAATGACATTAATTGGCGCGCTGATTTTCTTCTTCTTGACTATTGTTTCTTCGGTCGTAGCAGTTGACGTTGTATCTTTTTTACCTAAACTTTTTGCAATTAACACTCCCGCAATTACCACTACCACAATCGCTGCCACTAGCAGCCAAATTTTTTGTTGGTTTTTCTTCATAAGACTAACATTTTAGCATACTTTCTTGTATTTTTCTACTCTCTTTCGTTTATAATAATGATTGTTTATGTCAACTAATCTCTATCGTCAACGGTTGGAAAGTTTGGCTACTCCGCGTAATAAAGCTGGAGCAGAGAAATTTATTTTTACCCGTTATCAGATTTTAGGTGTTCAAGCGCCTCCTATTCGGGCTTTGGCCAAAGAAATTATTCATTCTCCTGACTGGCGCCATCTTTTAACTGAATTGTCGGACGATAGCTACGAAGAACTTGCTCTCCAGGCTCTGGTTATTGCTACTGCTAAAATGGAACCGAAGGAACGCCTTTCTTTAATTAAAAATTTTATTCCGAAAATTGATAACTGGGCTACCTGTGACAGTTTCGTTTGCGCGCTCAAATTTACTAAAAAATTTCCTGAATTAGTTTGGCAATTTATTCAACCTTACCTCCTCTCTCCGCAAGAGTTCGAGCTTCGTTTTGCTATTGTCGTCTGTCTGGATTATTTTATGACTCCTATTTATATACCCCAAATTCTTCCTCTCTTTAATCAAATTAAACACTCTGGTTATTATGTCAAAATGGCTCTAGCTTGGGCTGTTGCTGAAGCTTACATTAAACAGCCAAGTTTAACCTTGCCTTTTCTTCAAAATAATCAGCTTGATCCTTGGACACACAACAAAGCAATCCAGAAAATTACCGAATCTTATCGCGTTAGCGTTGAAATGAAAAACTATTTGCGCACACTCAAAAAAATCGTGCCCAAATCATGCGTAGCTAGAAAGCCTGCTCTCCTAAACACTTAATTTCAGTTATTAGGCGTTATCGTTCCTTCGTTTTTTTATCCAGATGCCGCCGCTTATTTTAAGCGGCGGCATGATTTGTTCTATCTCAAAGAGACTTTAATTAATTTTAATTAGTTCTTTTTTTTAATAAGAGGCTGCTCTAATTTATATTTTACCAACGACTCGCATACATTTTCCGCACTTCTTTTTCGATGTAATCCACTAAGTTGCCTTCTTTTGCTAGCTTTTTCATCATTTTCACATGTTCCATTCCGGGGCTATTATTATCATAACGATAATAAGTATAGCCAGTTCGGCTCGGTTTTAGAAATTCAATTTCAATCGCTTCATCAGAAATTTCGATATTTTTTATCGTTTGCGCGTCTTTCCCTTTCATTAGATTTTTAGCGCCAGTTTTCTTAGTCATTTTTTTGGTTTTTTCTGCCATTTTGACTTTCTTTTTGCTAATTTTTAATGCTTTCATTTTAGCATTTTGCTGTTTGTACACAGCCGCATGAAATTAGCTAGAAAAAACTAATTTTTGCTTTATTTCTGCTCGCATTTTCCTTTGTGATTTTTATTCGTTTTTAGTCAGAAAACTTTTGAAAAACTCCACATCTCGAGCGATTACGGTGTCCCACATTGGGCGCAAATTGTGATCAGTTCCTTCGTAACGATAATAAGTAGTTATAATTTGCGCCTCTTGCTCCCTTTCCTCATTTTCTATCTCCAGTTTATTCATCATTTCGTCTGACCAGGCAATAAGAGCTGCATCATCAGCCGTGCCATGGTGCCATAAAAATTGCTGTCCTTGTGGTAATTTATCCAAATGCTTAGTATGACTAAAGTCGAAAACATCATAGTTTTTTTCTAAGCTGGCAATATAAGCGCGCATGCCTTTGCCTTCATCTTCGTATTCATCAGTAAAAAACAGCACACTATAAGGGAAACCGACTGACACTGGCGCCCACAAAGTTGTCGGTATCATCTGTTCATTGATTTCTAAAGTTGTGAGTGCAATCTGCCCGCCATTGCTGTGCGCCCACATAAATAGCTCGTCTGGTTTTACTGCAAGATTTAGATTGTCACACCAATCTAAAAAAGCAGTTTCTTCTGCAGTTCTCTTTTTTTCGTTTTTCTTTTCAATTTCTTTCAAATTTGTTGCTGCGCATTCAAAATTATTGTTTTGCATATCCACCAATAATTTCTTGACTTGCAATGGTTTTTCAAACCGTCCTAACCAACTGTCTTCAGGTGCCGCCTCACTGTCACCATAGCCCAAAAAATCTGGCGCCAAAGTCACGAAACCGTTTTTAGCAAAATAGATGCCCGCATTTTTCGTCCCTGTTCCACTGACATAATTACTTGGCGCCACATACCCTCGCAACATTAATACTGTTCCGGCTGCCATTGTTGCTTCTTCTCCTCTAGGCACATTCATTAATCCGGTCATTTTCTTATCATCATTGGTATTAAAAGAAAAAATTGCACTCAAATAATCATCCTCTGCCGCCGTGACTCCTTCAATTACAACCTTACCGGGAGTGACTTTTGTTCGACTTAAGTTTTCAATCGTGTATGGCAGCAAAGTGGTATCTTTTTCTTCCGTGGCGCCCATCGGAATTTCTGGTGTACCCATTTTTGTTTTTGCTTCTTCACTTTCCCATTTTACTCCTAACCAAAAAGCTCCAACAACAAGCAATCCCAAAATTATTGGTAATATAATTTTTTTCATCTCTCACTATTGTAACACATTTTCATTTATTTGGTCAGAATTATCCTATTTATCATGATATTTTAACTTTTATGGTTTTGTATGATATAATCCATCTATCTGTCTCACTCGAGCAGATGCACGCTTAGTTCTTTAAGAATAAAGGAGGAAGAATTATGGCACATATGTACGGTCATCCAAACTGTAAACCGGAAGATTGTGAAGATTGTCATGACATGGGCTGTCTCATTCATCTCGGTTATCGCAGTGAAGAAGAATCTATTGTTGAAGACGACGACAAATCTGTTCCTATCAGCAAAGAAAACCAGCATAAACATATGTACGACCATCCAAATTGCAGGCCGGGAGACTGTGAAAACTGTCACGACATGGGTTGTCTCATTCATCTTGGCTATCGGAGCGAGGAAGAATCAATTGTTGACGATTAAGCGTGAAATTCTATTGGCGTTTGCAACTTCAATTAGTTGCAAACGCCAATCTTTATTATTTAATCATTTTCTTATGTTATAATCAGCTTATGATTACAGAAAAAAAACCCTTCAATCTTAAAAATCTTTACTTATATCTTTCCAGTTTTGTCGCTTTGATTTTTTTTCTTTTTGGCGCGATTATAACTGCTAGCAATTTGGCCGATATTTTTTTTGGTGAATCTTATTATCAAAGTTATAATCAATTTTATCAAGATTATATCCATAATAATTTTGCCGACAAAAAAGAAGTTGACCCTTCTTTAATTGCCACAGAAACTCCTTCTTCCATCTCTATCGATGATGAAGCAAAAATTCGTGCCCTTTATGAAGAAGAAAAAGCCTTCTCTCAAGAAAACACTCGTCGCCGCAATCTTCGAGACTTAATTGGTAGCTTAACCACCTTCGTTTTAGGCCTTTTCTTCTGGCTTTTCTTTTGGCATCAAGCTAAGAAACGTTAAATGCCTGCTTCTAGTCGACTTGCTATTCTTAATGATCCAGCTGGCAAAAAAATCCTGCACGCTCTTTTGCAGACAAGTGATAATCTACTCATCACTGGCCGTGCTGGCACTGGTAAATCCACTCTTTTAAGTTATTTTTTGACTCAATTACTAAATACGAATTATGTCGTTTTGGCACCAACTGGCGTTGCCGCTCTCAATGTTGGTGGCGAGACCTTTCATCGTTTTTTACGTCTGAAGCCAGGAGCAGATCGCGAAGAAGTGATTAGTACGGCTCGCTTTGCTAAGCGCAGTAAAAATATTAAACTTTACACTCAGCTACAGCTGATCGTGATTGATGAAATTTCTATGGTCAGAGCTGATCTTTTTGATGCTTTAGATCTTTTTTTGCGCGTTGTCCGAGGTAATGACTCTCCTTTTGGTGGTGTTCGTCTGGTTTGTTTCGGTGATCTTTATCAACTTCCGCCTGTTGTCACTCAAGAAGAAGCTTCTATTTTCTCCACTGTTTATAATACTCCTTACTTTTTTAGCAGTGACGTTTTTCATCAGCTTACTCAGGCTGCACTTTTTAGCAATTTTACTTGTCTTCAGCTTGAACAAATCTATCGCCAAAAAGATGGTGAGTTTATTGATTTTCTCAATGCTGTTCGGCACAATCAACTCACTCAAGACCAATTAAATTTAATTAACTCCCATGTTTTAGAAGGCTGCGGTCTTGATGATATTGATCCTCGTTTTGTGATTTTGACTGTCACGCGCCGCCGCGCTCAAGCAATCAACTTAAATCGTTTGGCTAATCTCGGCGGCGCCAATTACACCTTTCCATCTACCACTAAAGGAAAGTTCAGTTCTTTTATGCAACCAGCCGACGAACAGTTGGCACTTAAAGTGGGAGCCCGAGTTATGTTGCTCAATAATCAGTCAGACGGTCTTTGGGTTAATGGTAGCACTGGAGAAGTTAGCGCCATCGATACTAAAAATTCTCTTATTTACGTCCAGCTTGACGATGGCGCTCAAATTTCCGTGCCTCGTTTTTCTTGGGAAACTAGTCACTCATATTTTGATCCTAAAGAAAATAAAATCACGCGCGAAGTCACCGGTAGTTTTACTCAATTTCCTCTTAAGCTTGCCTGGGCGATTACCGTTCACAAGTCTCAAGGCAAAACTTTTGAGAAAATTATCATTGACTTTGAACGCGGTGCCTTCGCGCCCGGTCAAACTTATGTCGCTTTTTCGCGCGGCGTTTCTCTTGATCAAATCTGTCTTTCACGCCCGCTCTCTCTCACTGACGTCAAAGTTGACCCGCGAATTGTCGATTTTTTACATTCCTACCATCTCGATTAAATTTCATTATCATCTATGATAAAATAAATTATTATGTCAAAACTTACTCAAGAATTTAAAGAATTTGCCCTTAAAGGCAACGCTCTCGATTTGGCCGTCGGCGTTATTATCGGTGCCGCTTTCAGCAACATTGTCAATTCTCTGGTTAATGATATTATTTCTCCCATCGTTGCCATCTTTGCTCGTGCCGATCTTAGTCAGCTCAGCGTTACTATCTTTGGTGCCACTATTAAATACGGTGCTTTTCTCACTGCTTTGATTAATTTTTTTATTCTCGCCTGGGTTATTTTTCTTTTAATCAAGCTTTTGCATTCTTTAAATCAATTCGGAGCAAATAAAAAATCTAGTTCTAGCTCAACCGGTAAAAAATAACTTTTTTCAAAGTTACATTAAACACTTTTGTTTTATTTTCGTTTATTATTGGTTTGTTCAAAAATTATTGATAAATTGCTAAAAAATAAATAACAAGCTATAGTAGTTTCCTACTATCTCTTTGCCTTAATGGTGGCGAACTATGCTAAAATATTCATAGGATTTTTTGAGTAAAATTTAAATCATTTTTATCATGCTGTTTAGAAAAGAT
>CAYVKW010000001.1:48365-58823 GCA_964452285.1 uncultured Pseudomonadales bacterium | reverse complement strand
GGATCACCTCCTTTCTAAGGAGAAGGGTTTGGAGTTTCACGACCTCCTTTTTCCCCTGATGAGTAATTGTCAGGAAAATATTTAAAAAATCTCGAGACCTAGTGTCCGAGTCGCTTCTTGCTACCATATTTGTATCAGATGTGTTTGTTTTAGATTATTGACAATAAGAGTGCTTCTAATCGGAGCACTTTTTTTGTAATAAAAAAGTGCGTTTTTTTTAAAGGGTTTTTCAAAAAAAGTGCAAGATAAGCCTGCATGAGAGTGCGCGTGTGAAGCTGGTAGAGTTTTTAGTAAAAAAAGTGGAAAATGTGAATATAAGTGGATTTTTGCATGCTTTTTTATGAGAGTGCGAATGATATTTCGGTAAAAATTGGGTATAATAGAGGGGCTTAGATTCTGGAGTCGTCCCTGTTAATTACAGGGACAGACCGATGTTTGGGAAGGTAAATAGCAACCCGTAAGAGTTGGTTTTCTTTCCAAACAAAGAAAGACTGCCAGAATCTAAGCAATTCAAAAACTCTACGGGTTGCTTTTTTGGAGATTTTGAAAAGAGGGACTCGTCTTTGAGAAAATCAAAAAGCTTGAAGCTAATGATAAAATCCAACTCAAAGGCGAGTCCCTCTTATGTTATGACATAGAATAATAGTGAAACATGAAAAGACAAATTAATGAAACATTTTTTGATACCATGGACGGTGCTCTTTTTCGTATTGAGCCATTAATTCTCTTTTGGCTTCTTGGCGCAGGAAAGGGATCAAAATCCTTCTTAAATGATAAGTATTGGGAAAGAGACGATCGTCTTCAAGAACACGCCAAGTTTGAGTTTTCATCTTTTCGAGGGCTAGATCGATATTGGAATAGAGAGCGCTGAGATCAATTTGATCTTTTTCTTGAGCTGGCGACTGATTAGCAAAATATAAAATATATTTAATATCACTGATTTTGTGTTTCTCGTCGCTATTAATAATTTGATTGATTCGGGTAGAGACAAGAATTTCATGCACTTTATAGGCAAGGTTGTGGTCGTCGGGAAGCAGATGATAATCATAAGTAAGTTGTTGCGTGAGTTGAGTATAGGCTTGTCGACAACGGTTAAAAAATTCTAAATCATCAATAGTTTCTCCGGTGCGAGTGAATAGACCGCCACGATTTTTGATTACTTGGCTAATATCGTTGATTGTGTGGCAGGCATTAATTTGGCTAGCAATAGGGTCAGTTTCTGCGTCGGCGGCTTTTTCTGAGGAGGCAGCGGATTGAGAACTCTGTTGACTTCGATCGGTAGAAGATGACTCAGAAAAAGGCGAAGAAGAGACGGGAGAAGAGAAATCTGGTGAAGCAGAAGTAGTTTGAGCCGATTGATTGGGGCTTTCATGTGGAAGCGTGGGTAAAATTTGATCTCGTAAATCGTTGATGAGAGCGGTTAAAGTTTCGGCGCGAGCGCCGTATTGCGGCGCGAGCTTGTCTGGGTGAATGCGAACTAAAAGTTTTTTGTAGGCGCGTTTGAAATCTTCTTGAGTAAGAGGAGAGGTGGTGGGCAAATTGAAACAACGGTGATAATCGCGATTTTGGCAATTAACTTCAATTTGCCTGAGCAACATATCTGTATTTGAAGGAGAGTCTTCTTGAGAAAAAGAAGTGGTGTCGGTCTCCGGAGCGCGAGTAGATGGACGGCGAAAGGAAGACGAGTGACGAGGGTCGAAAGTGGATGACTCATACATGAGGTCATTATAGCATGATTTGAATGACTTTGTGACGAGAAGTAAGACCTTTTAAGATGAAGATTTGCGATTTTTTGCAAGGCAAAAAATCGCTGATGAGTTCAATGAGAGCTTGATTGGCGTGACCATCGACGGCTTTGGCAGTGGTGCGGATTTCTAAATGATCAATGTCAACTTTGACTACTTGATTGATTTTACTATTGGGAAAAACTTTGACTTGATAAATCATGTTACTGAAGAACAGCGGAGGTACTGGCGGCGCGTAAATTTAACTTTTCCTGATTGAGAGTTTTTTGGCTGACAAATTTTTCTTGAATTAAAAAATCTTCCAGTTTGGTTAAAAAAGCAGCGGTGTTTGAATCTGGAGTTTGAAGTTGATGAAAAAATAACAAATTCCACCAAAGGAGATAAGCTGGACGGTGAAGATGAGTTTGGCGATTAAGATAATTAAGAAGTAAAGGCAAAGCTTGTTCAGAGTCGTCAAACAGAAGTAAAAGGTTGACCATATCAAGCAAATAGCTATCTTGAGAATAGATGAAATTTGGGTGAAAACCGTAATGAGTGTCAGCGAGATTTTTGGTGGGCGGCAGAAGGGGTCGGGTGGAATCAAGGAGTGTTTCTTGCTGTAAAAGAGAGAGTTGACGAGATAAGTGATGGGACTGATAAAAAGAACTAAGATCGTAAGTGCTTAATTCTGGGGCGATGTCTTGGCGGAGAAAAATCACAACGACGTCGTCAAGATAAACAGGACGCCAATCTGAGAGCTGATTGACTTGAGCGATAATATTGAAAAATTGATTTTCAATCATGATAATTTCGACGTTGTATTTTTTAAGAATTTGAGCTAAGTTTTTTTTAGTGTCAATTTGTTGGTATTCTTGGTATAAGTTTTCACCCATGACTTCCAAGTGAGCGTTAATGTAGATTTTGTTTGGTAAACTCCAGATTAGCCAGCCGCCTAGATAATGACTATTGAGAATATTACCGGTAAGATGGTGTTCAGCAAGAAATTGGCTGGCGGCAACTGGTTGAACATTGGTGGCTAAGCCAATACTAAGAGCGCTTTGAGCGGAACCGTAATAATGGCCGCTAATGAATTGATAATTGAGATAAAGAAGAAGAAAAGTGCAAAATAGATAATCACCAATCAATAAACGTTTTTTGAGGAGATGGCTGGATAAAGTTTTGGGAGAGGAAAAAAGATTGATGCGATGAGAAAGAAGAAATTTTTTGATTTTGGGCCAAGAGAAATGCTGCCAATCTCGGTTGATAAGGATTAAAGTGGGTAGGAGAGTAGTAAGGATAAAAAAAGGAATAACTCGATTACTGAGCCAACTTAAAAGGAAAAGCATGCAGGCACAGAGCCAATGATGAATTTGAAGTTGGCGACGATGATAAAGATAGGTAAGGAAAACAATGATGGTAAAAAGAAGAAAGAGAACAACATTACGTTGCATGGCAGCCGTGGTCATAAAATCGCCATTGAGAATGGAAGAAATAGAACTATATTCGACTTGATGAGTATTAAATAAATTGTTTTTTTGAAACCAACTAAAAGAAGTGAAGGGCCAAAGAGCGCCGCGCCAAGTGTAAGGATTGCACAAACTAACTAAAGCGCTGATCATGCCGACGCCAATTAAGCGCCAGTCAAGTTTTTTTTGTTGGAAAAACCAAGTCAAACAATAAGAACCAATAACTAGCCAACCGAGCATAAAAGTAGCGTGGCTATTGGTCCATAAAAGTTGCAATAGAGGCCACCAATAAAGATATTTAATATTTTTGGTGCGTAAAAAAGTATCGCCGAGCCAAATCTCGGCAAGGATAAAAATAAAGGCTAATTGTTGACCATTGGGCCAGAGACGGATATCAAAAATAAGAAAGGCGAGAATAGTGAGTGGAAGCCAAATGGGAAGAGCGATTTTTTCTTGGCGAAAACGCCAATAAAAAATCGTGGCTAAAATAAAAACGGTAATAACTAAATAGAGTGACATACTATTCCAGCCAAAAAAATGGACTAAAAGATAGCCAAGAACGCTAAAAAGAGTATTGAGACAAATATAGGGATGATCAGCGGCGCCAAAGGTGAAAGGATCGGTTTGAGGAACACCTTGACCATGGACAATCATTTCGCCGATTTTGAGTTGAAAGCCAATATCAGAGCTGTTGATATTTCTTAAAGAAAGAGAAACAAGAAAAAGAGCAAAAAGAAGAAGTAAAAAAAGATTGAGATAACGAATGTTAAATAATGAAAAAGCTTTTTTTGGATGAGAGCTAAAAATAGAATTTGACATATGGAAAGAAAGAAAAGTGGACCTTAGGGAAATCGAATCCCTGTCTCTGCAATGCGAATGCAGCGTACTACCACTATACTAAAGGCCCAGAAATAAAAAGCAGAACTTTGGTATTATATCATTGAAGAACTAAAAGAAAAAGACTAAATCAGACGAAGAGTTTGTAAGGTCTTTATCGCAAGATTTACTATTCACCTAGAGTGACAGCTGATAATTGAGGTTCTTGAATGACAAAAGCGTTGGTTAGATTTTTACGATCAATTTTTTCTAAGGTTGTAAAAAGAACATTTTGTGCTGTGAAACAAGGCTCGCTATTAATTGTTACAATCTTCTGATTAACATTACTTGTTTTATAAATAACAGCTGCTCCGCAAACATCATCTACGGGATAAATATTTTCAATGTGGTCAATAATGAAACTTAAACCAAATTTTCCGATATACTCTGATGAAAAATCTCCCTTGAAAAACAAGTAATGCAACAAATAATTGCCGCTTTTGGGAATAAAAATCCGGTCATAGGTTTTATGATTATTAGCTAACCAATTAGCCAATAATTTTTTACTGTCATCCCGATAAACAAAATTGCTTTCATAATCTAAAGTAGTATAAGTATGCCAAAAATAGATGACTTCGATAAAAAGAATCGGAAAGATTAGGGCTGTAGCGATAATTTGCCAATGCTTAAATAGTTTCGCTGTCATTAAAAAATAACTAGCTACAGCAAAAATTATGGCCAGCGGGAAAATCATAATTATTGTCCGATGAATATTGGGTACTTCTTCCATGGTTAAAGCACTTGGAATAGGGGCAACTACTAAAAGCCAAGTTAACATAAAGAAAAATTTTACTTTATTAGTTTGAAAAATTGATAATAATTGCTGCTGACTAAAAGGCTTAATAAAGTGAATAATAATTATGCTGGCAATTACTAGTAATAGGATCCAGTAAGAGGTACTGTGCTCAATTAAATTATATCTTTTTGGTTGAATATAATTTTCTCCAGTTAAAAACTGAGGTGAAAAGTAACTAGCATATTGTCGAAAGAATTCTCGTGTTGCTAATATATATTTGTTATTGAAAATTCTTGCTTCTAATACTCTGCCGGGACCTAATGCCAAACTATAATTGAGAGCTTTACCAGCAATAGTGCCATTATGAGCCATAATAGAAAGTTGACTAGATCGACCTCTTCCCCAATCTGTTTGACTAATTCCTAAAGTTAGAACAAAAGCAAAAATTGTCATACCGATCAATACTTTTTTGAGAATTTTATTTTTGGTTAATAAGAATGTGGGGAGTAACACCAAGGGTGTTAACACTCTAAAACCGGGATAAAGTAAGTAAGTGGCGAAAATTAATAAGTAGGCGAACAATAAAGACCAAGATAATTTGTTTTTTTCTATTGCTTTAAATAACAAAAATAGTCCTAACATAAATATGAAACTGGCAGTAATACCTTCAGCGGTGGCACGAGATAGCATAATATGCCAAGGACACACAGCTAGAAAAAGAGCAGAGAGGTATGCAATACTTTGTTTATTGAATAACCACTGGGTAAAAAAATAAATTAAGACGACTGATAAAACGCCTAAAATAGCAATCGGTAGACGAATAGCAAAAGCATTTACGCCAAAAAGATAAGTGAAGGCTCCAGATAAATACATCGGAAAAATATTAGGATAATCACCAAAATTATTAAAGTAGATTAGAGGAAATTTGTTACCTTGAATATCATAACCGTTTTGCAAAATAAATCTACCGACATAACCATTCATTACTTCATCATCGTGAAGTGAATAGGGCAAATTGTCTAAATGATAAACTCGGAGAAAAAAACTTAAACCAATAATTAAAGTAATAATTATAGTTGATTGGTATTTTTTAATAGTATTAATCACCCTTCCCTTTCGATTTTGGTTAGGTGATTTCCACTAAAGAAGCCACCTATGGGTGATTGTCTTATTCAATGGAGAAAGGTCTGATCTTCTCACGAAGAATAAAGCCCAAGATGGCTTCTATTTGCTTCGTGAAATAGATACTGCTTTAACTGCTTGAAATAAGAAGTTTAAAAATCCTTTCTCGACTAACTGAATAAGACAATCATTGATATTATAACCGAAGGATTGTGTAAAGTCTAGTTTATATGTTTCTGGCGGAAATCGCCTTTAAAGTAAGCGAAGAGTTTGTAAGGTTTTTTTGTCGTTGGCAAGAGTGCCGATGAGCAAAACTGAGGAATCGAGAGAGAGATCTTTGGTGGAAATAGTCTCATTATTTTGATCCACGAGATTGACATCCTTATTGATTTTGAATGTTTCAACTTCGGTGGCAGTGCCAAGAATTTGAACGTCAATCTTGCTGCTGCTAACAGTCTTAATTTGACCGCGAAGGACAAATTGAGTGACTGGGGCTAAAGATTCAGAAGAAATAATGATTCGACGAGGCAGAAAAACATCATTGTCTTGAACGCCAATTAAAACGAGCCAGTCATCGACATTGAACCATTCGCTGAGTTCTAAGTTTTCGCCGTTGACACTTTCGCCTTTTTTAAGAATGGTGGTACTTTTGTCTGGAGTGATAAAAAGCTCTTCATTACTAAGAGTGACGAGCTTGATGGCTCCGTCTTTAAAACTGGCAACCTGAGCAATGAAACCACGATTCTTGTTGCTAACGTCGTCGTATTGTTCTTTAATTTGTTCGTTGGCGTTTGGATCTTTGGCCAGGCGCTCGAGATTATTAAGAATTTGGTCAGTGGAATCTTTATCGCTGCGACCTTGAGCGCTTTTTTCGATTACAATATCAGCTTGAGCAGCGGTGCTTGCCTCTGGACTTTGGGCAGAAAGAGGAACGGCAAGAACGAGACTAATTAGGGTAATAAAATTAGTCAAGAAAAAAGTGAAAAAAAAGTTTTTTTTCATATTTAGACTATTATTATAACATGAAATGAGGCTAAATGGGTAAAAGAGCAAAGAATTTGGGATAACCTACCAGAGGTGAGAAGAAAACTGACAAACAAAAAAAGGCTTATTTTTCGGATGAAATAAGTTCATCGTCACTAACCAAAGTTTCTTCAAGAGACTTATTGGAATAGACCACAATTACTTGGTCGGAATAACTAGCGCCTTGGTCGTCAATGACGGTAGCCATGATAATATTACCGCCAGATTCTAAGTTAACGCTTAAGCTGAAGTTGCCTTGATCATCGCTAGTGGCAAGAAAATCTTTTTGATTAATAAAAATCACAATTGGAGTATTAATAAATTGAGTGTGACCGGTAATAGTAATGGCTTTTTCTTCGAAAACGGCTTCGTTTTCTGGAAAAGTGAGACGAATGGGGGAATCAGCTTTTTCTGGTAGGCTATCAAGATTGGCAGGAGCGACGGGATTGTCTGCAACAGCGGGATCAGAGGCGGTGGAAAGAGAATTTTGATTACTTTGATAAATAAAAAAAGTTAAGCCGAGAGCAACAAAAATTCCGAGAATAATGGCAAGAATAACTTCTTTTTTCATAAATAATAAAGGTGGGACTATTATAACACGAATTACGACAAGGGCGGACAATGGTGAAGATAATGCTGGAAAAATTTATAGGGGAGACGATGAGAATCTGAAGATGAAAGATGAGAGGTGAAAGGTGAAAAAGAACACGCAAACGGAACCAAAAATGATGTTTGGAAAAAAATGTGGTATACTTTGCAAAACGGAGGAAGTTAGTATGAAGAGGAGAAAAGAAGATGGAAATTACTTATCTTGGGCACGCTTGTTTTAAATTGAAAAATAAAAATGGAAGTGTCATTATGGATCCTTACGATGACGCCACGACTGGCTTATCAATGGGGAAGCAAAGTGCGGATATTATCACGGTTTCGCACGCACATGCCGACCATAGTGCTTGGCAAAAGATTGGAACGACAGCACAAAGAGAAAAACCGTTTGTGATTAAAGAAGCGGGCGAATATGAAGTGGGAGGAATTTCGGTCTTTGGAGTGGAATCGTGGCACGATAAAGAAGAAGGAGCACTGAGAGGATTAAATATTATTTATACAGTATTGATGGATGGGGTGAATGTTTGTCATTTGGGAGATTTAGCGCATAACTTGACAGATGAACAAGTGACAAGAATTGGCGAAGTCGATGTGTTAATGGCACCAGTGGGCGGGAGATTTAGTCTAAATCCAAAAGAAGCAATCGAAGTAATGAACCGTTTGGAGCCAAAATACTTTATTCCGATGCATTATCGAACGCCAATGCACAATATGGATAATTTTGGGGAACTGGAGCCTTTGAGCGATTTCCTTAATGAATACGGTATTGCACCAACGCCGGTAAAAAAATTGGAGGTAAATAAAGAACGATTGCCAGACGAAATGGAAGTAATAGTTTTTGAATAAAAACAAAAGTAATAAAAGGAAAAGAAAAAATGGCAGCTGATTATAAATTGCCTCCACAAGATTTAGAAGCGGAAAAGTTTCTTTTGGGTTCAATTTTAATTGATCCAAATTCAATTTATAAAGTGGCTGATTTGTTGGAAGAAAAGACGTTTTATTTGCCTGAGCATCAAATGATTTTTAAAGCGATGCGAGAGCTGTATGAACAAAATCAGCCGATTGACGTTGTCACGCTGCAAGCAAGATTGAAAAAAAATGGCGATTTGAAGAAGGCGGGAGGGGCGGCGGCATTGGCGGCGTTGACGGATGAAGTGTTAACGAGCGCGAATGCAGTGCAATACGCCAAGATTGTGCAGGAAACGGCGATGCGCCGCCGCCTGATTACTTTAGGTTCACAGATGTCGCAAATGGGTTTTGATGATAGCAAGGAAGCGCGTGATTTGATGGATGAAGCAGAACAAGAAATTTTTGCGGTAGCCAAATGGAGAAAAGACAGAGCGTTTGTGCATATCAAAGATACTTTGGCTGAAAGTTTTGAGAGAATTGATAAAATTCGGCAAAGTGGGGCAAACTTTCAAGGTTTGCCAACGGGTTTCGTGGCTTTGGATAATGTTCTAAGCGGCATGCATGATTCCAATCTAATTATTTTGGCAGCAAGACCGGCAACTGGTAAGACAGCTTTGGCTTTGAACATTGCCCATTATTTAGCGGTAAAACAGAAAAAAAGAGTGGCTTTTTTTAGTTTGGAAATGAGTAAAGAAGAGCTGGTAGACAGATTACTAGTAAATCAGGCCGATATTGACGCATTTAAAATGAAAACTGGTCGACTAGATGCCAATTTTGATATTCCAAAATTGAGTGAAGCGATGGGAGTGCTGGCGGAAGCCGATATTTTCATTGATGATACTCCCGGTATGTCTATTTATGATATGAGAACAGAAGCTCGGCGGCTGTCAATGCAACAACACATTGATTTTTTAGTGGTGGATTATTTACAGTTAGCTCATGGACGGACGAAAGATAATCGGGTGCAAGAAGTGGCGGAGATTTCTCAAGGTCTAAAAAATATTGCTCGGGAATTGAAAATCCCGGTTTTGGCTCTGTCTCAGCTTTCCCGGCAGGTGGAAAATAGGTCGGGAGAAAAGTCACCACAATTATCTGATTTGCGTGAATCGGGAAGTATTGAACAGGATGCTGACGTAGTGGTTTTTCTTTATCGTAAAAATGAAGATATTCGCGACATTGTGGATGTAAAAGTGGCGAAGCATCGTAATGGGCCAGTGGGCGATGTCAGTCTAGCTTTCATTGGTAATAAAATGCGTTTTGCTGACTTGGATGTCAGCCATACAATTGATTAAATTCTGGAGGTTGAACGAGTAAAAATTTAAAGTGAGGAGAAGAAAGCTTTCGTGATATAATATGAGAGTTGAGTGGAAAAAGTGCTGCCCCGATGGCGGAATTGGTAGACGCGCTAGACTCAAAATCTGGTGAGCTTTACGCTCATGAGGGTTCGATTCCCTCTTGGGGCACAGAAAGAAATGGAGAACGACAAAGATTATGTTCAAAGATCATCGACGGGCTTATCTGTGGTTTGCAATCATAATGATGGTTTTGGGCTTAGCTTTTTTGATGATTTCCCTGATTTCAGCGATTACCAATGACAGAGTAAATTTGCATGAGAGAGAGCGACAGCTGTATTTTGATCGGGAAATTTTGCCCGATCATGTTTTTTATCCAGTACTGATGGTGGCGGACCGACTAGAATTGGAAATGGCCGACGAAATGACGCAGACATTGCTAAAAATGGATTATGCCGGAAAAAGATTGGAGGCGGCGAAAACATTGTTTGTGCAAGGGAAAGCGGATTTAGCATTTGTGACTTTGGGTAAGGCGCATCAGTATTTAATGCAAGCGAATAGAGATTTAGTAAATGATGAAAAAAAGAGAGCTGTTTATGGTGGACTAAGTAAAGATTTGAATGAGCAGTTTTTGCATGAATACGAAAACGTGCGACAGTATCTTAATGATGCGCAAAAAGCGCTGACAACGGGATATGTAGAAG
>CAYVKW010000001.1:39491-48355 GCA_964452285.1 uncultured Pseudomonadales bacterium | reverse complement strand
GGAAAATGAGCCACGGCTAGAAATAACAGAGGCGAGTGGGGGAGCGGAAAAAGAGGTAACGGAAACAGAAAAAATGAATGTAGAAAATGAGATGAAAGTAGAAAAAGATAAAAATGGATAAGGGTCAAAATGAAATGTCCTTTTTGTGGTGCAACTGAAGGAGTGGTTTTGGATTCGAGAGATACACCTGACGGGGAAGCGGTGAGGCGGCGGCGACAATGCGAAAATTGCGAGAGAAGATTTACAACTTACGAAAGAGTGGAAGTAGTAGAAGTGCGAGTAATTAAAAAAAGCGGTAAAAAAGAGCCTTATGATCGGGATAAATTGCGGCGAGGAGTGGTGAAGGCAACTTGGAAAAGACCGGTGACACAGGAAGAAATAGAGAGTTTGTTGAACGAAGTGGAAAAGCAACTGCGTTTGAGAGGAAAAACGGAAGTGACAAGCGCGCAAATTGGAAATTTGGCGATTGCAGGATTGAAGAAATTGGATAGTCTATCCTATTTGCTTTTTGCTTGTGTTTATCGTGACTTTTCAAGTGTGGAAGATTTCAAAAAAGAGATTGAAAGATTGTAAAGGAGAGATAGGTGCGGAGAAGATGCTGTAGGTGCTGCAAGGCGTTGCAGACGCTGAAAAAGTTATAAATCTAAATTTGGCTGGCGCTCGAGAGTGTCAAGGTCGGCGAAATGTTTTGCTTGATAATGGTGATAGGCAGCGGCGGCAATCATAGTGGCATTGTCACCGCAGATTTTTTTGTGATAAGGAAAATAGAGTGGAAGTTGGTAAGGGCGGGCGAGGCGGCGGAGAGATTGACGAAAGTAAATATTTTGACTGACGCCGCCGCCAATTAAAATCCCGGTGAAAGGAATTTGCGATGGGCTTTTTTGATAGTAGGCGAGCAATTTATTGAGTTTGTAAAGTAGGTGGAGAAAAATGCCGGCCTGAGCGCTAGCGGCAAGATGAGAGATGTCTTGGCGATCAAAAGCATTTTTCGCTTCGAGTCCGGTAATTAAATTGCGAGCATAAGTTTTGAGCCCAGAAAAACTGCAATCAAAGTCATGGCGGTCAGTGAGAGGAAGAGGAAAGCGATATTTAGTGGGATCGCCTGATTTAGCGAGCTCTTCAATTACTGGAGCAGCAGGATAGCCAAGATTGAGCAAGCGACCAATCTTGTCCAAACATTCGCCGGCGGCATCATCTAAAGTATGACCAAGAAGATGATAATTACCGAAAGAGTTGACTTGAATGAATTCGGTATGTCCGCCAGAAACGATAATGCCGAGAAGAGGAAAATGAAGTTGAGAAAGAGAGGGAGAAGAAATGGACTGAGATTGAAACTGATGATGATTTTGAGAAGAGGCGAAATGGGTAAGAGAGAAAGAACGAGAGTGAGGTCTGACCAAAGGTGAAAGTAAATGACCTTCTAAGTGATTAATAGCGATGAGAGGTAATTGATGATCGTGAGCAAAATTTTTAGCAAAAGTGAGGCCGATTTCTAGAGCTGGAGCTAAGCCTGGTCCGACAGTGACAGCGACAGCGTGAAGTTGCGAAGGGGAGAGATGTGCTTTGGCTAAAGCGGCGGTAACTACGGGCAAAATATTTTGTTGATGAGCTAGCTTAGCGACAGTAGGAAAGACGCCGCCGTAAGGCTGATGAAGGGAGATTTGTGAAGACACGACGTTGCTCAAAACGGTGTAACCATCTTGGAGAACGGCGGCGCTAGTGTCATCGCAACTAGTATCAATACCAAGAATAAAAGTGGTCATAAAGAGAGTGTGCCTTTGCGTAAATCAGTATAAGTAATTTGGCGTTCTTCTGGTTGATGAGTTTCTTGGAAAGTAAAATGAAGAGTGGGTAGAGAAGGTGAAAGAAATTGCTTGACATTGTCATACCACTCCATGATTAAAAGATTGCCAGGAAGGCTTAATTTGTCTATTTCGAACAATTTTAAAATGGCAGGATCTTGGAGAGTCCAGAAATCAAAATGATAAAGCGTGCCAGTGAAATCAGAAATTTGAAAAGGATATTCTTTGAGATAAGTATAAGTAGGAGAGGTAATAAGAGTAGAGATGTTCAAAGCTTTCGCCAAACCTTGAGTGAAGGCAGTTTTGCCAGCGCCTAAAGGACCGTCAAGAGCGATAAAAAGACCTTGTTTTTGAAGAGTATCGAAATGGGAAGTGATAATTTTTTGGGCAAAACTGCCTGTTTCTGTCGGAGAATGACTGAGAAAATTATGTATGGAGGTGGCGGAAGAAGCTGAGGATTGGAAATTAACTTGGGAATTTGGACGTAAAACAGTAGGGCTATCGGTGGTGGTGTCAATGACAATAGAAGGAGGATTTTTGGGCAAAGTGCCGCCGTCAAGAATGAGATCAATCTGATTTTTTTGCTGATTGGAAAGATGATCGAGCAAATCCGAGATGGAATAAGGAGCTTTTTTACCGCTAGAATTGGCAGAAGTGGCAGTGAGCGGAGAACCAATTTTTTTGACCAAGTCTAAAAGAAAAGGGTGAGCAGGAATACGAATACCTAGAGTATTATTTTCACTAGCGACACCTGAAGCGACGCGATTGGCGCTGATGGAAATGACAGTGACTGGTCCAGGTAGGAGTGAGTGATAAATTTTGTCTGCTTGCTGATTAATATTGACGTATTGAGCCGCCATTTTTTGATCGCAGCAAGCAATGGAAATTGGTTTACCCAAAGGGCGGTGTTTATAACGGAGGAGTTTTTGGACGGCAGCGGGATTGGTAGCATCGACAAGCGCGCCGTAAACGGTTTCAGTGGGACAGATAACTAAGCCCCCGGCGCGCAAAACTTGTAAGGCAATAGTTTGAGCTTGAGGAGAAGTGATGTTAATAATATCCATAAAGAAAGGTTATTATACCGCAAAATGAAAAAAATGCTATAAACAGGTGTTTTTTAAAGAGTAAGATTGGAGAATGCAAAAATAAAAAATTGTGATACAATATATGAATTCGCGTGAGTGCGGGAATAGCTCAGTTGGCTAGAGCGTTTCCTTGCCAAGGAAAAGGTCGCGGGTTCGAGTCCCGTTTCCCGCTCAACGAAATTAGGCGCTAAAAATAAGAAATTATTTTTAGCGCTGTTTTTTATTAATTCCTGATTTATAATAAGTAGCGTAGCCAATAATGAAGGAAATGACGGAGTATAGCTCAGATGGCTAGAGCGCGCGTCTGGGGGGCGTGAGGTCGCAGGTTCAAGTCCTGTTACTCCGACAAGAAAAACCCGTCGGATTAACGACGGGTTTTGGTGGCGCCGTTTGAAAAACGGCGCCTGTGATTGAAAAATGTTTACAAGAGTTATAAGATGGAGTTGCTCTTTTTGAGACTATAAATTTCCAAATCGGAAATAGTCCGGTTGTGAATTGTAGCCATGAGCGATTCTCGATTGTTAATGGGAAGGCAGTGTTGCCGCCCATTATAATCTGTAAAGCAAGCAAAAAGTCGTTGGTCATCATTGTCATTGATGGTGTTTGGAAAAGGAAAGATGCGAGTGCCCTGTTTTTTGATCAAGGAAGAATTAATTTTCATATTGAAATCTCCTTTTAATTTTCTTTTGGTAAGGCGTAAAAGCCGTAGTCTAGGACGTGATAGTCGCCAAACTTTTTGGCTTTGATCAGATCGAAAGTTTCGCGGTCAAGGGTGACAATGAAGTTGAAAATATGATCATCTTTGACCGCTTGAAAAACAGCAATGGCTTTTTCGTGACGACAAAGATCTTCTTGAAGTTCAGTCCAATTAAATGATGGTAAAAGCGCACCGTGTTGGTCAACGATTTGTTTAATGAGTGATTCATATGGAACTTGACCATCAATGTGAAGACAGTGGGACATAATAAAAATCCTCCTCCTTTTTTTGTAAACCGTTTCCAAGTTAAAGAGCGATGAGCGCTAATCTAGAAGCTTTTTCTAAACAGCGATCAAAGATCTAGTATTGTAGTATAAAAATGCCTATTTGTCAATGATTATTTAGAATATGAGAGGTAAAAATCATGAGAAGCAAAATTGAGTAAAAAATGCGCAAAATTGGCGGTAAAAATATATTGACAACTTAGCAGAAGAGTGCTACAATTGCTAATTGCAAATGGGGGAAAAGTAGTATAGAAGCGCTGAAAAGCGTAGAAGGAATTAAAAGAAAGGAAGAAAAATGAACGAATTTTCTGTGAACAAATTGCAACCAATGCCAGGTTTTGTTTTAGTAGAGCCAGCAGAGAAAGAAACACAAACGGCTTCAGGAATTATTCTGCCAAGTAATGAAAGTGAAAAGCCGCAATATGGTAAGGTGTTAGCTTTGGGAAAAGCAGAGTGTAATTGTGGCAAAGACTGTAAATGCAAAGATAAATGTGAATGCGATAAGGAGTTAGACTTAAAAGTAGGGGATAAAGTAGTTTACAAAAAATGGGGTGGCAATGAAGTAAAAATAGATGAGACTGAATATCAGTTTTTAAAGTACGAAGATATTTTGGCAAAAATTGCCTAATAACTGAATTAGATTGATAAGAAAGGAAAAAATATGGCAAAAAAATTATTGTTTGGTGAAGAAGCAAGAAAAAAAATGTTAATCGGAGTGGATAAATTGGCAGCAGCAGTGACGACTACTTTGGGTCCGAAAGGACGAAACGTCGCTTTGGATAGATCGTGGGGAGCGCCAAATGTAACTCATGACGGAGTGACAATTGCTAAAGAAATTACTTTGGAAGATAAATTTGAAAATATGGGCGCGCAAATGGTGAAAGAGGCGGCAGCAAAAACTAATGATGCAGCTGGTGACGGGACCACGACAGCGACTTTGCTGGCGCAAAAGATCGCAGACCGAGGAATGACTTTGGTTACTTCTGGCATTAATCCGATGATTATGAAGAAAGGCATTGAAAAAGCGGTAGATGCAGTGGAAGAACAAATTAACAAATTGGCTCAACCAGTGCAAGAGAGCGATTGGGAAAAAGTGGCTTCAATCTCGGCACAAAGCGAGGAAATTGGAAAAAAGATTGCCGAGGCTTTGAAATTAGTAGGGAAGGATGGAGTAGTAGAAGTGGTGGAGGGTAAAACCATGGATATTACGATTGACCACAAAGAAGGAATGGAGTTTGACAAAGGTTATGCTTCGCCATACTTTATGACCGATGCTGACAATATGGAAGCGATTGTGGAAGAGCCGTTAATTCTGGTGACCGATCACAAAATTTCCAATATGCAAACCGACTTATTGCCAATAGTGGAAAAAATCATGACGCAGACGAAGAACTTTGTCATTATCGCTGACGATGTGGAAGGCGAAGCGCTCACTGGTCTAGTAGTAAATAAATTGCGAGGAGTTTTCAATGGTTTGGCAGTCAAAGCTCCTGGCTTTGGTGACAGACGCAAAGAAATGCTCAAAGACATCGCGGTGTTAACGGGAGCGAAATTTGTTTCTAGCGAAACAGGCATGGCACTCAAAGATGTGCAATTGGAAGATTTGGGCCGAGCTGACAGCGTGAGAAGTGATAAAGATAATACTCGTATTGTCGGTGGTAAAGGCACAAAAGCAGCTATTGCTGAGCGAGTAGCAACCATTGAAAAAGAAATAGAAAAATCAAATTCTGAATTTGATAAAGAAAAATTAATGGAGCGAAAAGCGAAATTGGCTGGCGGAGTGGCAGTAATTCAAGTGGGGGCAACGACGGAACTAGAGATGAAGAACTTGCAAGAGAGGGTGAAAGACGCCAAAGAAGCAACGAAAGCGGCTATTGAAACTGGCATTATTCCTGGCGGCGGTGTAACTTTCTTGAATGCTGGCAAAGTTTTGACGACAATCAAAACTGATAATAAAGATGAACAGGCTGGTGTGGAATTGATTGCCAGTGTATTGGAAGCGCCAATGAGAATGTTGGCTGAAAATGCAGGCACAGATGCTGGTTGGGTAGTGCAAAAAGTAAAAGCACAAAAGAACGTTAACTATGGTTTTAATGCTTTGACAGGTGAATTTGGTGATTTACTAGAGCAAGGTGTAATTGAGCCGGCCAAAGTGGCGACTGCAGCTTTATGTAATGCTGCGAGCGTGGCAGCTATGATTTTGACTACAGAAGCCTTAGTGACTGACGCACCTGAAGAAAAAAAGGTAGCTCCAGCGATGCCTGATATGGGCGGAATGATGTAATTTCTAACGCAAAATAAGCGAAGAAAAGAAAACCCCGATGCGCGATAAGCATCGGGGTTTTGGTAGCGGTGAAAAAGACGATTGTTGGTATAATAAAAGAATGATGAAAGCATTTTATGCCGGCAGTTTTGATCCGTTTACCAATGGACATTTGCAAGTGGTGAAGCAAGCAGCGAGAGTTTTTGATGAAGTGATAATCGGCATCGGAGTGAATGAAGAGAAAGCGGCAGGGGAAGGGAATGAGGGAAGAAGAGTGCCGACTAAATTAATGCGGACCACGATCGAAAAAGTTTTGGCGCGAGAAGGATTGACTAATGTAAAAGTGGAAAGTTATCAGGGACTAACGGTGAAAGAAGCAGAACGAAAAGCGGCGGATTTTTTAATTCGAGGAATACGAAATGGCATGGATTATGATTATGAAGAAAACTTAGCCATGATTAATCAAAATGTGGCAGGAATAGAAACGATTTATTTTCGAGCGGGGGAGACGGCACATGTAAGTTCAAGTGCAGTGATGCAATTATGGCAAGCTGGAGTAAATATTAAAGCTTGGGTACCGAAGGAGGTGGAAGAAATGTTGGCAAAAATGAGGGCGGGCAGTTATTAGGTGACGGAGAGAAAAATGCTGGTAAAAGTGAAAAGTTGCCTAATAACTGCTTTAGAGAAAAGAGTAAAACTTTGCTGAAAAATTGTATATAATAGCGGAATGACAAAAAAAGATAAATCGAAATTAAACGGCTTGACAAGTGAGCAGGCGGCAGCAAATTTGCGCAAATATGGCCCAAATATATTGGTGCCAGAAAAAAAATCACAATTGTGGCAAAAAATAATGGCAGTAGTGCGGGAGCCAATGTTTTTATTACTGTTGAGTGCGTGTATGATTTATTTTTTCTTGGGTGAGGCGCGCGATGGCATCATTATGCTGGTGTTTATTTTTTTCATTGTCGGAATTGACGTGGTACAGGAATGGAAAACGGATAAAACTCTAGCGGCTTTGAAAGAATTGGCGGCGCCGCAAGCAAAGGTAATAAGAGATGGCGTGGAAATGATGATTGCGGCGCCTGAATTAGTGCCGGACGACATTATGATAGTGACCGAAGGGGAAGCAATCGCGGCAGACGGGAAAGTGCTCACAGACGACGATTTGATGGTAGATGAATCAACTCTGACCGGAGAAGCAATGCCGCTGGCGAAATTGCTGGGGGCGGAGGTGTTGGCGGGAACGGCAGTAGTGACTGGAAGCGCGGTGGTGCGAGTGACGAAGACTGGTGAAGAAACAGAATACGGAAGAATTGGAATGCAAGTGGCCGAAGCGCCGCAGGAAGAGACACCACTACAAAAACAAATTGCGAGATTGATAAAATATAGTGCAAGTTTGGGCGCACTACTGCTTATAACAGTGACGACGGTGACTTGGTGGAATATGCAAGGACTAGCGTGGCAAGAGAGAATAGTGCCAAGTATCTTGGCGGGTATTACGCTAGCAATGTCAATTATTCCAGAAGAATTTCCGGTGATTTTGACAGTATTTTTGTCAATGGGAGCTTGGAGGATGGCAAAGAAAAAAGCGCTAATTAGACGTTTGGGAACGATTGAAACTTTGGGAGCGATGAGCGTCTTGTGTACTGACAAAACGGGAACTTTGACAGAAAACAAAATGACGGTGGCAGAAATATTATTAATAAAAGGAAATGAGGAAAAAGAGAAAAGAGCTTTTTTGGAAACAATGGCTCTGGCATGTGAAAAAATAACTTATGATCCAATGGAAAAAGCGATGCTAGCTTATGTGAAAAAAGAAAAAGCCCATGACAGTGAGGAAGGTGCAAGTGAAAGAGACAATTTGGAATTGGTGAAGGATTACGCTTTTACGAATGAGACTAAAAGAATGGGCCATCTATGGAAAATGAAAGACGGCGATTGTTTATTGACCGTGAAAGGGTCGCCAGAAACAGTCTTAGAATTGTGCAAGTTAACAAAAGAAGAAAGAATAAAAATAGAAATTGCACAAGAGAAATTGGCAGAACAAGCTTACCGAGTGATTGGGGTGGCAAGACAAAAGCTACAAGAATCTGATTTTCATGCCGATTTGAGCGAATATAAGAATCTAGAATTTTTGGGTCTAGTGGCGCTAGAAGATCCGCCAAGAGAAAAGGTGACTAAAGCGGTGGCGCTGGCGCACCGTGCAGGAGTGCGAGTGATTATGATTACTGGTGACAATGGGGCGACAGCGTGGGCGGTAGCAGCGAAAGTGGGTATTAACTTAGATGGAGGAGTGATAACGGGATCGGAAATGAAAAATCTCAGTGATAATCAATTAAAGATGAAACTAGAGGCAGGAGTAAATATTTTTGCCAGAGTGGTGCCGGCGGATAAACTGAGAATTGTCAAAGCGCTAAAATCTTTGGGGAAAATAACAGGTATGATTGGTGACGGCGTAAATGATGCGCCGGCGCTTAAATATGCTCATATCGGTATGGCAATGGGCGGTAAGAGAGGAACGCAAGTGGCGCGAGAAGCGGCGGACATGGTGATTTTGGACGATGATTTTGCGACCATCGTGACAGCGATTAAAGATGGCCGGCGAATTTATGATAATATCAGAAAATCGGTTTCTTATGTGTTTGTACTACATTTACCAATTGTGCTATCAGCATTAATGGCGCCAATTTTAGGCATTGCCCCAGCCGCAGTGATGATCTTACCGTTGCAAGT
>CAYVKW010000001.1:9997-39481 GCA_964452285.1 uncultured Pseudomonadales bacterium | reverse complement strand
CTGAGTTGATAGTGGATCCGACTTGCAGTGTGGTTTTTGAGCGACAAAAGGCGGAACCTGGAATTATGTCTCGACGGCCACGAAATCCAAAACAATTTTTACTTGATAAAAAGAGAGTTTGGAAAATTGTATTTCAGGGAATGATGATTTTTATGTTTAGTTTTGGTATATATTATTGGCAATTAATGACGACTGGGGCGGCGGAATTTGCGAGAACGATGGGAGTTTTGACTTTGAGCTTTGGAAGTTTGTTTTTGGTATATGTGGACAGTAGTGATATATTGCCAGCGTATAAAGTGTTTTGGAAAAACATCAAAGATAAAGTGGTGTGGATGATTAACGGTGGAATTGTATTGATGCTTTTGGCGGCGGTTTATGTGCCTGGTTTAAATGAAATGATGAAGTTCGCGCCGATCAGTGTCAAGGAATTTGCGAGCTGTGTATTGTTGGCAGGGGTGGCAGTTTTTTGGTATGACTTAGTGAAGTGGCGCAGAAGAGTAAAAGAGAATATATAAAAATCGAGAACGAGAAGCATAAAATTGTGATTAGAAGGAGACAATTTTATGCGAGTACCAGTGGCAAAGGTATATGTAACACAAGGGTTTGGCGAAAATCCAGACAGCTACAAGCAATTTGGTTTGAAAGGACATAACGGCGTGGATTTTCGCGCTTTTTTTCCGAATGGAGAAAGATGTTTTGCAAGTGGGAAAAGTGAAGTTTTAGCGCCTCACGATGGAGTAATAAAAGAAAATACTTTTGATAAAAATGGTTATGGATATTATATAAAAATAGAGAATGAGAGAGAGGGATCGGTAATCGGACATTTAGCGCGGGCGGCGAAAAAACAAGTGGGAGAGCAAGTGGAATTGGGAGAAATTATAGGTATGGCAGGAAGTACCGGTAATTCCACTGGGATGCATGTACATTGGGGTTATTACCGCCGCCCGCGCAATCGAGCTAATGGTTATGATGGGTTTGTCGATCCAAGTCAATGGTGGGGCAAGGATGAGGAAAAAGAAGAGAGAAGTGAAAGTATGCCTAATAACTCAAAAGAGTTGATAGCAGAGGAAAAAATGATTACCATTACCCAAAAAGTATTTGAAGAGCTAGTGACAAAAGCGACTAAATATGACGAGCTAAGAGCGAGCAAAGAATGAGGAGTTATTGATAGACGATGTGAAAAAACTTTCTTTATAATTTTGGTAAGTATAAAGAAAGGAAATCGAGAATGAAAAAGAATGATAAAAATCAGTTGCCAACATGGGGAGTGGTAACAATTTCGGTAATTGTCACTTTGATTGTAGTGATTTTAATTTGGGACGTGATGGAAAAAGATAAAAAAATGAACTGGGAAAAAGATTGGGATAAGGCGATGACGAAGATGGAAACAGTGATGAAGAATGATTGGGAAGGGAAAAAAGTGAAGGCTGGAACTAATGCAAGTCCGACTCCGACTCCGTCAACAGTGCCGACAACTGCGGCAACGACGACGGAAACAGTGATAACAGTAACGGAACTGGAAGACTGGTTGGATAATTGGCAAGCGGTAAATTGTACGATTACGAATATGGATACGGGTGCATCGACTTGGTATGAAACTTCGATGAATTTTGAGCAGGTGCGGTTTGAAAATGCCAACGGCGGTTTGATTGTGAACGGTAATTGGACTTATATTTGGGACAACCAAACGATGACTGGAGTGCAAGTGCAAGTGGATGTGAGTGATGTACAAGAAAGTTTGATTGAAAACTTGCCGATGTCAAATAATAACGGCTATGAAATTGTCTGCGAGAGTGCGACTTCGGTGGATACAACTTTGCCGGCTAATGTAGATTTTAATGAAATGATAGCTGTAAATTAAGATCGATAGGAAAAAACAAGGAGATGAATAAAGGATGCGGGCTACCATAAAAATGGTAGCCCGCATAGTGTTGTTTTATTTTTATCTTTATATTCTTAAACATAGTGTTACAATAAACAGTAATGCTAAGGTTGAAATGGAACGGCAAGAAAAAAATAAAAATTGAATGGTGGATGTGGGGTTGCGGTTTGATTTTATTAGGAGCATTGATAAGTAATTTACGTTATTTGTGTCGTGGAGACTTACTGTATCATACAGATATTGCTAGAGACTTTTTGATTTTGGAAGAAATGGTAGATGAGAAAAAATTGTCGTTGATTGGAGCGCGAAGTAGCATTCCAGGAGTGTTTCATGGTCCAGCTTGGTATTACCTGAATTTACCGGTGTTTTATTTGAATGCTGGTAATCCAGCGGCAACGGGCTGGTTTTGGCTAGTTTTATGTATAGCAGCGGCAGTGGGATTTTATTTTTGTGGAGCAAGAATTTTTGGCAAGAGAGTGGCTTTTTTGGCGCTGACTTTATTGGTAAGCTTAAAAGCGGCATTGCCGATTGGATTGGGTCAACAAAGTGGGGCACTGTTTTTATCTTTTATTTATTTTTATTTATTATGGTTATATCTGCAGGAGAAAAAATGGTGGCAATTGGCTCTAGCAGTACTAATAATAGGAATGATTATTCAGTTTCAAATGGCTTTTGGCGGTCCTATGTTGCTAACAACGGGATTGTACTTAATTTATAAAATCTGGAAAAATAAAAATTATGCGCATTTATGGTGTTTTGTTTGCTTACTAATTCCTTTGTCAACGTTTATAGTTTTTGATCTAAAACATCAATTTTTACAAACTCAATCAGTGTGGCATTATTTTGTTGGTGGAGATAATGGTGGCGCGGGTTTTTCAATTCAAGCTTATTTAAAACAAAGAATGTGGGCGATAGTAGATTGCTTCAAGTTGGTAAATACTCAACAATGGTGGATAATGTTAAGTACAAGTGCAGCAAGCGGACTAGCTTTCTTTTATGCATATACAATGGCGAAGAAAGAGAGCTCTGCAGTGAGTTTGGCGGGAAAATTATCAGCAATTATGATTGGTAGTTTTTGGTTAATTACCTTACCTTTTAAAGGTTCTATTTGGTCTTTTTATTATGAGAGTTTGCTGCCAATTTTTATCATCTGGATTGCTTACGCGATAATTAAAATGAAGAAAAAATGGATAATGATAGCGCTAATGGTAATAATGCTTGTTAATGTGAACGGAGTATGGCGATGGGATAATATCTATTTTAATGGAGAGGTGACTGATCATGAAACTCATTGGGCATTTTATAAACGCTTGAGTGACGATATCCAGAAAAACGCTGCTGAAGAAGATTTTTCTTATTATGTTTTTACGATGGATAGATATGGTTACCAGGTAAAATATGCAATGAGTTATATGTTGAAAAAAACGGGACAACAAAAACATGTGCATGAAAAGTTGCCGACAACTTATCTAATTATTGGAAGAAATGATTGGGGAGAAACGTATATAAGAGATTGGCAATTGAATGATGTAAAAATAGGACGAACGGCAGATAAAGAATGGCAATATAATTCTGGATATAAAGTGAAGAGATATAATTTAAGCGATAAGGAGCAATTGGTGGAAGCAAATCCGAATTTAATTAAAGGTTTAGAAATGAGATGAAGTGAATGGGGGAAAGTAGGGTGAGCGGAAAGTAACTTGTTTTTTTTAAAGATTTTTTAAATTGAGGAAGTTAAAATGCCTGAAGTTAAGGACAGAAAATAAGTTTTGTGCCTGACGAAGAAGGGATAAAATGCAACAAAATTTGCAAAATGCGCAGCAGACCGCTGGGAAAGCGCAAAAAGGTCGCCAATACCAGCAATGGTGGTGGGGAGTAGGCGGTTTAATTGTGGGTTTAATTTTTGGTTGTTTATTGTCGACGACCTTATTGAGAGCAGGAAGAAGAAATATGGTTTTGCCCAATGGCGAGAAGATGCCACCGAGTGAACAGGTAATGGGAGAGGAACGAAGACAAAGGGGGCCGGATGAAAAAATGACGGAAGGGTCAAATCTAGTGGAGGAGAAAGCGGAAAATACAACTGAGATGGCTGCGGAAGATATGAACGCAGCGAGTGGAGAAGACGTGAATACAGCGGGTGTGACAGGAGCGGAAAATATGCTTGATGAAGTGATGATTAGTGAAGAGTAATGATGAGCAAAAAATGAAGAAAGGGGAAAATAGTTAAGAAAAATCGCCAGTTAATGGCGATTTTTCTTAATGTGTGTGTTGCGGGGCTAGGAGTTGAACCTAGCCTGCAAGATTATGAGCCTCGCGTGCACCGTACACTACCCCGCGTCACTTGTTCTGCTTGAAGAACAAGGGTTGAATTATACCATAAAACATGCTAAAATACAACCTCTTTTGCAAAAGGTTAACACTTTTGTGAAAGTGAAAATGGCGAGGTAGCTCAGTTGGTTAGAGCGGCGGATTCATAAACCGCAGGTCATGAGTTCAACTCTCATCCTCGCTACATAGGATTCTCGACGGGTGATTGAGCAATATTGCTATTGGCAATAGTCTCGGTGTTGTTATTGGTGTCAGCAGCATTAGCGCTATCGGTCTCGGTCGAGTTTGAGTGATTTGAAGAGGATTCAGAAGATTCAGAAGAGGAAGAAGAAATGCCGGTATTAGCTTCAAGTTGGTCAAGTTCTGTTTGGGTAATTGGCGGTTTGGCAACAGTCTCAGGGCTAGAAGGCGATAAATTGATTTCGCCAAGGCCGACAAGCTGACTCAAACGGCGATTGAGTAAATCAACGGTGGCAGAGGAGCGTTTTTGGTGATATTGAGTTTGAATTTGATTCCACATTTCTGGAGTAACTTGACCATTAATGTCAAGCAGAGTGCGGTAGAGAAGAGTGCCTAGTTTTTCAGCGACGATAGTATCATTGCTGTTACCGTCAAAATCTATTTGTTTAAGTTCTTCACTTTCAGTAGAAAGAACCAATTTTTGCCAATAATTTTCTTTAATAGCTTCATTAATTTGAGCAGGTTCTTTTTTGCCGATAATGCCGGTGGCACCAATTACATCAATAATATCTTGCCAAAGATGACGAGCAACGAGATCGAAAATGGCTTGTTTGGGATTGGGGACATCAATAATTTCTAAATGAAGATTGAGATCAACTTGAATTTTCTGAATTAAAGGCGCATCTTGTTTGTCGGTAAGATGGAGTTCGATTAAAACTTCGGCGAGCTGATGAGTGGCTAATGATTCTTTTTCTTGAGCTGATTTTTCAGGATTAGTTTCAGTTTTGGTGGCAGAGGTGGGCGAGGAGTTTTTTTCTTCGTCGGCAAGCGGGAGAGTGGCGGAGTCGGAGTTTTCGGGGTTAGTTTCAGTTGGTGAAGGAGCGGAATTTTCTCCGTAAAGGTCCTTTAAATCAAAAGTACTTTGTGGCTGGAAGTCTGGATTGGGTTGAGCAGCGCTGGTCTGATTGAATTCTTGGTCAAATTGCGATTCGCTGGCTTCGCCGAGATCAAGACTTTCTTTTTCTGGATTGTAAAGATTTTTTTCACCTGTATCTGTCATATGTTGATGATAGCATAAAAGATGAAAGTGCACAAGGATGGAAATAAAAAGTGGTTTTATTTGGTAGCGCTTTTTGGTGAATTTGCGCTACAATGATGTGAAATCATTGTAGCGCAATGTGTTTGTGAACGGGAAAAGTGAAAAGTGACAAGGAAAGAAAAGAATGAAAATCAGTGGCTGGCAAAAAATAACCTTATTGGATTATCCAGGAAAAGTGGCAAGCACAATTTTTACTTGTGGCTGCGACTTTCGTTGTCCTTTTTGTCATAATCCTGACTTGGTGACACGGACGGCGCAAGCGCCGACGATAGCGGAGACGGAAATATTTGAGTTTTTGCAAAAGCGGCGAGGAAAACTGGACGGAGTGTGCGTGACTGGAGGAGAGCCGCTTTTGCAAGCTGACATTACGAATTTCATCAAAAAGATTAAAGAGTTGGGTTTTTTGGTGAAATTGGATACGAATGGTTCTTTTCCAGAGAAATTAAAGGAATTGGTGAATACTGGTTTAGTGGATTATGTAGCGATTGATATCAAAAATTGTAAGGAAAAATATGCGCAAACCGTTGGTTTGTGCAAAGTGGAGATTAAAAAAATTGAGGAGAGCGTAAATTTTTTAATGCAAGGAAAATTGCCATATGAATTTAGAACCACAGTGGTGAGAGAATTTCACACGCTGGATGATTTAAAAAAAATTACTCATTGGATTGGAGAGGCGAGAGCCTATTTTTTGCAAAGCTTTGTCGATTCTGGAGATCTGGTCCAAAATGGTTTGCATGGCTATACGGAAGAAGAAATGCGCGAATTTTGTTCGGCACTCAAGGATCGATGTAAAAAGATTGAAGTGCGCGGCATAACCGAAGCTTGACAGTTCATAAAAAACACTATATATTGTATAGCGTGAAATTAAAAATCACTAGATATTGATTTTATAGGAAAGGTCCAGATGTATAAAGTGGCGAAGAGGGACGGTCAGTTAACGAGCTTAAATTTGGGTAAAATCGGGCAGGCAATTAAAAGAGCTTTTGCGGCTCAAGATAAAAAATATTTAGATGAAGTGATTGATTTGCTAGTGCTTAAAGTAGTGGCGAATTATGAGCCAAAGGTGACAGATAATAAAATCGGAGTAGAAGAAATTCAGGACAGTGTGGAGGAAGTGTTAATTGAAGCTGGTTATGCCGATGTAGCGAAAGCTTATATTCTCTATCGTAAGCAAAGAGAAAAAATCCGAAATATGAAGTCGGCGATTGTAAATTATAAAGAATTAGTGAACAATTATGTCAAGATAGAGGACTGGAGAGTAAAGGAAAATTCGACGGTAACTTATTCGGTGGGCGGTTTAATTTTGAATAATTCGGGGGCGATTACGGCCAATTATTGGTTATCGGAAATTTATGATGAAGAAATTGCGCAAGCTCATAAAAATGGAGACATGCATATTCATGACTTATCAATGCTAACTGGTTATTGTGCTGGCTGGTCACTAAAACAGTTGATCCAGGAGGGCTTGGGAGGAATTGAGGGTAAAATTACCTCTTCGCCGGCAAAACATCTGGCTACGCTTTGCAATCAAATGGTGAATTTCTTGGGAATTATGCAAAATGAGTGGGCAGGGGCGCAGGCCTTTTCTTCTTTTGATACTTATTTGGCGCCGTTTGTGAAAGTAGACAAATTGACGTATGAACAAGTGAAAAAATGCATAGAATCATTTATTTATGGAGTGAACACTCCCAGTCGGTGGGGAACGCAGGCGCCGTTCTCCAATATTACTTTGGATTGGACGGTGCCAAATGACTTGGCGGAATTGAATGCGATTGTGGGCGGTAAAGAAATGGATTTCAAGTACAAAGATTGTGAAGAAGAAATGCAGATGGTAAATAAGGCCTTTATCGAGGTGATGATTGCAGGCGACGCTAATGGTCGAGGTTTCCAATATCCAATCCCAACTTATTCAATTACAAAAGATTTTGATTGGTCAGATAAAGAGAACAATAAATTGCTTTTTGAAATGACGGCTAAATATGGGACGCCTTATTTTTCCAATTACGTCAATAGTGATATGGAGCCAAGTGACGTCAGAAGTATGTGCTGTCGGCTGCGTTTGGATTTGCGCGAACTACGGAAAAAAACGGGTGGCTTCTTTGGAAGCGGTGAAAGCACTGGTTCGGTAGGAGTGGTGACGTTAAATTTGCCGAGATTGGCTTATTTAGCGGAAGATGAAAAAGATTTCTATCAGCGTTTGGATAAGTTGATGGACGTGGCAGCGCGATCACTGGAAATTAAAAGAAAAGTGATTAGCAAATTTTTGGACGAAGGACTTTATCCTTATACACGACATTACTTAGGTTCTTTTGATCACCATTTTTCTACTATTGGTTTAGTGGGAATGAACGAGGCTGGTCTCAATGCAAAATGGTTGAAGAAAAATCTGACTGATGAAAAAGTGCAAAAATTTGCTAAAAATGTGCTCAATCATATGCGAGAAAAATTGTCTGACTATCAAGAAAAAAGCGGGAGCTTATTTAATTTGGAGGCGACGCCGGCTGAATCGACGACTTATAGATTGGCGAAGCATGACGTAGAAAAATATCCAGACATAATTACAGCGGCGGCAAAAGGGGAGTCGCCTTATTATACCAACAGTTCACACTTGCCAGTTGGTTTTACCGATGATATTTTTGAAGCTCTTGATGTGCAGGATGAATTGCAAACTCTATATACTTCTGGAACGGTGTTTCACGCTTTTATGGGAGAGAAATTGCCGAGTTGGCAATCGGCGGCGGCCTTGGTGCGTAAAATCGCAGAAAATTACCGATTGCCTTACTACACCATTTCTCCGACTTACTCGGTGTGCAGAAAACACGGATATCTGGCAGGCGAGCAAAAGAAATGTCCAAAATGTGGAGCGGAAACGGAAATCTACAGTCGGATTACTGGTTATTATAGACCACTGAAAAATTGGAATGATGGCAAAACAGAAGAATTCAAAGAAAGAAAAACTTATAAGGTAAAGACAAGCAATTTAAGCGACACTAAAGGGTGTAAAATAGATAATGTAGACGCGCAATTGAAGACGAGCACGGATAAGGAAAAAGTGGCGAAAGAGCGCGCGGTAAAGAAAAAAGAGGGGATAGAAAAAACCTTGGAAAAAGGAACAGAAAAAACGCAAAACAATTCACTACCGCAATTATTTACGACCAAAACTTGCCCTAATTGCAAGATGACAAAAATGCTGATGAAAAAAAATAACTTTGCTTTTCAAGAAGTGGATGCGGAAGAAAATGCTGATTTGGCGAAAAAATATGGGATAAAACAAGCGCCAACTTTATTAATCTCCATGGGCGGGAAAATAGAAAAACAGGTAAATATGTCTAATATTAAAAAGTATATAATGGAGCACAAAAATGTTTGATGTCATCATTGTGGGAGCGGGTATTGCTGGAATGACAGCAGCGATATATTTGCTGCGAGCAAATAAAAAAGTATTGATTCTAGAAGCGGAGAGCTTTGGTGGACAAATTACGTCGTCGCCTCTAGTGGAAAATTATCCGGGCATATTAAAAACGAGTGGCTTAGAATTGGCAAATGTGTTACTGGAGCAAACTCAAGTGATGGGAGCGCAAATAGAAGTGGAAAGAGTGAAAGAAATTAAGAAGCGGCAAGACAAAAAAGTGGTGTTAACAGAAGATGGTAATGAGTATATAGGGAAGACGGTGATTATTGCCACTGGAGCGAAGCACCGACGGCTAGGAGTGGAACGAGAAGATGAGTTGACTGGAAAAGGAGTGTCGTATTGTTCGGTTTGCGACGGGCCGTTGTTTCGTGATAAAGTAGTGGCGGTAGTAGGTGGAGGAAATGCAGCTTTGCAACAAGCTTTATACTTGACACAATTTTGTCAGAAAGTGTATCTAATTCACCGACGAGCAGATTTTCGAGCAGAAGCAACGTTGGTGGCCACGGTGAAAAAGAATGAGAAAATTGATTTGCAATATGAATGGCAGGTAATAGAACTGATAGGCGAAGAAAAATTAACAGGAGTGAAAGTAAAAAATTTGGAGAGTAAAAAAGAAGAAAAAATTGCTCTAGATGGGTTATTTGTGGCAATTGGGCGAGTGCCAGAAAATGAAGCTTTTGCGACCTTGAGGATTACAAATAAAGCGGGTTTTATAGAAACGGACGAGAAGTGCGAAACAAAAGTGGCGGGGATTTTTGCCGCCGGCGATTGCAGAGCGAAAGCGGTGAGACAATTGACGACGGCGGCGGCTGATGGCACGATCGCAGCGGTGACATTGAGCGAATAAATAAAATTTGCGCGTCTTTGAGTAGTTGTTTTTTATTTTTTTGGTATATAATAAAGGAAATTGATTCCTCGATAGCTCAATGGCAGAGCATCCGGCTGTTAACCGGCAGGTTGTAGGTTCGACTCCTACTCGAGGAGCTTTTTGTAGGTGAATTGTGGCGAGGTTGCTGTTTTCTAGATTTTATAATGGTAGTTTTTATCTCCCTTTACGTTTTCCTGCGTTTTTGTTAAGGTGGAGAAGCACAGATTCTTGATTACAATAAAAATACTTTTAAAGTAAGAAGGAAAGGTGAAAGATGGAAGAAACAGGAAATTCAAATCGGTGGGATTTGGTGTTGCTGATCGTAACAGCGGTGCTTTTGCTGGGCGAAGTGTTTTTGGCGGTGAAAGTGATGACGATAGAAGAAAAATTGACAAAACAAGAACAAAAAATGACAACAGACTGGCAGGAGCAAGGGGATAAAACCAAGACAGAACAAAAAAAGACCAGTCAAGGACAAACGAATGATGGCAGTGAAGCGACTGCTCAAGCAAAAGCGGGAGTAATGGGCGCGGGGATGGGTGGAGGTTTGGGAATGAGCACTTTGGATACAAGCTGGATTAAAAGAAAATATCTCAATATTGCTTATGCCAATGACTCTGAAAGTCAGAAATTGGATATTTTCTTGCCAGATGAAGGTGAAGGACCGTTTCCGGTCATCGTGGCTATTCATGGAGGCGGTTTTAAATTTGGCAGCGAAGACGGCGGTGACGTGACGTCAATGGTGGAAGGAGTGAAACGTGGCTATGCGGTGGTGAGCGTAGGCTATCGTTTGAGCGGGGAAGCTAAATTCCCAGCAGCGGTTAATGACGTGAAAACGGCAGTGAGGTTCATACGGACGCAAGCGGACAAATATGGTTTAAATCCAGACAAGATGGCGGCTTGGGGTGATAGCTCTGGCGGTAATTTGGCGGCAATGCTGGGAACATCCGGAGATTTGGATGCTTTGGAATCAACGACGGTGCTTTATCCGGAAGAATCCTCGAAAGTGCAAGCGGTGGTGGACTGGTTTGGACCAATTAACTTTTTGACGATGGAAGAACAATTCAAAGAATCTGGAATTGTGCCAATGCTTGGTTATAATCAGACCAATAATTCTTTTGAGAGTGAATACATTGGTCGTAACATTGCGGATGCACCGGCACAAGTAAAGGCAGCTGATCCAACGACTTATATTAGTGCCGACGATCCTTCTTTTTTCATCCAACACGGGAGCGCAGATGCAAATGTGCCGGTGCAACAGTCAAAAAACTTTGCGGCAGCTTTGGAGGATAAATTGGAAAGTGGACGAGAAGTGAACTTAACTATTTTGGAGGGAGCGACTCATGGTAGCTATCAATTTCAGACAGCGGAAAATTTGGATTTGGTCTATACGTTTTTAGATGAACAGTTGAAGTAAAAATAAAGGCGAACTAATTGTTTTTTTTATTAGTTTTTTATTTTTTATGAATCGCGGTTAGTATATAATACTAACCGCGATTTAATTGGCTTTAAGAGAATAAAAGAAGGGGAAAAATTGGCTGAGTGCAAGTAAAGGCGAGTAAAAAATAAAGAGTTCGATGATTTTCTGAATAGCAATGCGCACGAGGTTTTGTTAATGACGTTGCGGATACGATGGGAAGGAAGGAAGATTGACTAATCAAGGAGAAAATGACCAGCGGAAAGCTGGCTATTTTATTTCTTATATACTAACTGACCGAGGTGATAAGTTTGGAGAACGGAGATATGGTTGAGATCGGCAGGCGGAGTGGTAAGCGGATTTTGGTCTAAAAGAACAAAATCCGCATGTTTCCCTGGAGAAAGACTACCCTTAGTTTTTTCTTCGCCATATTGATAAGCGGCGTTGATAGTAACGGCTTGAATGGCTTCGAGAGTGCCAAGGCGCTCTTCTTCGCCAAGAGTGAGACCACTTTTAGTTTTGCGATTGACGGCGCACCAAATAGTTTGAAGCATGTCTGGAGGAAGAACGGGAGTGTCTTGATGAAAAGTGAAAGGAAGATTAAGAAGCCAAGCACTGTGAGCGGGACTAATTTTGGAAGCGCGCGACCAACCAAAGTTTTCAATATGAGTATCACCCCAATAATAGCAATGGGCGACAAAGAAAGAGGGGATAAGACCCAATTTTTTGAGACTTGGCAATTGATTGATATCAATTAATTGAGCGTGAATTATGACGGGACGAATGGCTGCAAGGGCGTTTTGATCGGTGATTTTGGCGGCACAGGATAAAAATTGTTGGACGGCGGCATCGCCGTTACAATGAGCGAGAAGCTGACGGCGATCGGCGACGGCTTTTTCCAAGGCTGAAAGAACAGCTGGCGTTTCCAAATTGGAAACGCCATAATTGTGAGGATCGTCTAAATAAGGCTGTTTCATCCAAGCGGTTTTGCCTTGTGGAGAACCGTCGAGAATAATTTTGTAGCCGCCGAGGCGAAAATGATGAAAGTAATCATCGGCGGCTTGAGGAAAAGTGCGATAAAATTGCTCGGCGCTATCAATTTGCGGATAGCCGACGACGTCCAAAGTAAAAATATTTTGCGTTACAAGAATTTTGTAAATCGGAAGAATTTCTTCAATTAAAAGACCATCTTGGATAGTAGTGATGCCATAGGAAGCATAAGTGGCAATGGCTTTTTGGTAAGCGGGAATAAGTTGTTCGACTGAAGGCAAAGGAGCTTGCTTAATGGCGTCAATATAAGTAGTTTCTTCTAAATAGCCGTCTTGATCTAAATGGTCAAAGCCAAGAGCTTGAAGGGCAACAGTATTGAAAACGCCAAAGTGTCCGGATTTGTGTTGCAAAACAACAGCGATGTGAGGAAAAGCTTGGTCAAGCATAGTTTTGGTGGGTTGGGCTTTTTCTTGGAGTTGGATTTGATCGTAACCGTGGGCAATCAACCAGTGTCCTGGCTGGAGGTGATTGTTGGTGGCGAATGAAGCCAAACGATCAAGGATATCGGCGAAAGAAGTGGCGCTGGCGAGCGAAACTTGCAAAAAAGAGGCGGCAAGAGAAGAAAGATGACTATGAGCATCGATAAAAGCGGGGAGAACGGTGTGGTTTTGGAGGTCAACGAGTTGAGTGTTGGCGCTTTTTTCGTGAAGGATTTCTTCGTCGGAACCGATTTTTTTGATAATACCGTCTTCGACGAAAAAAGCGCTGCCGCTAGTTTCTAAATCAAGAGTGATCAATTGACCGTGATAAAAAATAGTTTGCATAGATTGACTTTCTAAACGAGAGTTTAAATAGTGGAATCTATTATAGCGAATTGACCAAAGGCAAAAAATGCTTTTTTAGTAAGATGAGGCACTTTGGAGTGAAAGGCGAGGATTCTGTGATTTTTATGATATAATGAAAGTAAAGGTGGATTTATTTATTAGCTGTAAAAGAAGGGCGGTTTATGTCTGGTTCGGCTTTAAGTAATTTTACTAATTTGTATTCTCTTTCCAAAACGTTGAGATTTGAGTTAAAACCAGTGGGTAAAACGCTGGAGCATATTCAAGAAGGTGGTTTTTTGGAACAAGATGAAAATCGCGCTGAAAGTTATAAGAAAGTTAAGAAAATAATTGATAACTATCACAAAACATTCATAGAGCAATCTTTGTGTAACTTTAAATTTAAGTTTAACAATGAGGAACAAAAGGATTCATTAAGCGAGTACTTTGATTATTATCAAATAAGTAAAAAAGATGATGACCAGAAAAAAATATTTGAGGAAATTCAAACAAAACTACGGAAGCAGATAGCTACACAATTTAAAAACCAAGATGTGTATAAACGCATTGATAAAAAAGAACTGATTAAGGAAGATTTGCCAAATTTTCTCCACACTAGCGATGAAAAAGAATTGGTAAAAGAATTTGAACAGTTCACGACCTATTTTACAGGCTTCCATGAGAATCGTCAAAACATGTATTCTGACGAAGCAAAATCAACGGCGATTGCTTACCGTTTAATTCACGAAAATTTGCCTAAATTTATTGATAATATATTGACTTTTAAGAAGATTGCGGCAACTGATGTTAAAAATAATTTTGTAAAACTTCATAATGAAATGTTGGATTATCTAAATGTGGATGACATTGCTAAGATGTTCACGTTGGATTATTATTCTGAAGTGCTTACACAATCTCAGATAGATGCGTATAACGCAGTCATTGGAGGTAGAGTAGAAGAACAGGGCAAACCAAAAATTCAAGGATTGAACGAATATGTAAATCTGTACAATCAACAACAGAAAGATAAAAAGGACAGACTTCCTAAATTAAAACCGCTATACAAACAGATTTTGAGTGATCATAGTGCCATTTCATGGCTGCCAAAAAAGTTTGACAACGATAACGAGGTACTGGAGAGCATTGAAAAATGTTATCAAGAAATTAATGAGAAACTATTGAGCAGTAAACGCTCTTTGAAGGATCTATTATTAAACTTGAAAGAATATGATTTAAATCAAATTTATATCCGCAATGACTCGTCGCTTTCTAATATATCACAACAGTTGTTTGGAGATTGGAGCGTAATAAAGAAAGCTATCGAAACAGATTTCGTAAATCATAATCCTCAAAAGAGAAATGAAAAAGCGGAAAAATATGAAAAACGCAAAAGTAAATATCTAAAATCTTTCGATAGTATTTCTATTGGATATATTAACGAGTGTCTGAAAACTGCACAAAAGGAGAAAAGTGTCCAGGATTATTTTGCAAAGATGGAATTGACCGATAAGGAAACGAATCAGAAATACAATATTTTCGATGAAATTGAAACTTCATATGACGTTGTAAAAGATTTGCTGAATACCTCATACCCTGAAAATAAGAATCTCTCTCAGGATAAAGTTAATATTGCTAAAATCAAAGATTTACTAGATGCTCTGAAAAACTTGCAACGCTTTGTAAAAAATTTATCAGATATTGGAGATGAATCAGATAAGGATGAGCGTTTTTACGGTGAATTTTCTGCTGTTGTGGAAATTTTGGACAGTATAACGCCTCTTTACAATAAGGTGCGCAATTATGCTACACGTAAACCTTATTCAGAAGAAAAAATAAAATTAAATTTTGAAAATTCGACTTTACTTGATGGCTGGGATATGAATAAAGAGTCAGACAATACGAGCGTTATCCTTCGCAAAGACGGTTTGTATTATTTGGGTATAATGAATAAAAAATTCAATAAAATATTTAAACCGGAAAATATACTCAGCGATGGCGAATGTTATGAAAAAATGGAATATAAACAGATTGCGGATGCGGGGAAGGATATACAGAATATTATTTTATGTAAAGATGGAAATTATCAAAGATTTACAAAAAATCTGGATGTAATAAAAGAAACAAACATTCCCGATGTATATAGAATAAAAAAAGAGGGAACATATTTACAAGACTCTCCAAAAGCTCAAAATAAAAAATTTTGTAAAGAAGACTTAAATAAGTTTATTGATTATTACAAAGGTGCCGCTAAAAATTATTGGAGTTGGTGTGATTTTAATTTTCAAGACTCAGAAAAATATAAAAATTGGAAGTTTTTTACAGATGATGTAAATAAACAAGGTTATAAAATTAGTTTTTGTAATGTTTCTAAGTCTTACATTAATCAACTTGTTGATGAGGGCAAGCTTTATCTTTTCCAAATTTACAATAAAGATTTTTCGCCATATAGTAAAGGTGTGCCAAATATGCACACGCTTTACTGGAAGATGCTGTTTGATGAACAAAATTTGGCGAATGTGGTATATAAACTTAATGGTCAAGCAGAGGTATTTTATCGTAAGTTAAGTATTTACACTGAAGCACCTACTCATCCTGCAAATGTTCCAATTGATAATAAGAATGTGCTAAACAAAAAGAAACAGAGCGTTTTTAAATATGATTTGATAAAAAACAAGCGCTACACAGTGGATAAATTTCAGTTTCACGTACCCATTACAATGAACTTCAAAAATAAAGGTGCTGATAATATTAATGAACAGATAAACCGCTTTCTTCAATCGAACGACGATATACATATTATTGGTATTGATCGAGGTGAAAGAAATTTGCTTTATTTGACTTTAATTGATTGCAAGGGAAATATTAAAGAGCAGTACTCGTTAAATGAGATTGTAAATGAATATAATGGAAACACATATCAAACAAACTATCATGATTTGCTTGAAGCAAAAGCAAATAAACGAGGAGAAGCTCGTGAGAGTTGGCAAACCATTGAAAATATCAAAGAGTTGAAAGAAGGTTATTTAAGTCAAGTAATTCATAAAATCACGCAACTAATGGTGCAATATAATGCCATCGTGGTATTGGAAGATTTGAATTTTGGTTTTATGCGTGGACGACAGAAAGTTGAAAAACAGATTTATCAAAAGTTCGAAAAAATGCTAATTGATAAACTTAACTACTTGGTTGATAAAAAAATAGATCCTTGCAATGAAGGTGGCCTTTTGCACGCGTATCAATTGACTGATAAATTTGAAAGTTTTCAGAAACTGAATAAGCAAAAGCAAAGTGGCTTCTTGTTTTATATCCCAGCTTGGATGACTAGTAAAATTGATCCGACGACTGGATTTGTCAATTTATTTGATGTACGCTATGAAAATGTAGAAAAAGTAAAAATCTTTCTTTCTAAGTTTGATAGTATCAAATATAATACTGATAAAAATTGGTTGGAGTTTGCTTTTGATTATAATAATTTTACAAATAAAGCCGAGGGAACACAAACAAAGTGGACACTTTGTACTTATGGTACACGTATAGAAACATTCAGAAATGCAGAAAAAAATAATAATTGGGATAGTCGCGAATTAAATTTGACCGAGGCGTTTATAGAGCATTTTAAGAAATTTGGTATAAAGATGAATGGTAACTTGAAAGATTTAATTGTAGAACAAACGGAAAAAGATTTTTTTCCAGGACTGCTACATTTATTTAAATTAACTGTACAAATGCGGAATAGCCAGTCTGGAACAGATATTGACTATTTAATTTCTCCAGTGATGAATGCTCGCGGAGAATTTTATGATAGTCGTGCTTGCGGCGATGATCTACCGCGAGATGCTGATGCGAATGGTGCTTATAATATTGCTAGAAAAGGTCTGTGGATTTTAAAACAAATAAAGCAGGCCCAAGATCTGGGAAAGATTGATTTATTTATTAGCAACAAAGAATGGCTGCGATTTGTACAAAATCACGAATATTGATATCACTAATGTCAGAAATACCAATCTCTATTTCAAATCTAAATGACTTCATTTTTTGCCCTCTATCAATCTATTTTCATCAGCTAGGAAGTAATCTGGATACTATGCTTTATCAAAGCGCCAAGCAAATTGACGGCACAACTGCACACCAAACGGTGGATACTCAGACTTATTCTTCGGCAAAGAATTGTTTGCAAGGAATCACTGTTTATTGCGAAAAATATAATTTAATTGGTAAAATAGATATTCTAGATCTTGATAAAAAAGCATTGATTGAAAGGAAAAATTTCATTAAAAATATTTTTGATGGTTATATTTTCCAATTATATGGGCAATACTTTTCTCTTGTAGAAATGGGATATGAAGTAGAGCATTTGTTTTTGTATAGCATGAAAGACAATAAAAAATATCCTATACTTTTGCCGAATGACAATGCGGAAATGAGAGGTAAATTTGAGCTTTTAATAGAAAAAATGAATAATTTCAAGCTAGAAGAATTTAAACAGACGAACTTAAAGAAGTGTCAACAATGCATTTATAAAGAAATGTGTGACAGGAGCTTAACATAATGTTATCTGCGCCTGACTTTGTAAAAAAGCAAATTGTATTTGTATTTATGAACAGGGGAGAGAAACTGAATTTTCAAATGGATAATTTGATAGTAAAAAATAAAGAAGGGAAGATAAAGTATCAAATGAGTTGCTATCGGCTTTTTATAATTTATGTAATTGGTCAGATGAGTATTACTACCGGTCTAATTCAAAGAACGAAAAAATTTGGGTTTTCTATCGCGCTTATGACTCACTCATTTCGTCTGTATTATATTATTAATATGCCGAATGAGGGAAATATTTTGTTGCGTAAAAGGCAATACGAAAACAATGATTTGCAAATAGCGAAATTGTTGGTGGCAAATAAGGTGGCGAATCAATTATTTTTACTGATGCAGATGAGAAAAAAAGAGACTGGACTAAAGCAAGCTATTTCTTTAATCAACAGTAGCGCTGACAAAATTGCAAAATGTGAATACTTAAGTGATTTAATGGGAACAGAGGGGAATATAGCCAGAATTTATTTTCAAGCTTATTTTGACAATGTAAATTGGGATCGGCGCTTGCCTAGAGTGAAAAGTGACATGACAAATGCGTTATTGGATATCGGTTATACTTTGCTGTTTACTTTTTTGGAGGCTTTATTAAATATTTACGGTTTTGATTTGTACTGTGGGATGATGCATAGACCGTTTTATATGAGAAAATCTCTGGTTTGTGATTTAATAGAACCATTTCGTTTTTTAATTGATGCTCAAGTGAAAAAAGGGATAAACTTGGGACAATTCCGAGAGGAAGATTTTTGGATCGAGAATAAACGTTATATTTTAAATTGGGAGAAATCAGCTGATTATGTTTATGTTTTAATGCAGCCGATTTTAGATTATAAAGAAGATATATTTTTGTATGTACAAGGTTTTTATCGTGCCTTTATGAGAAATAAGAAGATAGATGAATATCCATGTTTTACAATTGATAACTAGAAAGGAAAAATGATTTTAGTAAGTTATGATATCTCTGATAATAAGAAAAGAACTAGATTCTCTAAGTATTTATTACGCTTTGGGAGAAGGTTGCAGTTTTCTGTTTTTGAGATAGAGAACAGTGACAGAATTTTGGATAACGTAGTAGCTGATATTAATGGCAGGTTTTTAAAAGAATTTGATCAAAGTGACAGTGTTTATATTTTTAAGTTGACAGGCAGTTGTCAAGTAATGAAATTTGGTTACGCCGCTAATGAGGATGATGAATTGGTGATTGTAAAATAGATAGAGTAAATAAACGATATAGAAAATGAAGGAATTTTGACAAAAAGTTGCAAACCTCGGTCTTAATTCCCAAAATAGCAATTTAAGACGTGATTTTTGGTTAAAATTGCTAAAAGAGTTCTTTAAAAATGAAAAAAATGATAAATTTGGGATAAAAATAGGTATTTTATGTGGTAAAATTTGTGTTTAGGGTTTAACAAACTCGAAAAATTTCTACTATTGTAGATGAGTCGTATTAAGAGCATCGCATTTTTGGTTTAACAAACTCGAAAAATTTCTACTATTGTAGATTAGTATATCACGATATACGATAATGTGTTTAACAAACTCGAAAAATTTCTACTATTGTAGATTTCCTCGTCTTTTTCATCTTCTTCTTGTTTAACAAACTCGAAAAATTTCTACTATTGTAGATTACTGGTTCAAGCATTTCGTCTGACCAACAGTTTAACAAACTCGAAAAATTTCTACTATTGTAGATGGAAGTGAGGTGCTAAAATGAGCGAAAGTTTAACAAACTCGAAAAATTTCTACTATTGTAGATTGCCTGAAAGACCCCCAAAATAACGAAGTTTAACAAACTCGAAAAATTTCTACTATTGTAGATACCAGTAAAGCATTGATACTTATCGGAAGTTTAACAAACTCGAAAAATTTCTACTATTGTAGATTATATCTATCATTTTGTATATAATTGTGAGTTTAACAAACTCGAAAAATTTCTACTATTGTAGATTTTCTTGACTTTTTGTATTTGTCAGTTGGTTTAACAAACTCGAAAAATTTCTACTATTGTAGATATTGATCTGTATTTCATATATAGTATTATAGTTTAACAAACTCGAAAAATTTCTACTATTGTAGATTTGAGGACTTTGTCCAATGGATTCATTGTTTAACAAACTCGAAAAATTTCTACTATTGTAGATCAGTTCTTGGCTATGCAATCGGTCTTTGTTTAACAAACTCGAAAAATTTCTACTATTGTAGATTCTTCCCTGCTCATAAGAGTGGAAGACTGTTTAACAAACTCGAAAAATTTCTACTATTGTAGATACTGCGATAAGTCTTTCTATACGGATGTTTAACAAACTCGAAAAATTTCTACTATTGTAGATTCATTATTCCTTTCTTGAGTTGTTTTCTGTTTAACAAACTCGAAAAATTTCTACTATTGTAGATGATAAATCAATGTTTTTACCCAAGAAAGGTTTAACAAACTCGAAAAATTTCTACTATTGTAGATCAGCAAAGCGCCGAGCAATACTTGCTAGTTTAACAAACTCGAAAAATTTCTACTATTGTAGATTTATTGCTTTTCCCTCATTTCGTATGTGTTTAACAAACTCGAAAAATTTCTACTATTGTAGATATTGTGCAATCCTTAAATTGAATTCTGTTTAACAAACTCGAAAAATTTCTACTATTGTAGATTTTTCTGGGCTTGGTTTTAATAAGTTGTTTAACAAACTCGAAAAATTTCTACTATTGTAGATTGGCAAAAGATTCTCTTTAAGGTCTAAGTTTAACAAACTCGAAAAATTTCTACTATTGTAGATTTATTCAAGGCGTTCACATGAGGTAAAAGTTTAACAAACTCGAAAAATTTCTACTATTGTAGATTCATGACATTGTCTACACAGACCAATGTTTAACAAACTCGAAAAATTTCTACTATTGTAGATTCCATATAACCTTTCTTATGATCTAGCTGTTTAACAAACTCGAAAAATTTCTACTATTGTAGATTTCACTTTTGACTTCTTCTTTAGCCTGTTTAACAAACTCGAAAAATTTCTACTATTGTAGATAAAACTATAAGAAAGGTTCATATGTCCATGTTTAACAAACTCGAAAAATTTCTACTATTGTAGATAAAAAGCTGGAGAGATATTGACAGGAGTTTAACAAACTCGAAAAATTTCTACTATTGTAGATTCGGCAGTATCTACCAACACCCCGTTGTTTAACAAACTCGAAAAATTTCTACTATTGTAGATTACACTAACCGCTGTCCACATTTTGAGTTTAACAAACTCGAAAAATTTCTACTATTGTAGATTATCTCTTGCAATCCACATCTTAACTGGTTTAACAAACTCGAAAAATTTCTACTATTGTAGATATTGCAAACACTGCAATTCCACTCTAGGGTTTAACAAACTCGAAAAATTTCTACTATTGTAGATTTTCTTTCTAAAATGGGCAGGCAGATTGTTTAACAAACTCGAAAAATTTCTACTATTGTAGATATCTTCAAGTCCACGGGCCAAACTTGTGTTTAACAAACTCGAAAAATTTCTACTATTGTAGATCCGTAAAGATCAAACCTTACTTGCCTGTTTAACAAACTCGAAAAATTTCTACTATTGTAGATATGACTGAAAGCCGCCCAATCACTCAAAGTTTAACAAACTCGAAAAATTTCTACTATTGTAGATCATGAATCATGTGACCACAAGTAATAGTTTAACAAACTCGAAAAATTTCTACTATTGTAGATTCTACAAGCTCGTTCATAATTTCTAATTGTTTAACAAACTCGAAAAATTTCTACTATTGTAGATTCTATCAAGTAAAATCATCATAGGTAGTTTAACAAACTCGAAAAATTTCTACTATTGTAGATCATTTCGGTCGTGTAACCGGTAAACTGTTTAACAAACTCGAAAAATTTCTACTATTGTAGATATGACGTCCTCGTCATAAGGGATTGCGTTTAACAAACTCGAAAAATTTCTACTATTGTAGATTCGATGGGGTCTTCTGATTCTTTTTCGTTTAACAAACTCGAAAAATTTCTACTATTGTAGATAATTGGGCTTGCACCACCACTTAGTGTGTTTAACAAACTCGAAAAATTTCTACTATTGTAGATATGTAGTTTTTGGTTTGATAATCTGTGTTTAACAAACTCGAAAAATTTCTACTATTGTAGATTCAATAAAAGCATTTAGAAAAGGAAGAAGTTTAACAAACTCGAAAAATTTCTACTATTGTAGATTAGGCAGTGTTTATTTCGTTTGCAATGGTTTAACAAACTCGAAAAATTTCTACTATTGTAGATTTGTATTTCCCTGAGCTATAAAGCCCTGTTTAACAAACTCGAAAAATTTCTACTATTGTAGATTGGGCGATGGTCATAGCTTCAATCTCGTTTAACAAACTCGAAAAATTTCTACTATTGTAGATAAAACTAATCTCTCCACTTTGCAAATGGTTTAACAAACTCGAAAAATTTCTACTATTGTAGATTTTTTAGTGGCTAAGAATTCAATTTCTGTTTAACAAACTCGAAAAATTTCTACTATTGTAGATAATGGAATTAATGGGTATATATCATTTGTTTAACAAACTCGAAAAATTTCTACTATTGTAGATAATTCAAAAAACTCTAACGCCTGATAGGGTTTAACAAACTCGAAAAATTTCTACTATTGTAGATGATAATAAGTCATCTATTGCTTGAGTTGTTTAACAAACTCGAAAAATTTCTACTATTGTAGATACCTTGCAAGGCAAGATTATTATGATTGAAGTTTAACAAACTCGAAAAATTTCTACTATTGTAGATGAGCTTCTTAACTCTTTGGAAGAAGAAGGTTTAACAAACTCGAAAAATTTCTACTATTGTAGATAGGCAGCAATTGTATGATTTGAAATCCTGTTTAACAAACTCGAAAAATTTCTACTATTGTAGATGAAATATAAAAAAATGAAAGAAAAAATTGTTTAACAAACTCGAAAAATTTCTACTATTGTAGATATTGCACCAATGGCAGCCATAGTGCCAGTTTAACAAACTCGAAAAATTTCTACTATTGTAGATTTCTTGAGAGGACTACCCCTGGATTTGTTTAACAAACTCGAAAAATTTCTACTATTGTAGATCATTGACTCAAGATGAACAGTAATAACAGTTTAACAAACTCGAAAAATTTCCAAAATTAAATGTGGCAAGTGAGACTTTGACTATTGATAAAGAAAAGAATGGAAGAAAAGGGTTTTTCTCTGATAAAATAAGAGACTTGGGTAATTTTTTTGAAAAAAAGAGAGCGTAATAAATGAGTTTATTGAAAATTAGTGGTTTAAATCAGCGTTTTGGTGAGAAACTTTTGTATGAGGAGGCTGACTTTGAATTAAATCTGCATGAACATGCGGTGCTAGTGGGGCCGAATGGTATCGGAAAAAGCACTTTGATTAAAATCATGACAGGAGAAATGGAGGCGGATGCGGGAAAAGTGGCATGGGACGAGAAGGTGAGAGTGGGCTATTTGGACCAATATGCCAAATTGGCTGAGAAGATGAGTTTGGGAGCGTATTTGCGGGAAGCGTATCAAGATTTGTATGACTTGAATGCGGATTTAAACGCCAATTTGGCAGAATTGGAAACGGCGTACAATGAAAAGTTGCTCAAGAAAGTTTTACAGCAACAAAGAAAATTGCAGGAAGCGGAATTTGAAAAATTGGATTTGAGAATACGGCGAATAGCGGCGGGGTTAGGTCTAATGCAAGTGGGCTTGGAGCGGAAAATAGGGGAGATTAGTGGCGGACAAAGGGTAAAGTTGATTTTGGCAAAATTACTGCTGGAGAATCCAGAAGTAATTTTGCTTGATGAACCAACGAATTTTTTGGATAAAGAACACGTGGCTTGGTTGGCGGACTATTTACAAAAATTTGCGGGCGCGTTTTTTCTAATATCTCATGATATGGATTTTGTGAATAAAATCGCGCAAGAAATTGTGGCTTTAGAGAAAGGAAAACTAAGAAAGTATCGAGGGAATTATGACGCTTATTGCAGACAGAGAGAATTGGAACAAATGACGCAGAAGAGAGCTTATGATAAACAGCAAAAAATGATTGCCAAAACTGAAACGTATATTGCGAAAAACGGAGTGCGGACGGCGACTGCTAAGCAAGCGCAAAGTCGCCAAAAAATGCTAAACAGACTGGTGAGAGTGGAAGCGCCGACAGAAAAACAAACATTGACAAGATTTAGCTTTGGAGAAGTGTCGGCGCTGGCAGGAATGGCGGTAGAAACGGAAAATTTGCTGATTGGCTATGACAAGGCGTTACTACCGCCGATAAATTGGCAAGTGCGAGCCGGAGAAAAAGTGGTAATTACTGGTTTTAATGGAATTGGAAAATCGACTTTGCTAAAGACAATGTTGGGACAGTTGCCGGCGCTAGCTGGCAAAACCAAGTGGGCGAGAGGGGCGGTAGTCAATTATTTTGAACAAGATTTAAAATGGCAAGATCCACTAATGACGCCTTTACAAGTGGTATGGCTAGCTTTTCCCGAATTAACGCAAAGTCAAGTAAGAGCGCGGTTGGCACAAGCAGGAGTAAAAAAAGAGTTAGTGAATTCGCGCTTGGCGAGTTTGAGTGGAGGAGAGCAAGCGAAAGTGAAATTGACTTTAATGATGCTGAAAAAAAGCAATGTGCTAATTTTGGATGAACCGACTAATCATCTGGATACAGTGGCAAAAGAGGCCTTGCAAAAGGCGATTCAAGATTTTACTGGAACGGTGATTTTGGTCAGTCATGAAAAAAGTTTTTATCAAGCGGTGGCGAGTCGAAATTTGAGGATTGATGATAAAGAAGCGGAGTTTTTTTGCTCTTAATTTTTTAGTTGACGGCAGTTAGACAGTCTGGCTGTCAGCGTCGTAATGACTTTAATAGGAATAAATAATTTTGTGTTATAATGAGCCTATGGCAAGAAAAATACAAGATAAAAAAGCGGTCCGTTTAATTGTGATTGGACTATTAATCGTGGTGGTATTATACTTGATGTACAGTGCTAATATGTTTGATTCTTTTTTGGGAATCTAAAAAGGAGAAACGATGGCGTTACCAAAAATAAAAAAATTATCATCACTTAGCAGTGCGGCTAATGGGAAAAATGGGGGCTGGCTAAAAGGTGGTTTAGCGGCGATTTTGGTGATTTTAGTGGCGGCTCTGGGTTTAGAGTCGACAAACAATGATTGGGATTTGGGCAAAGTGCTAGCGGGAGAATCTTGGAGCGATGCAAAAGTGGAAAGAGATAATAATGGGGACGTGATGCGGGATAAAGAGGGTAATATTGTTACTAGCGGTGGAAAGAAAACTAATGAATACAATTGTGACGACTTTGAAACGCAAGAAGCGGCGCAAACTTTCTTTGAGAATGCTGGAGGAGTAAGCGGAGACGTAAATGGTTTGGACGGAGATAAAGACGGAAAGGCTTGTGAAAGTTTGCCTAAGAGTAAATAAAAGATGCAAAGAAAAATCTGGACAATAGTTTTATTGATTTTACTGGGCGCAGTAGTAGGTGTAGGTGGTTGGAGACAATATTTGGAAAAGCAACAAAAAGAAAAAGCACAGACGTCAATAACGATGCCGGAAACGGTAATAGTAGCACCTGACGAGAGGACAATGGTCCAACCGACGAGTGAAAGTACCAGTGCTCAAAAGCTGGCTGAAGGTGGAGAATTTAATGATGAGGCAACCACGGGAGCGACAGAGACGGTGCTGACAGTGACGATAGGAGAGTTGATAGAGGCAACAATGAATAATATTACTATCTTAACTCATGAAAAAAAAGAATTGAATTTTTTGACGACGGATGCACAAATGATTACAGGCGAAAAAGGTCTACTTTTGGGAGAAACGGTGGCAGTAACTTATGATGAAGAAACTCCGATTGCAGCTAATTATTGGGTGGCACAAGTGGTGAAGGTAATAGAGTAGAGAGCAAAATCACGGAGCGAGAAGAGAGAAGAATTGACAAAGCGAAAAAGCAAAAATGGTTTATAATAGTGGGGTTTGATAGGGGAAGATAATAAGAAAAAAAGAAAGGCGGAACGATGAAAATTAAAACAATTGTGGCACAAGAGATTTTGGATTCCAGAGGGAATCCAACAGTGTGGACGACTTTAACTCTGGAAAACGGGGTGACGGCGGTTTCAGGAGTACCTTCTGGAGCGTCAACTGGTTCGCATGAAGCAGTGGAACTGAGAGATGGCGATGCGAGTCGCTATGGCGGTAAAGGTGTCTTAAAGGCGGTGGCAAATGTGAATGAAATAATTGCGCCGGCTTTGGTGGGCATGGAAGTGACGGAGCAGAAAGCCATTGATGAAAAAATGTTGGCTTTGGATGGAACAGAAAATAAAGGTAAATTGGGTGCAAATGCGATTTTATCAGTGTCAATGGCAGTAACCAAAGCCGGCGCTTTGAGTAAAAATGAGCCTTTGTATCAATATATAGCTGAACTTTTCGGTAATCAAACTGACCATTATACTTTGCCGATTCCAATGATGAACGTGCTTAATGGTGGTAAACATGCAAGCAAGTCTTCTGATATGCAAGAATTTATGGTGATGCCAGTGGGCGCGCCGACAATGGCCGAAGCGGTCCGCTATGGAGCGGAAGTTTTTCACAAATTGGGAAAATTATTGGCGGCGCGTGGCTTTGCGACTAGCGTTGGCGACGAGGGCGGTTATGCTCCATCATTGGGCACTAATGAAGCACCTTTAGAATTAATGGTGGAAGCGATCAAAGCGGCTGGCTATGAGCCAGGAAAACAGGTGGCGATTGCTTTGGATCCAGCCGCGTCAGAATTTTATTTAGCCGAGGAAGGAAAGTATAATTTGGCGACAGAGGGTAAGAAATTGACTAGCCAAGAATTAATCGAGCGCTATGCGATGTGGTTGGATAAATATCCGATTGTATCAATTGAAGATGGTCTAGCGGAAGATGATTGGGAAGGTTTTGTAGAAAAAACGGCTAAATTGGGAGAGAGATTGCAAATTGTAGGCGATGACCTTTTTGTAACCAATCCAGTGCGTTTGCAAAAAGGAATTGAAATGAAGGCGGCAAACTCGATTTTGATTAAATTGAATCAAATCGGGACAGTGAGCGAAACCATCGAAGCAATTCAACTGGCTAAAGCTCATGGTTACACAGCAGTGGTGTCACATCGCTCTGGCGAGACAGAAGATAGCTTTATTGCTGATTTTGTGGTGGGAGCGGGGACAGGACAAATTAAAACTGGTTCTTTGTGCCGAAGTGAAAGAATCGCGAAATACAATCGTCTAATGGTGATTGAAAAAGAGTTGGGCGAAAAAGCGAGTTATGCCAAATTTCCTTTTGGGAAATAATAAGAGGGAAGTTGACCGTTTTTCGCGTGATTAAAAGATAAAAAATCAAGAAAGTGCAAAGTAATAAAGTAGCTATGCAAATTGAAAAAAATAAGGTTTTGAATAAAAAAAGTCTAAATAAAAAAGATGAAAGACATGAGCTGGCGCCAAGCAAAGTGCTCTTGATTATCATGGATGGTTGGGGTTTGGCGCCAGCTTACAAAGGAAACGCAATTGAATTGGCAAAAACGCCATTTTGGCAGAAGTTGTGGGCAACTTCTGCCACAAAAGCAGTGGTGGCGGCAGCTGGAGAAGCGGTGGGTTTACCAGAAGGGCAAATGGGCACTTCAGAAGTAAATCATCTAACTATTGGTGCTGGAAGAGTGCTTTTTCAAGATTTGGTGAAAATTAATAAAGCCATTGCCAATGAAACTTTTTTCAATAATCCCGCTTTTATTCAAGCTTTTGAGCATGTGAAAAAAAACAATTCAGTGTTGCATATCCAAGGATTGATTTCTCCTGGCGGAGTGCATGCGCATGAAGATCATGTGTTTTCTTTATTAAAAGCGGCGAAGCTATATGGTTTGAAGAGAATTTTTGTGCACGTTTTTACTGATGGGCGCGATACATTGCCAAAAAGTGCTTTGCAGTATGTGCAAGAATTGCAAGATTATATGAAAGAAATTGGAGTGGGGCAGATTGCTTCTATTTCTGGTCGCTATTATGCGATGGATCGAGATCACAATTGGGAGAGGACTGATAAAGCTTTTGAAGTTTTGGAAGGGGTAAAAGATAAACATCCAGTTTTTAAGTCAGCGGAAGAAGCGATAAAGGCAGCCTATGAAAATGGAGTGACGGATGAATTTATAGAGCCAGCCTTGATTGAAATTGACGATGCTGGCGAAGTGGGAGCAATCTCGACTCATGATGCAGTGATTTTTGCCAATTTCCGCAATGATCGGACGCGTCAACTGACAGAAAGAATTCTAACTAAAAAAGATGAAGCGGATTTGGAGATGGTGACGATGACCAATTACAAACCAGAATATCGGGTTTTGGTGGCCTATCCGCAAGAAGAATTAAAAAATACTCTAGGAGAAGTGTTGAGTAAAAATAAGAAAAAACAGCTTAGAGTGACGGAAACGGAAAAATTCGCTCATCTGACTTTTTTCTTCAATGCGAAAAGAGAGGCGGCTTTTGAAGGAGAAGATCGATTAATGATCGATTCTTATTCCGATATCAAAACTCATGATCAAAAGCCGCAGATGCGAACGCCTGATATCGCGGCGCGCTTGCTCCAAGAATTACATTTTGGTACCTATGATTTTATTGCCACCAATTTATGTAATGCAGATATGGTGGGACACACGAGTAATATTCCAGCGACGATCAAAGGAGTGGAGACGATTGACAAGGCCTTAAGTGAAGTGGTGCCAATGGCAACAAAAAGTGGATACACGGTGATAATCACGGCTGATCATGGCAATGCGGAAGAAATGTGCGATCGGGAAACGGGCGCCGCATTGACGGCGCACACGATTAATCCGGTGCCGCTAGTGGTGATACCGGCAAAAGGAGTGAAAATTGACAAATTGACGCATGAAGAAGCATTATTGTCTGATGTAGCGCCAACAATACTGAAATTGATGAGTGTGCCAAAGCCGAGAGAAATGACAGGTAAAAGTCTGGTTTAGTGGATTTTGTAAAAGGTCAAAAAAAGTTAAAAATTGGATTGTATTTTGTGCTAAAAGCCGTTATAATGGTGATGTTTGGCGTGCAATTGAAAAAAGTGGAGGAAAATAAATAGAAAGGTTGAAGTTTATGAAAACTCGAGCAGAATTAAAGGCGGCGGCGAAAAAGCAGTTGGCTGGCAAATGGATGGATGCGGCAATTTTTACTTTGGTGTACATGGTAATTGTTGGTTTGGCCAGCGGTTTGAGCAATGCTTTGGGTAATAGTTTTTCTTGGGTGGGAACAGTGATAACTTTATTGATAGCTGGTCCGTTATGCTATGCTTTGAGTAAATATTTTTTGAGATTGATGCGAGGAGAAAAAGTAGAGTGGAAAATTGTTTTTGAAGGTTTTACTGGTGACATGTTGACCCCATCAATCAAGCTTTATTTATGGATGATGCTTAAAATTGTCTTGTGGTCACTACTTTTTATTATTCCTGGAATCATCAAGGGCTATGCTTATAGTCAAGCGTTTTTTCTTTTAACCGATGATAAAAAATTAGGTTTTAAAGAAGCTTTGGATAAGTCTGAAGCAATGATGGATGGTCATAAATGGGAATTATTTGTTTTGCAATTGAGCTTCATTGGCTGGGCAATATTGGCGAGTTTGACTTGCGGTATTGGTTATTTATGGTTGGCACCATATATAACGACGACTTTGGCAAATTATTATGAAGAATTGAAAACGGAGAAGAAAGAAATTAAGGTAGCAGCTTAGTTTTTTAAGAGACAATGTGATTAGCGGACTTGATGAAAATCAAGTCCGCTTTGTTTGTAAGGGAAAAGAAAATGAGAATTTACTGGCGATTTTTGGGGTGAAATCAAGGTATAATAAGAG
>CAYVKW010000001.1:0-9897 GCA_964452285.1 uncultured Pseudomonadales bacterium | reverse complement strand
CGGACTTGGACAAGGCGCAACCGATTGAGAAGCTGATAGAAAAGAAATTTGGAAAAAAGAAGGAAGCGGAGTTGACGGAGGCGCAAAAGCGAGATATTGACGGAGAAAGATTGGCGTTTGAGGATTTTGCGCCGATTAATTGGTGCCCTTCTTGTAAAACCGGCTTGGCGAATGAAGATTTGGAAGATGGACATTGCGAACGGTGCGGAAGTGTGGTGGAGAAGAAACCTTTGCGACAATGGAATTTGAGAATTACTAAATATGCGGATAGATTACTCAAGGATTTGCAAGAATTGGATTGGGAGCAGTCAATCAAAGTGATGCAGGAAAATTGGATTGGCAGAAGCGAGGGAGCGAAAGTGCGGTTTGAGATAAAAATAGCGGGGCAAGTGCAAACTAATAAACTGGAAGTTTTTACGACCAGAGCAGATACTTTAAGTGGAGTAACTTATGTAGTAATGGCGCCAGAGAAGGCAAGGCTGATTTTGGAAAAAGTGACAAATCGAGATGAAGTGGAAGATTATATAAGCGAATGCGAGAAAAAAGAAGAGAGTGAGAGAACAGATATGACGCGGGAGAAAACAGGAGTGCGATTGGCTGATGCGTGGGCAATAAATCCGATAAATCAAGAAGAGGTGCCGGTATGGGTGGCAGATTATGTTTTGGGTGATTATGGCACGGGAGCAGTAATGGCAGTACCAGCTCATGATGAGCGCGATTTTGCTTTTGCGACTAAATATAGTTTACCGATAAAAGAAGTAATTAAGCAAAATCGCGTGGATGAACAAGCCAAGGCAGAAGAGAAGAAAAGCGAGACAAACAGTCTGCCGATGACAGAAGACGGCATATTAATCAATTCCGGTAAATACGACGGCTTAAAAAGTACGGAGGCGCGAGAGAAAATCGTAGCTGATCTGGAATGCGTTAATAGTGCGGAGAAAAAAGTGAGTTATAAATTGAGAGATTGGGTCTTCTCGCGCCAACGTTATTGGGGCGAACCGATTCCGATGATTCATTGCAAAAATTGCGGTAATGTTTTGGTGCCAGAGTCAGACTTACCGTTGAAACTGCCAGAAGTGGCACAGTATGAACCGTCTGGCACTGGTGAATCACCATTGGCAACAATTCCGGAGTGGGTAGAAACAACTTGTCCTATTTGCGGAGAAAAAGCCAGAAGAGAAACGAATACGATGCCGCAATGGGCTGGCTCTTCTTGGTATTATTTGCGTTATTTAGATCCACATAACCAAGAAAAGCTGGTGTCGAAAGAGAAAGAAAAAGAAATGATGCCAGTGGATTTATATGTGGGGGGAGCGGAGCATGCGACTAGACATTTAATTTACGCTCGTTTTTATCATAAATTTTTGTATGATATCGGGGCTGTATCGACCAAAGAACCGTTTTCGAAATTACAACATGTGGGCTTGATTCTGGCGGAAGACGGACGAAAAATGAGTAAACGGTGGGGGAATGTCATTAATCCAGACGAAATTGCAGCAACTTATGGTGCAGATGCTTTGCGCGTCTACGAGATGTTCATGGGACCGTTTGCGCAGCCAGCAGCTTGGAATACACAAGGCGTGGTGGGCGTGCGCAAGTTTTTGGAAAAAGTCTGGCAGTTAAGAGAAAAAGTGCGGGCGGAGAGCGAAGATGAAGAAGCGGCGAAGAAAAAACTGCCTTATACGACTTTATTGCATCAAACAATAGCAAAAGTGACTGAAGAGATCGAAGATTTTAAATTTAATACGGTGGTCTCTGGTTTGATGATTTTGGTGAATAAAATGCAAGAAGGTGAATCTGTCTGGCAAAAAGATTATGGGCGATTATTACAGCTTTTAGCGCCTTTGGCGCCACATATTGCGGAAGAATTGTGGCAAAGCTTGAATGAGGAAACAAGTGTGTTTGAAAGTGGTTGGCCAAAAGCTGAACAAACTTTGATGGAAGAAGAAATGATTAAGTTGCCGGTGCAAGTGAACGGAAAATTGCGAGCACAAGTGTCAATTGGACCGGCCGAGTGGAATGACCAGGAAAAGGTTTGGGAGAAAGTGCAGCAAGAGAGCAAGATGAAGCCTTATTTAGAGGAAAATGAGTTGGTGAAATTGATTTATGTGCCCAAAAAGATTATGAACGTAGTAGTCAAACCAAAACATTAAAAATCAAAGAGGAACGAAATAGATATTTTATAAGCAAACATTATCAGATTTAATGCTAAAAAGTTTTAGCAGATAAGTGGTGCGACTGCTAACTGAAATAGGTGTAGGAAAACAATTGATATACGGCTATTTTTTTGTTTGATGATTTCTAAAACGATAGGAAAATAAAAAAGAAAAAAAGCTGATAAGCTCAAATTATGTGACTTTTTGATTGGGGAGAGAAGAAGCGAGATTTTGATTGATATCTTTAGTATGAGTATGTTATAATAATGAAAGTGAGTCACTTTGCTGGAATTACAAGAAAAAACAAAGCGGAGTGAATCAAAAATAGTTCTTTAAAAGCACTTGATAAAAAAGGAGGAGAGGACAATGTTGCGGATAGGAATCTTGACTTCTGGCGGAGATGCTCCAGGTTTGAATGCCTACATTGCTTTTTTAAGAGCGATGCTGGAAACTCGGTTTGGAGCGGAAGTGGAAATCATTGGGTTTAAGTATGGTTACGAAGGTTTGTGTTTGGATCAATACATGCAGCTGACAACGGAAACGACAACTGGAATTAAACGAGTGGCTGGTTCGATTTTGGGCTGTAATAAGGGATTTTTCTTTAAACCGGAGCTAGGCAACGCGGCGGTGGCGACGATCAAAAAGCATCAATTAGATGCGCTGGTGGTGGCCGGCGGCGACGGCACGAGACGCGGTTTAGAGAAAACATTATTGCCGGCCTTGAAAAATGCGGGGTTGGAAATAACCTTGATTCATGCCAGTAAAAGCATTGATAATAACAATGCTTCAGTGAAAAGTATTGGTTACTATACGGCGTCGCAAGAAGTAATGGAAACTTTTGATAAGCTCAATGCGACGGCAAAAACTCATCGACGCTATTTCGTAGTGGAAGTGATGGGTGATAACTCGGTAGAGTTGATGCTGTCGGCGTTTGAAGGCGGAGCTGACATCTTCGTGGCCAATTTGCATCAGCCGAACTTAGCGCAAGACCAATTATTGGTGGCGACTGGAGAAGCGATCGCGAAAAGATGGCAACGGGGAAAGACTTACGGCTCGATCGCTTTGATGGAAAAAACGGTAACCAATGGTGAAGTATTTACGCAAAATTTGCAAGAATGGCTGAAAAAGGAAAATGACGGTCTAATGACGCCTTCGGTACGATTTATAGACCCAGGTCATTTGTTTCGGGGAGCAACGCCGACTCAGCGTGATCGGGAGCTAGTGGCGCGGTTTGCGGCAGAAACGCTAGGAGCGATTGAAAACGGCAAGTCTGGCACGATTCTCTATAATGCAGGTCGGACGCAATTGGTACCTTTTGATAAGGAGGAGGCGCTAGAAGGAGTGAAGAAGCGGCGCATCAGAAGCGTCTGGCAAAAGCTGGAAGTGTTGCGCGCCGCTGGTTGTACTTTAATCGGCATGCCGGATAGAGAAGAAATTGTCTAATAATAAGTACGAATGTAAAAACAAGTGCAAAGACAAAAAAGAACAAAAATTTGAAGGTCTCGCCTGGAAAGGCGGGACTTTTTCTTGGTTAAAAGTGTTTTTTTGGGGAAGTGGAGAGAGGTGAGAACCAATAACGCCTGACTATTTTATCCTATAAGATTGACAAAAAGACCAATAAGAGTTATAATAAGGTTGGTTCTGTAACAGGTGCAAAATATATTAAAGAGGAGGACTTTAATATGAAATACCGGGAAATTATCAAGGCGGCAGAGAATGATGTGAGGGCGACGTCCTTTTTGGGGAAAACATATCACTCGGCAAGTTGGGTGGTCTTAAAAAGCCATGAACATTACTATTGCGTTGGTACTGGAAGATTAGCGGACCTTTTGGCGCGCTATAATGGTTATCATATCCCCGTTATTGCCCGGTTTAAATTAGAAGAACCTGACTATATTTCCGCGAGAGGAAAGCCTGTGATGATAATTTTGTGTGGCTACACAAAATTATCAAAAAAACCGATTTACGTCATCAAGACGTAAGAGTGGCGGGCAAAACAGAACTACAAGAGTGCTAATGTCAAATGACAAAGGCACTCTTTTTTTTGCGGTAAGGTTGCGGTAAGAATAAGGCGATATTTTCTGGTTTCGGAATTAGAATAAAGAATGATGATAAAATGGAAAATATCGCAATGGCATTGGCGGCAGAAAATCGCCTTTGCTTTCTTGCCGCCTTTTTTAGCTGGTGGTTTGGGATCGATTTTGACGGTGGAAGGATTGAGAAGCTGGTATCCGATGATTAATAAAGTTTCTTTTAATCCGCCAGCGTGGGTATTTGGGCCAGTTTGGACGATGCTGTATATTTTTATGGGTACAGCAACGGTGATAATTTTACAAACGAAAGGGAAGATTTTTGCTCTGAAGAGCAAAAATCTTCATGAACAGGCGTTAAATTTATACTTAGGACAAATCGTCTTGAATTTTTTGTGGACACCGGTCTTTTTTGCTTTAGCACAACCATTATTGGCTTTGTTTATCTTGGTAACCTTGCTAATTGTATTCGTGCAGATGACTAGCGTTTATGCTCGGATTAACAAAAATACGCTTTGGTTTCTGATTCCGAATATTTTGTGGCTATGTTTAGCGACAATGCTTAATTTCGGCGTAGTGATATTAAACTAAATTTCAAGATATTGCTAATTATACTTGAGGTTGCGGGAATAATGCGGTAATTATGCGGGAATATTTCAAGTGGACGAGGAGGAAGGAGAAGGGGAAGGGGAAAGAGAAGGAGTGGGAAGGGACGATGGAGAATTGGCGAGCCGAGAAAAGCGATAACTGAGAAAATAAACAACTAAAGCACAAAGAAGGAAGAAGACGATGCCGCTACCCTGATTGTCGGCGAACTTAGTGATGATGCCAGTGATAAGGGAAAAGAAAGAAGCGCCAGCCCAACTAGTAATGACGAGACCAGATGCGGCGGCTGATTGGCCTGGCGCTTTGTTTAAAACTTGAGTAAAAATGAGCGAAGTGAGACTGGAATAGACGAAGCCGGCGGCACCGACAAGAAGGAAGATAAGCCAAGCTTGACGAGAAAGAAGGAGAGCGGCCAAAATTAAAACGCCACAAATGGACATAAAACGGAAAAACCGCCAGGGGTTGAGACGAAGAAGCAGGATAGCGCCGACAATTTCACCGACCAAGCGACAACCAAAAAAGACAGTATTGCTAAGATTGGCAGTGGTAAAATCAAGGTGAGTGCGTTCCATAAGAAAACGGGGTACAATAGTCATCAAACTGTTATTAAAACCGCCAATAGTGACAATACCAAGCAAGAAAAGTATTACTCCTGGAGTGGTAAGAATTTTTTTAATAATAGGCCAAGTAATTCTTTTTTGTACTGGCTGCTGGGGAATTTTGCTGAAAGCAATCCAGATGAGAGCAACAATAGCAAAGGCTAAAGTCAAGTAGAGAATAGTTTGCCAATGACCAAAACGACGTTGACTCCAAATCAAGAAGAAAGGCAATAAGATGGCAGTGATGGCTTCGGTGATTTGGCGTAAAATCATAAAACTGGTGCCGTCGCGTGGACTAGGAGCGATAAAGGAAAGTAAAGGATTGAAAATTACTTGTAGAATGACATTGCCGAGACCGAAGAGCGAGAAAGTGAAAAGAGCTTGGGCAAAATTGCGACTGTAAATGAGAACAATGACGCCTAAAGTCATAAAACTAAGACCAAAGAGAATGAGGATTTTGTTTGAATAATGACGCATTAATTGGCTAGTAGGTAAAGCGGCAAGTAAATACCAGATAAACATGGACAAAGGGAGAAGATTGAGCTGAAGATTGTCGAGCTTGAAATTTTGGCCGAAATAATTGGCAAAAGTGGAAGCGCAAAAAGTCAAGCCCATGGTTAAACAAGAAAAAAGAAGTGGGGCGAGCACGCGCGTAAGTGTGGATTTGGACATATAAACTAATTAAAGCACAAAAAATGAGCGGGCGAGCTTTGGATAAAAAGCAGAAAAGAGGGGAATTAAGATTGTTCGAGGTCGATGAGTTGAGCGAGCTTTAAATCGAGAGGAAAAGTGATTTTGAGATTAGTTTCATGACCGGGGACGATGGCGATTTTTTCCTGAGGAAAAAATCGCGTGATAAGCTCGCTATCATCGCTAACAATTTGATAATGATTGGCGATAGCTTGCTGGTAGGCACGAATAAGTAATTGCCGATCAAAAACTTGAGGTGTTTGGGCGAGCCAACTACTTTGGCGAGCCAGTGATTGACGAATAACTTTGGTTTCCGGATCAATGACTTTAATAGTGGTAGTGGCAGGAACGGCTAAAATAGCCGCCTGATAATGGTTAGTAGCGGCAAGAAGGGATAAAATCAGGTCTCTAGTGACAAAAGGTCTGACTCCGTCATGAAGGAGAACTAATTGGCTAGAAGCGGATTGAAGACCATTTAAAGCGGAAAGATAGCGCTCTGACCCGCCGAGGACGAGTTTGACGGGGAGTTTTTCTTCTTCCAATAGCATTTTTTGATAAAGGGTAAGATATTTTTGATTGACTGTGACGATAATTTCGTCAATTTCTGGCAAAAGAAAATTCTTAATCGTGCGAACGATAACGGTTTCTGAAGTAAAATCGTTATTGACACTAATAGATTGGACAAGTTTGTTTTTACCGAAACGAGTGCCGTTACCGGCACAGTTAATAATGGCAGAAACGGTTTTATTTTTGTACATATGAACCTTTGGCAATAATTTCTAAGGCAATTTTTTGGCCAAGCTTTTCCAATTCAAGGGAGTGAGCGAGCTTCTGGTCAAGAGTGGTAGAGCGGGGAAGAGTGAAAAAATGTGCGTAGGTGGAAGAATTGGCTTCTTCAAGAGCTTGAATAAGAATGGCGCCGATGGCAGTGAAATTAATTTTCTCCTCGAGAAAATATTGGACACAAATGTCATCGGCGCCATGAAAAACGGCGGCGAGGTTTTTGCGTGATTGAAGAAGAGTAGGGATGAGAGTAAGAACGGGGAAACGGGTCGTGTCTGGAGGAAGAAAAGAGAGATGTTGATCAAAAAGAGAGAGATGAGCGGAAGGTGGCGCCGGGCAGCGTTGAGGATAACAGAGGGCGAATTGCAAGTAACGATCCATATTGGCGGTGCCAAATTCGCCGATAATCGAACCGTCTATAAATTCCACCAGAGAATGACAAAGATATTCAGGATGAACGACAACAGAAATCTGATTGGCGGTCAAATGAAAAAAATGGTGAGTTTCAATCGCTTCAAAAACTTTATTAACGCAAGTGGCACTGTCAACCATAATCTTTTGGCCCATCACCCAGTGATTGGTTTGCAAAACTTGAGCGGGAGAAAGTGTGGCCATTTGTGAAGGCGAGAGTTTGGCGATGGAACCTTGGCCCATGGTTAAATAAGCGCGCTCTACACTGCGGCGATGACCGGCGTGAAGTGACTGAAAGATAGCAGAAAGTTCGCTATCAATAGGTATAATTTTAACGTGGTTTTTTCTGGCTTGAGCGGTGATGAGATCGCCGGCAATGACCATGACTTCTTTGGTAGCGAGAGCGACATTAGTTTTGGTTTGAATGGCGGCGAGAGTGGGGGCGAGACCGGCAGCGCCGACAACGCCGACGACGACTAGATCGGCGTCGGGGAGGCGCGCGAGATCAAGAAGCCCAGTAGGATTAGTGCTGGCGATGCAACTCGCGCGCGGTTTGTATTTGGTAAGTTGGGCGTCAAAAAGAGGTGAAGGATGAAAGCAAGATAAACCTATAACTTGAAAACGATCAGGAAAACGATCGACAATATTGAGAGCGTGTTGACCGATTTTACCAGTGGAACCTAAAATAACTAGTTTTTTAGGTGAAATAGATGATTGATAATGACTTTTTGACATAATTTATGATATTAAAATTAATTTTTACTAACTAATATACGTTTTGTTTATTTCTATGACCTTTATTATATTTATGACATTGATTGTTTTTATTTACTTTTCAGCTATAATCAGAAAAATCATGTGGAAAGAGAATAATAACGAATCACCAGAAAATTGGGAAAGCCTAAAAACACTAGAGCGGAAATTAAGCGGAGAAACTTATTTGCCAAGCGTGACGGAATTGGAACGGATACAAAAAAGTATTTTTACTAAATACGAAATGCAGCAAGCGGTGCAAAAATGGCAGGAGTTTTGTTGGCAATACGGTCAAAGTTTTGAACTTGTAACTCAAGAATTGGTGATGAATTTGAGTCAAAAAATACAGAGCTTTGATTTTGGTAAACAAAGGAAAAAAGAAGTAAAAATATTGGAATTGGGAGCTGGTAACGGTCGATTGACTCATTTTTTGAAACGAGTTTTGCCTATGGGCGAAATAAAAAATGAAGAAGAGAAGGGGAAAGGGGAAGAATTAGGGCGAAAAAATTTCCAATTAAAAGCGGTAGATAATGGTGAAATGCAAATTTTTTCGCGCATTAAAGGTAGTGAAGTGAGTTTTGCGGCGGCTTGGCAAGCAGTGCAAGATTATCAACCGGATATAATTTTGGTGAGTCAGATGCCGATGGTTTATCAGTGGCGCAATCAAGGGCAAGCGAGCTGTTGGAGTCCAGATGAAATTGGTGAAACTTTGGTTAATGGAGAGCACCAAGCGCAATACGAATTAGTTTTGGGAGATCCAAAAAATTCTGGTTTTAAAGAACTATGGTCAGCGTCGCGACTGAACGGACAAAAAAATGAATGGTCAGTGCAGACAGTGACTGTGGGTCGGCAATTTTCGGCTTTTGATACGCCAGAGAAAAGGCAAACGTCAGAAGCGAGATTGTTAACAAGAATTTAGTCGGAAAAAAGTGTTAATTTCACGCAAAAATAGATCAAGTGGAATGCGGTTGATGAAAAAGCGCCTTGAAGTATGACCTTCAAGGCGCGTGAGTAAGTTGATTGTTTAATGATTAGCTTGATGGCTACGAGCAAGATGCGCTACAGGTTTGTGCGGAATGAATCTTTTTTCGTATGCCGCTTGTAACATGACCTTGTAAATATTGGTAGTCAGCTCGAGATCAGAGAGTGTACGGAATTCTCCTTCTTCGATAAGCTCTGTACCTACAGTGAAACCATCCTTGCTAAGATCCTTGAGTACGTGTTTTTTGATGTCGTAGCTGACAGAACCATTGGCGTTCACGGTCATAGCAACTTGGTAACAAGACGTTTTGAAGACAAAAGAAGCAGTCTCGCCATCGTCTTCATCGGGAAAACGGATGACGTATGGTTTGGCGAGAGTGGTATCGCGATTGAAAATCACGATGCCACGACGTTCTGGCACAAGCTCCAAGTACTCCGAGATGTGAATACGGACGCTGGTAGTAATTTCACCAGCGAATGGAATACAAGAGATGCTGCTGCTTTTGGTTTTAGCAGTGATACTACGGCAATCTGCCGACATACGTGCACCGCGAATTTCGTTGTCTTCTCCCTGTGCTTGCAGGAAATTAACGAGTTTGTCATAGAAATTGCTGGCTTTCCTGTCCGTGCTGAATGGTCCATACTTAATGCTAAGTCTCATCCAAAATTCCTCCTCACTTAATTTGGATAACCATTACATTGCCTAAATTGGGTGTAATAGGCAATTATTTGTTAATAGAAGTAAACTTTTTTTAAAAGGATTTTGATTTTACGAACAAATAATTGCCTATTCACCAATCTAAACTTCAATCAACTTGTGAAAGAGCGGTCGCGTTGACAAGAGATGTTCTTGTTGGCAACTGCAACTAACTATTGCTTAGTATATCA